>JAZOVT010000048.1:0-76098 GCA_045658845.1 Alistipes sp.
CTAAATACTGTCTTATCAAGTAACTTGGCATAATGCTTAGTTAGCTTAGTAGAAGAATGCCCCATAATTCTGGCTACAATATCAAGTCCCAATCCCTTATTTAAGAGATAACAAGTTGCTGTATGCCTACCGATATGAGTATGCAGAGGTTTCTTGATACCGCAGATGTCAGCTAGTATTTTAAGATTGGTATTATACCTTTGGTTGCTAATGATTGGGAGCTTGTAATCATACTTCTTAGCGATGTAGATAGCATCTTCAAATAGGATGGCAATAAACTTAACCTTGGTCTTTAATCTCACGCTATCAATGTAGATATATCCCATATCGTTAGTCTTGAAGTCAGACGGTTTGAGAGCTGCCATATCGCAGTATGAAAGGGCTGTGTAACATTGAAACAGGAATAGGTCTCTTATACGTTCTAAATTCACAGAAGGCATATACGCACGTCTTATTCTTGCGACCTCCTCTTGGGTTAAGAATTCGACATCTTTCTGCTTTCTGCATATAGTAAAGCCCATAAAAGGATTCTCCTGAATCATCTTGTTCCTCAACGCATATAAAAATACACTTTTAAGCTTCTGCATCATTCCTGCGACTGTTGTACTATCATATACAGACATCAAGTATGTATTAAAGTCTATGATATGTTTCTGTCGCAATGCGAGAGCATTAGAATCAGCAGAGATGCCACTATGTTCGAAGAATAAGTCTCGCACAATCTCATATTTCCTGTGGTTACGTTGAGTTGAAAGCCCTGCATCTACTTTCATCTGCTGAGATTCAAGGAAGTTGGAGAACAATTCACGAACACTATAATGCTGTTCTGCAAATCCATACTGAATACTTGTTCTTAAAAGCTCCTTAGTCAAATGCTTACCATCAATTAAACATTTGGTCTTTAACTCCTCAATCTTGGCAGCAATGGCAGCTGTGTACTCTTTAATTGGGTTCTGCGTTCGGGATTGAATCTTCTTGCGAAATTCCTTTGGAGCGCATCTTCTTGGTAGTGTAGATGTGATTCGTTCACCGCAAATAGTAACACATACCTCAATAGAAGCTAAACCAACAGCATTGGCTTTGCTTTTGCGACAGTAAAATGTGATTGATGATGTGGTGTTCATAATCGTGTAATAAGTTATATATTAAACATTTACACGAATCCTGCGACTGACTATATTATAGACCCCGAACCAGTCGCAAATCTGGTCGCAAGAAAGTCGCTTTTTCAGATGCTTCCCTGCTTCCTGCTTTGCTCAGTTTGTAGAGCAAAACCTTGCCACAGGTGCCTGGGAAGCGATTTTGCACAAAAACAAAAAAGTCTCAGATTTCTCTGAGACTTGATTTTGAGCGGAAAACGAGACTCGAACTCGCGACCCCAACCTTGGCAAGGTTGTGCTCTACCAACTGAGCTATTTCCGCAAAATACTATGAACGTGCATCGTTTTGTTTCGATTGCGAGTGCAAAGATAAAGCAAAAATTTTATTTACCAAAACTTTTTTCAAAAAAAATATAATTTCCTATAAAAATAGCCGTAAAAAGCCTCCATTAAAGTTATGTAACCCGCTATATAGTACCATTTTAACCTTAAACTCAACAAATATCATTCAAAATACCCCATTCGACAACCGAAACAACCTCAAACAATAAATCATATACAAAATACGGTGTCCAAATAGATTTCAGGACTGCCCAATAATAAAATTGCCCATCATCGAATCGCAATTTATCAATGACGGGCAATCGTATTCGTTATAAAACCTTATCGGCTACGCGTTTTATTCGAGTGTCGAGAAATCAATATCGGGAGCCTCTGTTGTATTACCCTGACGCTCAAAATAGGTACCAAATGTCATATACTCATCAAAGAAACCGCCCATAGAGAGGAAGAACTGCTCACCCTCCTGACCACCTGTATAGTCGAGACGCATCTCTTGACGGCCCGTAGCGTCACAAGTAAAACGCGCCTTCGTCACTGGAATCCATCTACCGTCGGTAGTGCGTGCCCACTGATTGCCGTAGTACGCCTTTCTGTTGATATAGCCCATCACGGGGCTGAAGTTCTCCAGGAACGAGTGGGCGTGTTTGTACCAAGTAGAGATTTTCGGGCGGCGGAATGAGGCCACAAGCACCCACTTCGACTTTGTATTATCAAAGAAGTAGGCTGTATAAACAGTATTACCCTTACCATCAGGTCTAACACCCATAAGGAAACGGCACTTTTCGCCAGCCTTCCAATCGTAGTGCATATAACTCTGTCCGCCAGAGCCTTCGTTTCCAAAATCCTGAACCTTTACGCCTGCTCCTTTCTTAACAAGAGTCACACGCAACGAGTCGGGAATCTCGGCTGCATTATCGGTCTCATAAGGACTCCACACCGAGAAAAGCACTCTACGGGGATGTGGACTATTGTTCTGCATACCGAAGTAGCCCTCGCCAAAGCCACAAGCCATATAATAACTATTAGGAATATCGCCCTCCTCGGGTACAACTATCTCATTATAGAACCACTCAATATTCTCATCAGGAAGAGTGTAGCCCAAATGTACCGATGGACCGCGTCGGCCAAAATGCGAACTGAAATCGGGAGCAACACAAACCACAGGGCTTACATCGCCTCCCACCATAACGGCCGCAACAGAGCCAAAATTAGAGCCTTTGTTTATCTTTACACCGCGAATATCCACCTTTATATACCCTGGAGTCTTAACCTTAAACGAGCCTAATTCGATACGTGATAACTCATCGCTCTTGAGCGTGACCTTTTTCTTCTTACCCAGCAGGGATACCTCGATACAAGAGTTACCTTGTGCTTGCAACGCAATGTTCATATTGCCACTCTTTTGGGCTCTGAAATAGAAACTTATCACGGTTTCCGCATCGTCCCAATTACGAATAGCGCACCTGCCCTCATCAATCGCTGCATTGCTCCCAGAGGTAATATACGCATTACCCGCTAAAGTAACGATTTGCTCCTCTTGAGCCATCGTAGGCAATGCCCAGAACATAGCCACCGCCATAAATGCCAACTGCAAAAATCCTATTTTTCTCATAGATGCAAATAATACATTTAAGTGTATCAAAACTAAATTCAACGTACTCCGTTATTTATTCGTTTGGCAAAGATATTAAAAGTTCGCCACACTTTAGCACAAGTTCCTCATAAGAGAGAAAATAAAGTAATCCAATGAATATAATTACTCGCGACAATTGCCCCACGAAGCGTGGGTTTGAGTCTTGTTTTCTGCTCTAAAAATCAAGCAGTTGCAGAGATGTAACTGCTTTTTGTTGTTTTAGGGAATGTAAAATCAACTCTTCTCCACGCTTGGGATAATGTTTTATGGTGAACATTTTTTACTTTTGGTCTGGTTAAGGATATCCCGCCGATTGTGTTTAATGTGGGTAAATGCCATTTCGCAGAATAGAGAAAAAGTTTCGGCTTTTTCTCTTTTTTATTGCCGATTGTCAGAAGTTGTCAAAAACTAGGGGTTACTTTGTCGCAAAGTAACCCTTAAAATTGCTTGTTATGTCACTTTGGGATTGGCTGCTTGCAGCGTGGATTTATGAGGAATTGTTCGATGATGATTCGAGCGATAGGTCGCGCGATAGCACTCGTGACTATGATTCGTCATACGACTACGATGATTATGAGGAGGATTTTTGATGTGTAGTAGTATAAGTTTTCACAATTACACAGCCTTCTTATTGAAATAATTGCTAACTTTGCGTATAGAGAATAAGAAGTGTGGATATGAAATTTGTTGTCCAAAAGAAGAGTATTGCAAGCGACAAAGATTTGCTCATTGATTTAGAGGCTATTATTAAGCGACTAAATTCTCATACTATAACGATCAAGGAGTATGACCAATTTGGAAATTATAGTAGTTCAACTATAATTAGACGATTTGGTTCTTGGAATGCAGCCCTTAAACTCGTCGGCATAGCACCAAGCAATACATTTCACACTAATGTGGAGTTATTAGATAATATCCGAGATGCTTGGTTGATTAAAGGTAAACAACCAACTCGAAGAGATATGGATAATCATTCAATATCTAAGATTTCTTCTGGCTCATATTTACGAACATTTGGAAGTTGGTATAAAGCATTAGATGCTTTTATTCAATATATATCAGACATCGAAACTGATATAGAGCCAACCACCAACATTAACAATAAAGAAAACACCAAGCATAAAACAAATCGAGAACCAAGCAGTCGATTAAAGGTTCAAGTGCTAATGCGTGATGGTAATAGATGTAGGTTGTGCGGAGTTGAGTGTAATGACGGCTTGCACAATATACACTTTGACCATATTATTCCTTGGTCAAAAGGTGGTGAAACCACTCTTGAAAATTTGCAAGTATTATGTAGTGATTGCAATTTAGCAAAGGGTAATTGTAAATAGAATATTATGCTCACCTACACATACATATCCTTCTGCAAGTTCGAGTTTGTTAATCGTTTACACTCTCCTCTTGTTGGGGAATATTTGTGTTGCCGAAATATGAAATATAATAATTACTCCTATGAGTGATATTCGTGATAAAGTGTTGGTCTCGGCCGAGATAACTCCGTTTCAGAGGCGGGTATATCTTGCGTTGCTTGATGTGCCAGCGGGTACGACAATCACCTATGGCGAGTTGGCCGAGCGCATAGGTTGTCGTAGTGCGCAGGCTATTGGGCAGGCGCTTCGGCGAAATCCCTTTGCTCCCGATGTGCCTTGTCATCGTGTGGTGGCAGCAGACGGCTCGTTGGGTGGTTATTTGGGTGAGCGCGATGGCGAGCAGATTGAATATAAACGCAGATTATTGGAGGTCGAAAAACAAAATGCACGATAAGTGGCGAATGCGATTACACCTATGCGGCTCACAGATAGAATGAAATATAAAATGTTTTTCGTACCTTTGCGCCATAATTGCATATCTCGACGTTTATGGCAACAGTTGTAGTAGGATTATCGGGTGGAGTGGACTCTTCCGTAGCGGCATATCTGCTCAAGGAGCAGGGGCACGATGTTATAGGCCTTTTTATGCGTAATTGGCACGATACGACGGGTACGCTGGAGGGTGACTGCCCTTGGTACGATGACCAGATTTTTGCAGAGTTGGTTGCCAAACGATTGGATATCCCGTTCCGTTTTGTGGACCTCTCGGAGGAGTATCGCCGCCGCGTGGTCGATTATATGTTTTCGGAGTATGAGCAGGGCCGTACGCCCAACCCCGATGTGCTGTGCAACAGAGAGATAAAGTTCGATGTCTTTCTTAAGGAGGCACTCAAGATGGGTGCCGATTATGTCGCTACGGGGCACTATTGCCGTAAGGCGGAGGAGCCGACGGCAGATGGTCAAACGGTCTATCGCTTGTTGGCGGGTGCCGACAAGAATAAGGACCAAAGTTATTTCTTGTGCCAACTCACGCAGGAGCAGTTGAAATATGCCCTTTTTCCGATAGGTGATTTACAGAAACCCGAGGTGCGCCGCATTGCCGATGAGCAACATCTTGCAACCGCCAAGCGCAAAGATTCTCAAGGTATTTGCTTTGTTGGTAAGGTCGATTTGCCTATATTCCTGCAACAAAAACTTGCCGCCAAAGATGGTAATATCCACGAAATCCTCCCCTCGTGGAGAGGCTATGGCCGCGTAGCGGAAGATGCTGATGTTGAGCAGTTAGCGCAACCTTTCCGTTATACTGTGCGTGACGGTAAAAAGATAGGTACACATCGTGGCGCACACTTCTATACTATTGGTCAGCGCAAGGGCTTGGGAATCGGAGGCCGCAAGGAGTCGCTCTTTATTATATCGACAGATGTCGAGCAAAACGTAATATTTGTTGGTGAAGGTGATTCTCACCCTGGACTTTATCGTCGGGCGTTGAAGATATTACCCGAGGAGATACATTGGGTAAACCCTGCCGAGCAGATGGCCGATGGCGAGAGCCGTCGCTATCAGGTCCGCATACGTTATCGCCAACCATTGCAAGAGGCACAACTCATAAAACGAGCAGATGGCCTATATATCTTGTTTGATGAGCCACAGCGCGGTATAGCAGCGGGTCAGTTTGCCGCTTGGTACGATGGCGAAGTATTGTCTGGCTCGGGCGTAATATTGGAGTAAGATGCGAAGAGTCCTTGCTATAGTAATATCGCTATTGTCGGTCGTGATTGCCGAAGCGCAGGGATTAAAATCTTTCGGGGTAGCGTATTATGATGTCGATAAACTCTACGACATAGAGCCTTCGTCGTTCTATGACGATAGCGACTTTACCCCTGCTGGCAGATTGCGCTGGAGTGAGACGCGTTACAGATTAAAAATCAATAATATAACACAAGTCGTTGACTCTATGGCGATGCCTGTTGTGGTGTTGTATGGGGTAGAGAATGAGCAAGTCGTGCGCGATATTGTTAGCAGTAGCCAAGAGGATTATGCCTATCTGTATCGTCAGTCGTCTGCGCGCGACGGCTTGGATTTTGCAGTGTTATATTTTGCCGATAGATTTTTCCCAGAGCAGGTTACGCCTTGGCGCGGAGCATTGTGCGTAGAGGGGTGGGTAGGCGATATGCCGTTGACTATTATTGCCAACCATCGTTCAACATCTATCGGTGTGCTGATTGAGGAGCGAAATTTATTGAGGGAGGATAATAATATTATTCTTTTGGGCTCTCCTAATAAGTTAAATTTTAATCAATTTGGACTTTCAGACGCGACACTTGCCGCCGAACGCGCAGGTCGGGGCAATTATATGAGTTCGGGACGTTGGCAGATGCGTGACCGCATAGCGACAAACATCACGACGGCATATAGTTGCGATGCCTATATAAAGCGTTGGCTATTAAATGATAATGGGATGCCACGTCCGACGTTTGACAAACGAAAATATTATGGTGGATATTCCAATTATTTGCCGATATTCATATATTTCGATTAAATATTGGTATATTAGCGAAAATATTGTAACTTTGTACGTTCAAATAGGAGATAAACAATAAATCAAAATATTAAAAATTAAAACCAAGAATTATGGCAGATGTAAAACGTGTTTATACCTTCGGTAACAAAGAGGCTGAGGGTAACGGTAAAATGAGAGAATTACTTGGTGGAAAGGGTGCCAATTTGGCAGAGATGAACCTTATCGGAATTCCCGTTCCTCCAGGATTTACAATTACAACAGAAGTTTGCGCCGAGTATTACAGCAAGGGTAAGGAGGCTGTTATCGAGATTCTCCGTCCCGAGGTTGAGCGCGCGATGAAGAATATCGAGAACCTCACAGGTATGAAGTTCGGCGACAAGGAGATGCCGTTGCTCGTATCAGTTCGTTCTGGTGCTCGTGCATCAATGCCCGGTATGATGGATACAATCCTTAACCTTGGTATGAACGACGAGGCTGTTGAGGCTGTTGCAAAGCGTACAGGCAATCCTCGTTTCGCTTGGGACTCATATCGTCGTTTCGTACAGATGTATGGTGACGTAGTTTTGGGTATGAAGCCCGTATCAAAGGAGGACCAGGACCCCTTCGAGGCTTTGATTGACGAGCAGAAGGAGAAGCGCGGTATTACAATGGATACCGACCTTACTGTTGAGGATTTGAAGGAGTTGGTTGTAGCATTCAAGGCTGCCGTTAAGGAGCAGACAGGTAAGGATTTCCCCGTTTGTCCTTGGGAGCAGTTGTGGGGTGCAGTATGTGCTGTGTTCGGTTCTTGGATGAACGAGCGCGCTATCTTGTATCGTAAACTCAATAACATCCCCGCAGAGTGGGGTACAGCCGTATCAGTTCAGGCTATGGTATTCGGTAATATGGGTGAGAACTCTGCAACAGGTGTTGCATTCTCTCGTGATGCTGGTACAGGTGAGAACATCTTCAACGGTGAGTATCTTATCAATGCACAGGGTGAGGACGTTGTTGCAGGTATCCGTACTCCCCAGCAGATTACTATCGAGGGCTCACGTCGTTGGGCTAAGGCTCAGAACATTTCAGAGGAGGAGCGTGCAGAGAAGTATCCTTCATTGGAGGAGGTTATGCCCGCAGTATATGGTGAGTTGAACGAGATTCAGCACCACTTGGAGGTTTACTTCAAGGATATGCAGGATATCGAGTTTACTATCCAGGATGGTAAGCTTTGGATGTTGCAGTGCCGTAACGGTAAGCGTACAGGTGCCGCTATGGTTAAGATTGCAATGGATATGTTGCGCGAGGGTCTTATCGACGAGAAGACAGCAGTTTTGCGTTGCGAGCCCGCCAAGTTGGATGAGTTGTTGCACCCCGTATTCGATAAGACAGCTATCAAGAATGCTAAGGTTGTAGTAAAGGGTTTGCCCGCATCTCCAGGTGCTGCTACAGGTCCCGTAGTATTCTTCGCAGAGGATGCCGAGAAGGTATTGGCCGAGACAGGTCAGAAGGCTATCTTGGTTCGTATCGAGACTTCACCCGAGGATTTGAAGGGTATGTTGGACGCTGCTGGTATCTTGACTGCACGCGGTGGTATGACATCTCACGCAGCCGTTGTTGCTCGTGGTATGGGTAAGTGCTGTGTATCAGGTGCTGGTGAACTTAATATCGATTATAAGGCTCGTACAATCAACGTAAACGGTTATACAATCAAGGAGGGTGATTGGATTTCACTCAACGGTTCTACAGGTGAGGTTTACTTGGGTCAGGTTGCTACACAGGATGCTGATTTGAGCGGTGATTTCGGTCAGTTGATGGAGTTGGCTGGTAAGTATGCTACTATGAAGGTACGCGCTAACGCCGACACTCCTCGTGATGCTGCGCAGGCATTCGCTTTCGGTGCCGAGGGTATCGGTCTTTGCCGTACAGAGCATATGTTCTTCGAGGGCGACCGTATCAAGGCCGTACGCGTGATGATTTTGGCTGATCATGAGGCTGGTCGTCGTGTTCCTTTGGCTAAGTTGTTGCCTATGCAGCGTGGTGACTTCGAGGGCTTGTTCAAGGCTATGAAGGGCTATCCCGTTATCGTTCGTTTGCTCGACCCGCCTTTGCACGAGTTTGCTCCCAACACAGAGAAGGAGCAGCGTGAGATGGCCGAGGAGTTGGGTACCACTTACGAGGCTGTTGCCGCTAAGGTTGAGTACTTGCACGAGGTTAACCCGATGTTGGGTCACCGTGGTTGCCGTTTGGGTAACACATATCCTGAGATTACCGAGATGCAGGCACGCGCTATCTTGGAGGCTGCAATGAACGTTAAGGCTTCAGGTACTGACGTTAAGGTTGAGATTATGGTTCCGTTGGTAGGTAACCACAAGGAGTTGCGCTACCAGAAGAACATCATCGACGAGGTTGCAAAGCAGGTATTCGCAGAGCGTAATGACAAGATTGATTATATGGTAGGTACAATGATTGAGGTTCCCCGTGCGGCTGTAACTGCTAATCAGATTGCAGAGGTTGCCGAGTTCTTCTCATTCGGTACTAACGACCTTACTCAGATGACTCTTGGTTTCTCTCGTGACGATATCGCTAAGTTCTTGCCCACATATTTGGATAAGAACATCTTGAAGAACGACCCGTTCCAGGTTTTGGACCGCAATGGTGTAGGCCAGTTGGTTCGTGAGGCTGTATTCAAGGGCCGTGGTACTCGTCCTGAGTTGAAGTGCGGTATCTGTGGTGAGCACGGTGGTGAGCCTTCATCAGTAGAGTTCTGCCACTACGCAGGTTTGAACTATGTAAGTTGCTCTCCGTTCCGTGTGCCTATCGCACGTTTGGCAGCGGCTCACGCAGCATTGAATCAGAAGTAGAGTTTAGTATAATGCTCAATAACAAAGGGTTGTTCCATCGGAACAACCCTTTGTCGTTATATCACCACTGCTTATGATGTTGAATCCGTCTAATTGGACTTCACATACGTTAGCGATAGGCCCTCGCATTTGTAATCTAATGCCGAACTTGCAGCATATATTTTCAAATAAGTAACATCTGATAAAGTAACATCTGATGACTCCGCGAGGCTTATTTCTGTATCTTTTGCGAGAAGTTTATTTGTTACAGTAGTATTATTTAAGGAACCTTTCAACTCTAAAGTAGTACTACCATTAATTACCGAAAGTTTATGTTTCTGCTTTGCATCTCCAAAAACTATTAGCGACGATAACTTATATCCTGTTATTTTAGGAATATATATTTTGGCTGATGTTGCGTCGGTTTTACCTACGCTGTAGAATATAATATATTCTTCATCATCTACTCCACTACTATGTGCATACCCTTTGGCATTATAAAACCCTATATTACGTCCATTAAAAGTATAGTACTTTGTCTCTTCTTGAGCAGTCGCACTTGTTGGGAATCCATCTGGAACGGATGCAAAGTCAGCGTTATATGTTATCGTATCTGTTAGGTTGAATGATGTAGAGAGTAAATCTCCTGCCGCAATGTCGAACTCTGCGGCAAAGGTCCTGGTAAATTCGTATTGGATATTGTTCGTGTCGGTTATGACAAACTTCAAAGTCGAATTTTCGGGTAAAGTACACGGTGCAATAGCCGCATATATCTTAAATGTGCCGTCTTGTGGGATTGCATCGGAGTTCTCGACATTTACCGTAATCCTGTTGCTCGCATTAGACACATTTGATAACTCTCCGCTGACTATATCAATGTCGTATGTGCCACATAACTTTATCCCATCGTCAGCAATAATATCAAGGCTCTTTATTCCTAAGGTCGCAGTCAGGTTGTTTACTACGTTTATCGCCATTACCGCTGCATTATGGTGCATAGGGATGCAGACACTATTAGGAAGAGTGTTTTTGACACAGCCCGTCAGCGGGTCCAATTGCGCGATGTGATTGGGCGAGTCGCCATCTTGAGTTTGTGTAGCGGCACCGATAGTAATCTGTGTCGGGAAATTGGTTGCATCTTCCTCGGCTGATGTCGGATATACGGCATAGAAATCATATCGGCTTTCGGGTTTTAATTCAATCGTACTATTGGAGAATGTTCCCGCTTGGCCATCTTGGCAAGTGAATGTGGAGGCAGAAGTTGGGGCGGAATTGCTTGCGCCGACCATTATTGCCATCTTATCGCCTGTAACCCACTTTGTTACGTTGCCATCAAATGTAGTTCTCGTCGCAGATTCTGTCGATGTCGTAGTTGAGGCTTGTATTGTTAACCCTTTTTGTAGGTTGTTATGCTCGGTAATATCCTTTTCGCACCCAATATAACATATAGTTGAGACAATGGCTATAATTATATATCTAAATTTCATAGTATTAACGTGTTAATTAGAAGTATTTAGGAGTCCATTTATCAATGGGCATACTATTCGCAAAGCCCTTTTCTACAACAATCTCTATAATCTCTAATGTGGGCGGTATGTAATCAAGTTTCTCCATAATTGTTTGTTTAATATTATTGTTTAAGGTCTTAATATAATGAAAAGTTGGGTAATTTAAGAAATTAGGCTGTTGCAACATTATAATGTTACAACAGCCTAATATTATATGTATATAACTCTATACAAACGGATATTTCACAACTTCTGCCTTGAGCAGACGGTCGCGAATTACAACGGCAACCGTTGTTCCTATTGCAGCGTACTCTGTCTTTACGTAACCGAGTGCAATGCCGACCTTCAACATCGGTGACATTGTACCCGATGTGACGTGGCCAATCTCCTCACCTTCGAGGTTAGCCAATGTGTAGCCGTGACGAGGAATACCTCTGTCAATCATCTTCAGGCCAACCAACTTGCGCTGTACGCCCTCTACCTTTTGCTGTGCCAAGAAGTCGCGGTCGATGAAATCCTTACCCTCGACAAACTTTGTAACCCAGCCCAAACCAGCCTCCAACGGTGAGGTTGTGTCGTCAATGTCGTTGCCGTATAGTGCAAAACCCTTCTCCAAACGCAATGTGTCGCGTGCGCCCAAGCCGATGTTCTTTAAGCCGAACTCCTCGCCTGCCTTCCACATAGCCTCCCAAATGGTGTCAGCATCCTCGTTGTGCATATAAATCTCGCAACCACCCGAGCCAGTGTAGCCCGTAGCCGAGAGAATCACCTCGCAACCTGCAATCTTGGTAATCTTGAATGTGTAGTACACCATATCCTCCACGGGCTCCTCGCACATCTTCTGTACCAACTTCATAGCCATAGGGCCCTGAATAGCCAACTGACTGATGCGGTCCGATGCATTCTCCAACTCCTTGTCGGGCATCAAACCCATCTTGGCACCCTCGGCGCAGATGTGAGTCCAATCCTTGTCGGTATTGGCAGCATTAACACAGAGCATATACTTTGTGTCGCTGAACTTGTAAATCAAGATATCGTCCACGATACCGCCCTTGCCGTTAGGCATTGTAGCATACTGCACCTTCCCGTCAAAGAGTTTCGATACATCGTTCGATGCAATGCGCTGCAATAGGTCAAGAGCCTTCTCGCCCTTCACCCAAATCTCGCCCATATGGCTCACGTCGAACACGCCCACGCCGTTGCGTACGGTGTGGTGCTCGTCATTGATACCCGAAAATTCGATGGGCATATTATAACCTGCAAACTCGGCCATTTTGGCTCCTGCTGCAATGTGGTACTTTGTAAATGCTGTAGTTTTCATTAGGTTATAGTTTTGTTAATTATTTATCGTCGCGCTTAATACCCAAGCGAGGACAACGCTTGAATGGTTTTGTTCTGTCGAACAGATAGCGGTATGTCGTATGCATCTTATGGCGTGTAGCGCATACATAAGATTGAATCATACGATTCATTACGGGGTTGAAGTCGCCAATCCAAGCAAACTCAAACGATTTGTAGTTGTTGCGGTCGGTGCGGATATACGACTCGTAAACATACTGAATCATTCCCGATTCTACGCCCTTACCTTGGAATTCTGGTGATACGGCGAATATGATACAGAATATTCTGTCGCAACTCTTCTTAATCTTCAAATCCCACATCAGTCGCAACTTGTTTATCAAGCCAAATTTACCATTGAACTTACCGATAATGCGGTTAATATCGGGTACCATAATGAAGAATCCGATAGGCTCGTTGTTAAAGTATGAGAAGAAGATGATGTTGGGGTCAATGATAGGACGTAGAGTCTTCATCAACTTCTGTGCCTCCTCTTTGGGCATTGGCTTAACACCCGTAAATAGCGACCACGCCTTGTTGTAGATTATACGGAAATCCTCAGCCACCTGCTCCAAGTTATCCATATCGATATGGGCAAAACTATATCCTGGAGTATTGTGCAGACGCTTTGCTCTTTCGTGGATTGATTGATTGATGTCGTCATCATCAACCTTCCATAAATATGTGTTTTGGTTGAAATAGTTTTGGAATCCGTAGTTCTCGAACAAATCCTTGTAGTAGGGTGGGTTATATGGATTTCCGTATAGAGGTTGGAATTGGTATCCTTCGACCAACAGACCCCACCACGAATCACGAGAGCCAAAATTAACAGGGCCATCCATAGCCTCCATACCTCGGCTTACCAGCCACATACGCGCAGTGTCAAACAACATATTTGCCAACTCTTGGTCATCTATGGCCTCGAAGAAACCGCAACCACCCGTAGGCTGTTCATACGAATAGGCGTGTTCGTTGTCATAGAATGCCGCAATACGGCCAACTACCTCACCTTCGTTGTTATATGCCACCCAACGAATAGCCTCACCATCGGCAAACAACTTATTTTTCGCGGGGTCAAATACCGCCTTGATATCCTCATCCAACGGGCATACCCAATTGCGATTACCTTTGTATAGACGTTTGTGGAGGTCGATAAATTCCTGCTCTAAAGCCTTGTTTGTTACCTCTTTAAGGGTGTATTTTGCACTGCTCATATCTTTGAGTTTATTTTGCTTTGTTGTTTTAATACTCCAAAATTACTAAAAAAAGCATAAACAATATCAAGTTTTGCGTGTTTTTTTGATAGAATGTGTTGCCGCTAAACGACTTATTTTATCTCGCGTTCGGGATTTTTCTTCAGAAAAGCCTCCCACGATGATGAACCTTTGGCCGCTTTCTTTCCACCTCCGAGTCCTTTTACACGTTCTTCGCCCATTGCCTGCGATATGGGAGTGCGGGCCGTAAAGTAGTGGCACATTGCGACAGCCATACCATCCGTAGCGTCCAATCTTCGTGGCATATATTCCAACTTGAGTAGTCGTTTCACGATAGCCGCCACCTGCTCTTTCGATGCCGCTCCAGAGCCTGTTATTGCCTGCTTGACGCGTGTGGGAGCATACTCGAAGACCTGTTTGTCGCGACTCAATGCAGCCGCCATAGCCACTCCTTGCGCGCGGCCAAGTTTAAGCATACTCTGCACGTTTGTGCCAAAGAATGGCGACTCCAAAGCCACCTCCTGCGGGTCATAATCCTCTATGAGTTTTCCGACGCGCTTGAATATATAATTCAGTTTACGATACGGGTCGCTCATCGTGTGCAGGTCAATGTCGCCCATCACTACCGAGCGCAGCGTGTTGCCCTCGACCTCGACAATGCCGTAGCCCATATAATTTGTTCCTGGGTCTATGCCCATTATTCGATATGTCGCCTTTTGCTCGGCCATAGTCGTGCTATTTTTTTTTATCAGTTCTACTCTTGATTTTATATATCTCTTTGCGCATCTGCTCCAACGTGCCTATAACGAGATAATATTCATACTCCACCACAGAATCCTTCATTAGACTTTGTCGTCTTATGGGTGCAATGTATGACGTGGTAGCACTATTGGCATTGCCATTTACATCGTCATCAAATCTTCCCGCCAAAAAATTCGTTGCCGAAGGTGAATAGACGGCTACACCCCAACCGTTGTCATCCGTAAATGCCATCCATTGCTCTGTAACGGAGGGATATTGCCCCCAAAAATGCTCAGGGTCGCCAATGATAATCTGCTTTACTTCAGTTTGCTCTATGGGCATAGCCTGAAACGGCTTTTCGCCAAAATATGAGTATAGATTTTTTAATGCCGAGATAAGATATACGGCAGGTATCTCTTGGTCGCACTCGATACCTTCGCCGTAGAGTGAGTCGGTGCGATGGCAGGTGAGTCGATTCTTGACCTTAACGACGTTCCCTTGCAGTGTGGTCCACTGCTCCATTGTTGCCTCTGCGGGGTGGTTGTTCATATCCCACTGCATTGGAATACACTTAACATACGACTGCTTACCCGTAACTTTACACTCAAGTATCTCTGCGCGATTTCTTGCATAGTCGCCAACCTGAATAGGATTCCACGCCCACGGCGACCAAGTAGGGCATTGCCCTTCGTTCTGTCTGTTTACAGATTTGCCAGCGTAATATGATTGTTGTATGTAACGTCCTTCGTCGTATATGTTTACAAGGTTGCGGTCTTGGTCCGATAATGAAATGTAATTTATAGCACCTCCACGAGTCAAATCCTGCTTAAGACATATTTTGGAGTTTTTAATAGCAATCTCTCTGTCGCTTTTGGTGTCAGAGGTCTGTGATGTGGCAATAGTTGTTGAGGCCCACATACATACTATTAGTAATATTAGTCTTTTCATCTCTCGGAAATTTTGTCGTGTAACTACATACAAAGATACGCTTAAATTACGAAAAACAAAAAACCGCTTAACTCTTTCGTCAAGCGGTTTTAACTTGTTATGCGATATGTTTTACTTCAACAATTCATTCAGTTTATTTTCCAAATTATCGCCACGCAGATTTTTGGCTATGATTTTGCCTGTTGAGCAATCTATCAAAAAGTTGGAGGGAATAGCAGTGATGGCATATTGTTTAGGGGCAGGTGATTCTGCAACTTTCAATCCACTTACATTAATCCAATTCATTTCCATCTTATCCATTGCATCTATCCAATCTTCACGGTTGCTATCAAGTGATGAGGCATAAACTTCAAATCCTTTGTTGTGGTACTTCTCGTATGTGGCTTTAAGATTGGGCATTTCGTGCATACAAGGGCCACACCACGAAGCCCAAAACTCCAATAATAAATACTTATTGCCTTGCTTCTCAACTATGCTTTTCAGAGAAATCTGCTCTCCTTGTTTTGTAGGTTCGCTCACATCTATATACATCGCTCCAATCTCAAATTGCGAGGCCATTTTTGCGTCGGCAATCTGCTGGGCAAAATACTCTTGTTTGTCAGGTAAAAGAGCATATAACTCCAAATCTTCTTTAGGAGAGAACTCTCCCGATATATTATCTACGACAAATACTCCAAACTCATTGTTGCAATTATCCTGAACGGTGTTTCTTACATATTCAAAACCTTGTCGAAGAGTCTCCTCCTCGCTTAAATTCTGTTCTTCGGCATTTTGGAGCAAAGAGATAAGACCACTGAAAAATGCACTTATCTTGTCGTTTAATGGTGTTCCTGACGGGCAGTGTATGTCATCTTCAACAGCGGTCTGTATGTGGCCCTTTTCCAATATAAAACTGTGAACTACAGCCGGCTTTGCTAATCTTAATGAATCGTTATAGGCACGCGTCATAATATGTGCAATCGTGGGTGTTTCTATCTCGCCTTCGAAGCGGAAACTATTGTTTTCAATTTGCACAGAGTCGATATAGTGAAAATCGCCAGGATTCTCCTTTTGTAGGCATAAGTATGCCCACTCTCCGTCGGGGCATCGGCCTGTAGTATCTTTGCCTGTTACGATATATTCGTTTGAGGTTGCACAACCAATCATCATCATTAAAATGATGGCAAATATCGTGAAATTAAAAAAGTGTTTCATTTTTTAGCGATTTTTATTAATCTAATACACTTGTTAGATGTTTGTAATAGGGTGATTATTAATGAATTACCCCCCCCCGCAAAATAGCGAGAAGGGGCAATTGTTTTACAAAATTGTTTGGTTGAAAATTACTTCAACAACTCTTCCATCTTCTTCTCAACCTCCTCGCCACGCAACTGTGTAGCGATAATCTTGCCTGTCGAGCAATCTACAAGGAAGTTAGCGGGGATAGAGTTTACTGCGTAGTCGTGACGGGCCTTGTTGTCCCAATAGTTTACAGCGCTAACGTGCAACCAGTTAAGACCCTTCTCGTCGATAGCCTTCAACCAAGGCTCACGGTCACGGTCAAACGATACTCCGTAAATCTCGAAACCCTTCTTGTGATACTTGTCGTATGCAGCCTTCAAGTGGGGTACCTCGCGCATACAAGGACCGCACCACGAAGCCCAGAAGTCGATAAGTACATACTTGTTAGCCTTGTTCTCTACAACGCTCTTCAACGTGAGTACCTTGCCGTCGGGTGTAAGAGTCTTGGGCTGCTCACCCTCGCCAACCTCTGTGATGTCGATGTAAGGATTGCCGGGCAATACCTTCAAAGCCTGCTCCGATGACTCCTTGATTGACTTGAACTTCTCCTGCTGCTCTGCGGGCATAGCGGCGATAGCGTCAATCACCTGCTGGGGCTCATAGTAGTAGTATGTGTCGCCAAACAAATCCCAACCAATCATATTGTCGGCATTTGCCAAGATGTTCTCGTAATACAACTTCGAGATTGCATCCTCGGCAGCATTCTCATCCTTCTGCAACTCCCACTGCTTTACGAACAAATCAGCCTTCTTGTCGTTGAGGGGTGTACCTACAGCATTTGCTGTGGGGTGCTCCTCGTTGAGTTTCTTAACCTCGATGTTACCTGGCTCGATATACAACTGTGCTACCATCTTAGGACGAGCCTCCTCGCCCTCCTTGGTTACGAGATATGCCGAGTAGGGAGCCTCTGCTGTACCCTCAAAAGCGTAAGCGTTAGCCGCAACGGCTACCGAGTCGATGTAGTTGAGTTCACGACCCTCCTCTGTAGCAATGTATACCAACTTGCCATCCTCAGCCTCCAATGAACCCGTGATGGTGAACTTTGTAGCGTTACCGCAACCAACCATAGTTGCAGCCGCCATAGCAAACATAAAAATCTTCTTCATAAATCTATCTGTTTTAATTTTGAGTTTTTATTAATTATTCGGCCTATATTCTTTAATTAACCTACCGTTGTTAGGTTACTCTTTATCCTTTGCGGCGCGCTCCAATGCCGCTACTCGGCGTTGCAACTCGGGCAGCGTCTTAAACACAGCAAACGAGCGGTGGTAATTGATTCCTGGCAATGCGGGCGAGCCGAAACGAATCTCTCCATCGGGTACGTCCTTATCCAAGCCCGATTGTGAACCAATCTTCACATAGTTACCTATCGTGAGGTGGTCGGCAATACCTACCTGACCCGCCAAGAAACAGTTGTGACCAACCTTTGTTGTTCCTGCGATACCTGTCTGTGCTGATGATACGGTGTTCTCGCCAATCTCTACGTTGTGACCAATCTGAATCAAGTTGTCCAACTTCACGCCCTTGCGGATAATCGTCGAATCGGTCTTCGCGCGGTCGATACAAGTGTTAGCGCCAATCTCAACATTATCCTCAATGATTACGTTACCCAACTGCGGAATCTTGTCGAATGTGCCATCAGGTTTGGGTAAGAATCCGAATCCATCGGCTCCAATAACGGCACCTGCGTGCAGGATACAGTTTGCACCGATGCGGCATCCCTCATAAATTTTCACTCCAGGGTAGAGTGTTGTGCCCGCACCAATCTTAACGCCGTCACCTACATAACACTGCGGATAAATCTTTGCACCATCACCGATTACGGCTCCAGCCTCTACAACTGCGAAGTCGCCAATGTAGCAATTCTCGCCTATTGTAGCCTTCTCCGAGATTGAAGCCATCTTCGAGATACCCTTCTTTTGAGGCTTCATTGCGTTGTACATCTCAAGGAGTTGAAGTACGGCAGCACCTACATCAGGTAACTTGATAAGCGTTGCTTTCACCTCCTCTTTGGGCTCGAAGTCGTTGTTTACCAATACGATTGACGCCTCGGTAGTGTAAACGAATTGCTCGTATTTCGGATTTGTAAGATAAGCAAGCGCGCCCTTTTTGCCGCCATCGATAGACGATACGGTGTGTACGGCCGTCGATTTATCTCCTACGATTGTGCCACCCAGTAGGCCCGCAATCATCTCCGCAGTAAATTCCATATTTAATATTGTTTAGTAGTTATTTCAATTAATTAAGTTGCAAATATATAAACTATATATTTTTCTTGCAACTTTGCAGGTCAATCCCTTCTGGCAACATTTCGCTTACATCGTGACCAAAGGCCAATAATTCGCGCACGGCCGAAGATGATACGTCGGCCAAATCGGCAGGCGTGAGTAGCAGAATAGTCTCTATCTCGGGGAACAGGCGTTTGTTTGTCTGCGCCAGCGTACGTTCATATTCAAAATCGATAGTGTTACGCACACCTCGAATTATGGCTGTTGCTCCAACCTTGCGGGCCAAATCGCCTGTTAGGGTAGAGTATGTCACTACCTCCACCCGCTCATCGTTGGAGTACAACTTTTCGATTAAACCCTTTCGCTCTTGTGGCGTGAGCAACGAGTTCTTGCCGATGTTTTCTCCGATGGCAATAATCACCTTGTCGAAGAGTGCAAAAGCCTGTTTTACTATGGCTTCGTGACCTTTAGTGAAGGGGTCAAACGAGCCCGGGAAGATTGCGGTTTTCATTATATCGTTATATTCTTGTTTGACATTTGGAATAACTCCTCCATAGCGTTAGCGATATTTGCCGCTATGATATCCATATAGGCGTGGCGACCTATCTTCGAGAAGGCTGTGATGCCTTGATAATTAACATAAAGCAACTCGTCGGCCTGCATAGCATCCTCGATGGTAAAGTGGTCGAACTTGCAATTAATATTTATATGTTGGCAGGCTTCAAGGGCCAATCTGCTCTCAACGGAGTGTTGTGTTGTTGGCGAGAATGTTGCTGTATATTCCCGAATCAATATCAACGGCTTTGTAGCATCCGATGTAATGTGCTCCAGTGAGTCGGTTAATAACGCTTCGTGTATATCTCGTTGTCGTGCAATCACATCTGCCAATTGCTTTGTTTGCAGGAGTGCCGATGTGGGGAATGCGGGCCAAGGCACGTCGCTCGTTATGCATAATGCCGTAGGGCGTAGGAGGCGTAGTACATAACCCGAATATATTGTAGCCTCATAATCTTCCAAGCGATAGTTGCCGTCGGAGTCGAGCGACAATCTTACCCCTATCGTATAGTTGCGTATAGCACGATTCGCCTTAAGTAACTCTCTAATTTGGAGTTCAATGGCGTCGGCGCTCGTATTCAGTTTCTTGCCAAATAGGTTGCTGCCTGCAATATTCAGAAAATCAATGTGTTGTTGTGTGTATCGGCATTGATGACCGAGAGTGTGTATATTTTGGTAAACAAAGGGCTCGGTGACGGGTTGCCAAAGAGTCAACTCGCCATTTAGAATCATATATTTATCCCTCTTTACCTGAAGCATTGCTTTAACTTATTGCATAAAAATCTTTAGTAGCAATTCTCTTAACAACTCCCCATCGTTCATCGCTCCCGCATTTATTCCCTTGCTCTTGCCGTCATACTCGCGCAGGAGTCCCAAAATGCCAAAAACCTTGCGGTTGTTCCATAGCGATGCAAGTTGCTTTATCTCTTTGATGACAAATACGTTGCTCTTTTTCAACATACGCATCAACTCCATATCGTTTGGGAATGGCACACCCTTGTATTTCTGTAACCACAAAAGATAATTGACAATGAAGATGTCGTGGAATTGACCAAACAGAGCCATAATCGTCAGTAGCAGAGGATTATCCTTCGGGTTGCGGGCGAAGTGGTCGGCGATGCGCATAGCGCGAGCCACATCCTTGGTTGCTACAGCGTTGCATAACTCGAAGTTATTGAAATCCTTCGAGATACCCACCTTCATCTCAACTTCCACATCAGTTACCTCGGTACAACCTTCAGGTAGTGAGACAATTAACTTGTCCAATTCGTTTGATATCTTCGAAATGTCGCAACCCAAATGGTCGGTCAACATTTGACGAGCCTTGTCATTAATTTTTAATCCTTTCTGCGCTACGAATTGCGTTAGCCAACCTCCTATCTCGTAATCGCGAGGGCGTATTGACTCAAAGACGACTCCCGAAGATGCGCACTGCTTGTAGAATGCCGAGCGCTTATCAACGTTCTTCTCCTTGTGGCAGATGATTAGGATTGTAGATGCCTGCGGTTTAGAGGTGTAGTGCGATAGTTTCTCGATATTACGTAGTTGCTGAGCCTCCTTTAGGATAATCACCTCATAGGAGCCCATCATCGGCATCTGACGGCAGAGATTTACTATCTGTCCAGCATCACTATCCTTGCCGTAAACGGTAATCTGGTTGAAAGCCTGCTCGGCGGGTGAGAGTATGCTCGATGAGAGCGCATCGCACAGTACATCAATAAAATAACTCTCTTCGCCCATCAATAAATATATTGGAGCAAACTTTCTTGCGGCTATCTGCGCCTTTAACTGCTCGAATGCGGCTACACTATCTTTGAATTTCAGAGTCGATTTTGCCATAATGTTATGATATGCTCTCGCAGGTTATACGGAGTACCATATCGGTCTTCTTGGTTATACGATTATTGTCGTTTATTCGTCGGCCTACGAGCCATACAATCTCCTCGCTCGACATCAAAACAAATTGTCGAGCCTTTTCGGCCATCGAAACCTTGTTGTCAATCAGGAAATCGCTAACTTTTTTACGGCCTGACATTCCGAATGGCGTAAACGAATCGCCCTCCTGCCAACGGCGAAGCGTGAGAGGGTAGGTGAGTGTGTCGGCATCAATCAAGGCTACATTGTCGGGGGTGTTGAATGAGGTAAGCATATCAACGTCGCATAACTCAAAATAGAGTACATTGCCACCACAATAGGCACGGTGCTGTCCCGCTTGAACAATCACCTCGCAGGGGTCATTGTCGGCTATGCGAGTGATTACAATATTACCTCGGTCGGTGTATGCTACAAAGTTGCGCGAATAAAAACGTTTTCCCGACGTAGCGTTGGCTAAAGTCTTGCATAAGCCATCTACAGTATCACCCTTGAATCCGAAACGCGAGTTGAGTATTTCATAGATGACAAATTCGCGCGATGCGACGTGCTCAATGCCGTCAATATGCAATGTATAGATACCGTCCTTCTCTTCGATTATATTCTTGTAGATATTGTCAATTGCTCCGTCAATAAATTGCTGGGCGGCTGTAAGTCGGGCAATATTCTGGTGCATAATAAACGGGAAACGTGGATTAATCTCCCTGATGCGCGGGATAAGTCCCAGGCGAATCTTGTTGCGCAAATATTTGGTTGTGAGATTTGAAGAGTCCTCGCGGAAGTTTATATGCTTTCGTTGGGCATATTCCAAAATCTCCTTGCGTGTGGCAAACATCAGCGGGCGGACAATGCGGCCTACTTGATTGCTTATGCCCGTAAGGCCTCGCAACCCCGTGCCTCGCAACATATTGATGAAGAATGTCTCGATAGAGTCATCAATATGGTGGGCTATGGCTATGACCGTATATCCCTGCTCCTCGCAAAGTTGGTGAAACCATTCGTAACGCAGACGACGGGCAGCCATCTCCATCGATTCGCCCGTGCGAGCCATCTCGCCCGTAGTGTCGAAGTGGCGGTTATAGCACTCTATACCATAGCGGCGGGCGGTCTCCTGAACCAAAATCTCATCCTCGTCGCTCTCCTTGCCACGCAAGCAGAAATTGCAGTGCGCCACACCTACGTTGTAACCGCTGTTTACACATAACGACATCAGCACCATAGAGTCCACTCCACCCGATACGGTGAGCAGAATCTTGTCCTCGTGCGTAAAAAGCGCGTTGCGCGTTACATATTCTTGAAATCTGTCGATTAGCATAATCGCTTAAAGTGTTTGCTATAAGATGTTTACTTCAGGTTCAATCGCAATGCCGAATTTTTCTTTTACTCGATGTTGCACCTCTTGGGCCAATGCGATAACGTCGTGTCCTGTTGCTCCTCCGTAATTTACCAAAACCAATGCCTGACGGTCGTGTACTCCTACGTTGCCGTTGCGATAGCCTTTCATCCCAGCCTGGTCAATAAGCCATCCTGCCGCCAATTTGCGTTTATTCTCGTCGGCAGTGGGGTAGATGGGCATATTTTCGTATTGAGCCTGCATCTGCTCGGCCTCCTCAAGCGGTATTATGGGATTCTTGAAGAAACTGCCAGCGTTACCCAAAACTGCAGTGTCGGGGAGTTTGCCTTCTCTAATGGCACATACCGCATTGCGAATATTCTGCAGCGTGGCTTTGCCTCGGGCCTCGGTTTCGCGAATAAGGTCTCCGTAGCCCAAATTGGGTTGTGGCGTTTTGCTTAAACAGAACTCTACCGAAGTGATGATGGCGCGACCTCGCAGTTCTTGCTTGAAGATGCTGTCGCGGTAGGCGAAACGGCACTCCTCGTTCGAGAGTGTAAGGTGCTCGCGCAGTTGTGTATCGAAGTAGTGTACTGCGTGGATAATATCTTTGGCCTCTGCTCCGTATGCACCGATATTTTGTACGGGAGCGGCGCCAACCGTACCGGGAATGAGCGATAGATTCTCAGCCCCCCATACACCACGCTCGACGCACCAACATACAAACTCATCCCAATCCATTCCCGCTTCGACCTCGACATGCAGCGCAGACGAGTCCTCATTTAGGGCCTTAATCTTTTTACCCGTAGGATGAATTAGCGTGCCTTCGTAGCGTTGGGTGAAAAGTATATTGTTTCCGCCACCCAAGACATACCATTTTTCGGGAGTCTTGCCCTCGGCAAAGAGTACGTCGAGGTCGGCCTTGTCGTCAAATTCGACAAGGTGTGCGACACTCTCCTCGACGTGAAAACTATTGCGCTCGCGGAGCGGATGTTCAAAATATTCGGTAATCATTATTTCTTCTTTTTGGCATCAATATCCTCAAGCAGAGTCTTTACAGCGGCCTCTAACTGCTCGTCACGGCCTGTGATGACCAATGCCGGAGAGTTGGCAACCTTAACATCGGGCTCCAATTGGCAATTCTCAAGGTAGTTGCCATCCTCCATACGATAGCCGACAACGGGGATACCGAATGTGAGTGAACTATCTTGCAGACGCTCCCACGATACGCTGGTCATAGTTCCTGGTACGGGCATACCTACAACCTTACCAATGCCACGATGCTTGTAAACCCAAGGTGTTCCGTGTGCGTTAGAGTAGTTAGCCTCGCCTGTAATCATAATCGATGCCTTGTTCCAGCGGCGGCTCGGCATATCGCAAGCCTCCTTGCCGCGAACAACCTGTGTGAGGTATTTCTCTCCGCTGAACAATATCTCGATATCCTCGTGCATACGACCACCGCCATTGAAACGAGTGTCGATAACGATACCCTCGCAGTGGTTGTACTTACCCAGGATGTCGGCGTAGATAGTGCGGAAACTGCCGTCGGCCATAGACTCGATGTGAACATAGCCCAAGCGACCTCCCGATAGGCGCTCTACGTCGGCAGCACGTTGCTTAACCCAACGCTTGTAGAGCAGGGTGTTAAATGTGCCTTGCGAAATGGGTGAGATAACCTCCTCCCAACGCTCGCCACTGTCGGGACGATAGAGTGAGATAAGCGTGCGGGCCTGACTTGTCTTGCGGTTGAGCAATGGGAAGTAATCCTCGCCGTCGAGGATAGCCTGACCGTCGATTTTCTCAATAATGTCGCCAGCCTTAACCTTTGATGATGCTCGGTCGAACGGACCTCCTGCAACGACTTCGGTAATGAGCAGACCATCGCCCTTGCGGTTAAAGTCGTAGAATACACCCAAGTTTGCTGTAACGTCGGCACTTGAATCACCAGGACGAGAGTATGAGCAACCTGTATGTGATACGTTCAACTCACCCAACAACTCGCTGGTCATCTCGGCAAAGTCGAAATTGTTGTTGATGTGGGGCAGGAAGCGTGCATAGTTGTTGCACATAGCCTCCCAATTAACACCGTGCATATCCTTGTGGTAGAAACGCTCCTTCTCCTGACGATAGATGCGGTCGAACATATACTCACGCTCGGCATCACGGTCAAGACGCATCTCGCAACGTGCGCTGATAGAGGTGGGTGAGCCCGTGCCGCCCTTGAACTTACGCATCGAGCCACCAAGTAAGAATATATTTTCGCGTTTCTTGTCCCAAGCGAATGAACCGCTGCCAATACCTTTCTGGATGACCTTGTTGCTACGGTCACGCAAGTTGAGTTGCCACATATCGTAACTGCTCTCGTAAGAGATGATGTAGTAGAGTGAAGTACCCTCCTTGTCGAGAGTATAGCCGCTCATTGTGCCAGAGTAGGGTGTGAGGCGAACTATGCGCTCGTCGATGTTGTCCAACTCGATAACTATATCCTCTTTCTTTGCAGAATCCTTGCTGGCCTCTTTCTTGTCATCCTTTTTATCGGCAGACTTCTCATCCTTTTTGGACTCGTTATCTTGCTTCTTCTGCTCCTCTTTAGCCTTCTTCTCGGCATCCTTGTAAATCTCGTACTCCTCCTTGCTCATACGATACTCTTCGTATGACTTGCGGTTGAGGAATACAATCATTACATCCTCCAATGAGCCCCACGATGCGTGGCTACGCATACCGTAGCGGTCGGTGCAGAAAAGCAATGCATTACCATCGAGTACCCACTCTGGGTCGCTGTCGAAATAACCTGTATTGGTGAGGTTGGTAATCTCGCCACCTTGTGCACTTACCAAACCGATATCAGAATAGGGGTCGTGCTTGTTGCCTGTGTATGATAGAGCAAACCACTTGCCGTCGGGTGACCACTTATATGAAAGACCTCCCGTAGTGTTGTAGTGCTGACTACCGTCGGTGATTTGGCGTACCTTGCCCGACTCGATGTTGAGCACCATCAAACGACAACGTCCCTCGACAAAAGCCAACTCCTTGCCATCGGGAGAGTATGTCGGGTAGGCGCGGTCAATCTTGTCATCTTTGAATAACGGCTTCTCGTTGATGAGTGTGGCGTTGGGGAAGTTGGGGTCATCATCACGAGCGATAGTGGCTGTGTAGATATTCCAATATCCGTTACGTTCCGAAGCATAGGTGAGTGTACGGTTGTCGGCACCGAATGTAGGCGAAGCCTCCGATGCTGCAGTAGTTGTAATCTGCTTTGTAGTTGTGTAATCAACCGCTGTTACGAATACCTCACCACGAGAAACAAATGCGATTTGTTTGCCGTCGGGCGATACGGTAGAGTAACTGCCACCACTGACGCTCAAAATAGAGGTCTTGTCGGCAGGCGAGTTGTCTGTAATATTGATACTAACCTTCTTGGGTGAGCCTGTTGCTGATTTTGTATATATCTCACCATTGTAACCAAAACAGAGTGTGCCATCGTTGGCTGCGCTCAAGAAACGTACGGGGTGAGTCTTGAATGATGTCACCTGCTTGGCCTTTGCGTCATTGTCAAGCGATTTCTGCCAAACGTTGAATGTGCCACCTTGCTCGCTCAAGTAGTAAAGGCTTTTGTCATTGTCCATAAAGATGGGGTTGCGGTCCTCACCCTGCCAATCTACAACCTGACGATGCTCGCCCAATGATGTATCGTAGAGCCAAATGTCGCGTGTGATTGACGATGTGTGGTGCTTGCGCCACTCGTTTTCGCCACCCTTGCGGTCTTGATAGAGGAATGTGCGGCCATCCTTGCTGAAGTCAATATATTGCGCTGGTGTAGCCAACACCTGCTCGTAACGTCCTCCGTTGCTGGGAATAGCATACAATTCGGTCATCGACGCTTTGGGGAAGAGCGCGCTCGATGCGGGGTCGGTGATGTTAGCACCGAAATATATCTTGCTGCCATCGGGAGAGAAGGTGTAGGGAATCTCGTTCGCCGAGTGAGTAGTCACGCGCTTGGGTGTGCCACCGTTTTTCGAGATTGTGAAGACATCGAAGTTTCCGTAGCGGTCCGATGAGTAAGCGATGCTCTTTGAGTCGGGTGACCATACGGGGTTGTAATCATAACTCTCAGCGGGAGTGATACATTGTGCCTCGCCTCCTGCGGCGGGTACGACATAGATGCTACCTTTGTAGGTAAAAGCGATAGTTGAACCATCGGGAGAGATGGTGGGGTAACGCATCCAAAGGGGTTCGGAATATGCCGCAAACGAAGCAAAAAGTATTGCGACAAAAGATAAAAGTAATTTTTTCATAATATTTAAGTTTTTATTACTGCAAAATAAAATTGACAACTATGTTGGCAAAGTTAGAAAATATTTCGTAAATTTGAATGATTTTTGGTGTGCTGTCGTACTTACGACAGTAGTTTTTATAAAGAGAGAGTAAAAAATGTGTACAAAATAGAAGAATTATGTTTAACGAAAAGGATTTACAACAGATTTCGGCTCACGGCCTGACTAAAGAGCAGGTGGAGCAACAGATTGAGAATTTTAAGCAGGGATTTCCTTTCCTTAACGTGGTGCGTGCGGCTGCGGCTGGCGATGGCGTAACCATTTTGGATGAGGATGTTATCGCTCAAGCAGAGGCTAACTACGATGCAGCGTCGGAGCATCTTGGCATAGTTAAGTTTGTCCCCGCATCGGGTGCGGCAACGCGTATGTTTAAGGAGTTGTTTGAGTTTGTCAACGAGGGCAAACGCGGTAAGGGTATCGACGTGCTGTTGGATAATATCGAAAAGTTTGCTTTCTGGCCCGAATTGGAGCATTTCATCACCCCCGACTCATCGGAGGAGGAGATTGTTGAGGCTATCGTAAAGACAGGTCTCTGCTATGGTGCAAAGCCTAAGGGTTTGGTTACGTTCCATTCATATTCAAGTGGTAACCGCAAGGCTGTTGAGGAGCATTTGGTTGAGGGTGCGCAGTATGCACGCTCGGGTGAGAATGTACGCATCCATTTTACCGTATCACCCGAACATATGGGTGGTTTCTGGGATGTGTTGGGCGCATCACAACCCCATTATGAGGAGGCTTATGGTGTGAAGTATGACGTGTCGTTCTCGGTGCAGAAGCCTTCGACCGATACCGTAGCGGTAAATCCCGATAATACTCCGTTCCGTACCGATGAGGGCGAGTTGTTGTTCCGCCCTGCGGGTCACGGTGCGTTGATTGAGAATCTGAACGATATCGATGCCGATGTAATCTTTGTTAAAAATATTGACAATGTTACTACCGATGCTCGTCGTGGCGACACTGTGAAGTATAAGAAGGCGTTGGCGGGCTTGTTGTTGGAGTTGCAGGCCAAGGCGTTTGGCTATCTGCGTTCTTTGGATGCTGGTGAGGCCGATTTGGATGCTACGGCTAACTTCATCGAGAAGGAGTTGTGCGTGAAATTGCCCGCAGAGCGTGATGCCGAGATGATGAAGGCGGTGCTGAATCGCCCGATTCGTGTATGCGGTGTTGTGCGTAATCAGGGTGAGCCTGGAGGTGGCCCATTCTGGGTGGCCGCAGAGGATGGAACAGAGTCGTTGCAGATTGCCGAGTCGAGCCAGATTTCGCCCGAGGATATGCACTTGATGAAGTCGGCTACACACTTCAACCCCGTAGATTTGGTTTGCGGTGTGAAGAATTATAAGGGCGAAAAGTTTGACTTGACACAATATACCGACCCTGCAACAGGCTTTATCTCGTCAAAGTCGAGCGGTGGTCGCGAGTTGCGTGCGCAGGAGTTGCCAGGATTGTGGAATGGCGCTATGGCAAAGTGGAATACGGTGTTAGTCGAGGTGCCAATCACAACATTCTCGCCTGTTAAGGTAGTGCAGGATTTGTTGCGTCCCGAGCATCAGTAGGAGATTAGCGCAATAGTCAATAAATAAAACGAGGCTGTCCTTATGTTGTGGGACAGCCTCGTTTTTCTATTGTAGTGTTTTATTTCTTTGGTAGATAGAATCTCACATAGTCAATCTCCATCTTGACGGGAAGGTCGGCGGGGTTAACCTCACCAACCCAACTACCACCCAACTGCGCTGAAAGAATGACGTAGAAGGGGTGGCCAGCATAGGGGAACTGCGACAACAATTCGGGTACCTTCTTGTAGGTAAATGTCGGCTTGCCGTTGATGAAGAACTTGATTGCATCTTCTTCAATTATAACCGAATAGGTGTTGAATACATTGCGGTCGATGGGTGTGTTGCTACCGTTCTCAATCCACGGGTCGTACTGCATTACAGAGTGCTGCGAGTGTACGGTCTGATAGGCCTTATCCTCGGAGTTGAGATGCTCCATAATATCAATCTCGCCACCTGTAGCCCAAGGCACTCTGATGTCGGGCATAAGCCAAATTGCGGGCCAGAAACCTTGTCCGCAATCGAAGCGAGCGCGTACATCGACACGGCCCAACTGCAAAGAGTGGCGACGACGGCTCTGTACACCTCCTGTAAGGTAGGGAACATCATCCTTTACCTCGTCGGGGCGATTTACGGCAAAGAGTTTCAATACTCCATCCTCTACTTTAACGAGTGTGTCGAGGTAGGACATATGGCGTCCCCAATCGGCTCCGTTGCGAGGGCAACGCTCCCACGAATCGGTGTCCAATTTCTTGCCGTTGAATTCATCGGCCCAAACAAGTTTCCAGCCTTCGTAAGCACGTTTGGGGTTCTTGATTGGGTCTGCAGACTGCTGCTTTTGAGCAAGTACGGCAGATGATGAAACGAGAAACGTTGCAAGTAAAAAAATAGCGGTAATACGGCTCATAATTTTTCTGTTTTTTAATTGTTATTTTTTGTTGTTTTTGTCCTTTTTTGGAAGGTAAAATCTCACATAGTCAACCTCCATCTTGACGGGGAGTTGTGATGCCTCAATCGGGCCTATCCAATGGCCGCCCAATTGCGCCGACAGAATCATATAATAGTCGTAGTCGTCGAATGGGTATTGGTCTTTGGGTTCGGGGTCAAGACGGTTGTATGTGAAGGTTTTACGGCCGTTGATGTAATAAGTTATCACAGTGTCGTTTACCTCGACAGAATAGACGTTGAATTGAGTGAGGTCAACCTTCTCTTTGTGGTCGTGTTGGGTCTTGGGAGCGTGGCCTCCTTCGATGTGGTAGGAGTGTACGGTTTGATAGATGTAATCATCAAAATTTAGATGCTCCATAATGTCTATTTCTCCTGCATTTGGCCAAGGCTTTTCGCTCTCGGGCATCATCCATATCGCGGGCCAGAAACCTTGTGCGCAATCGTAACGAGCGCGTACATCGATGCGGCCATTGCGGATTTGGCGCATACCTCGGCTTTCGAGTCCTCCAGTGAGGAATTTCAACGAGTCTTGATAACCTTCGGGGGTGTTGATTCCCCATAACTCGACAACACCATTGCGCACCCTTACGAGCGAATCCAAAAGAGACATATGACGATTCCACGGTGAGCCGTAACGCAGGCAACGACGCCACGATGACTCATCGACTTTGTCGCCGTTAAATTCATCGGCCCAGACCATACGCCAACCTTTGTGGGCGCGTTTGGGATTTGCCTTTTGTGGCGATGTATCGTTTTGTGCCGACAAAGTGTGTATGCTTGAGGCAACAATAGCGAACATAAAGATGGTCGCAAAGAGTAGTTTTTTCATAGAAAGTTTGAGTTTTGTCCTATAAGTAGGTTAATAGCACAAATATAGTAAAAAAAATTAAAATACATCATTTGGTTATCAGTTTTGGTGTAAATGTGTTGTAAATTAGTCGGTTAGGTTATGGCTGAAAGTGCGGTTTTCTCTGAAAAGTGTATAAAATTGTTCTGTGCGTAGGAGTAAAAGTCTAAAAAGTGAATTGAAATTTTGTTATAGAGGATAATTTGAGTAACTTTGCGGCGCTTTATAAATAGGTAACGCGTGCGTAGGCGTAGGAACGAGCCGCGTGAAAGCAAACTTGGAACGAAATAAACAATAATCAAATATCAAAATAATTATGGGAAATACTAAACTTCAGCAATTGACCGACAAACTCTATCAGGAGGGTTTGGAGAAGGGTCGTGCAGAGGCTGACAACCTTGTTGCCACTGCCAAGAGCGAGGCTCAGAAAATCGTAGCCGAGGCCGAGGCTCGCGCTGCTAAAATCGTGGCAGATGCCGAGGATAAGGCGGCCGATATTGAGAAGAATGCAATGACCGAGATTTCGCTCGCAGGTAAGCAAGTTGTAGCCAAAATCAAGGCAGAGATTGAGACTCTGATTGTGGCAAAGACTACTGCCGAGGGCGTTAAGAGCGCAAACCTCGATGCAACATTCATCAAGGATATGTTGCTCGCCGTAGCCAAGAATTGGAACAATGGTGCAAAGGCCGAGTTGAAGGCTTTGTTGCCCGAGGCAAAGAAGGCAGAGTTGGGTGCGGCATTTGATGCTGCAGCAAAGGCTTTGTTGGCTGAGGGTGTTGAAGTAGGTTTCTCTTCAGATGTTAAGTCTGGTTTCAAGGTTGGCGAGAAGAATGGTGGATATTATATCTCGTTCTCGGATGAGAGTTTCGAGGCTCTTTTGAGCGGTTATTTGCGTGAAAAGGTGGCTCAACTTCTCTTTAAGGCGTAAGGATTTATGTTCGATAAGAATTATTACTGTTTAGTAGCCGGACTCCGCGAGTATACGCTCGATTCCGATACCAAAGGTTTCGATGCAAAGGAGATTGTCGGAGAGATTAAAGAAGAACTCTCTTCGGGTGATGCTGCGTTGGTTAGTCTGCTCTACGGTTATTACGACTGCGAGAATCTTATAGCCTTGCGTGCAGGTCGTGCGGCCTATAATCCGTTGGGTAATCTCTCTCGCGAAGAGTTGGAGAGCGAACTCAAACACCCTACGATGTTGCCCGAGTCGGTGGCTTGCGTTATTCGTGCATATAATGAGCCCGAGAGCGAGTGGGCCGAAGGTTTGGATATGACACAGAGTTTCGAGAAGGCACTCTTGACGGCTTACTATGCCGAGTGTGCCGCATCGAAGAGTCGTTTCTTGCGCGAGTGGGCCGAGTTTGACCGTACGTTGCGTAATGTTGCAGCCGCAGCCGTAGCCCGCACGTTGGATAGAGCAATCGACAGCGTAACGGTAGGTGGTGGCGATGTGGTTGAGCAGTTGCACCGTTCATCGGCGGCCGATTTCGGTTTGCGTGGCGAGTTGGCCTATATCGATGCTGTGATTGCCGCAGTAAACGATGAGCAGAATATCGTAGAGAAGGAGCATAAGATTGACCTCGTACGTTGGGAGTATGCTGGCGAGTTGGCGTCGTTTGACTACTTTAACATCAATGCCGTATTGTCTTATTTGGTCAAGATTAACATCGTGGCTCGTTGGAGCATCTTGGATGTTAAGCGTGGCCGTGAGATGTTGGAGCGTTTGATGGCAGAGTTGGACGGCAAAGAGTTAGTAAAATAAACAATAAAAACAAGATAAATGAAAACTTTAGGACGTGTAAACGGTATCATCTCAAACATCGTAATCGTTAAGGCTGTCGGTGCGGTGGGACAGTACGAAATCTGTTATGTCTATTGCGGTGATACACGAATGATGGCCGAGGTCATCAAGGTCATAGGCGATGATGCCTATGTGCAGGTTTACGATAGCACCCGAGGCTTGAAGATTGGCGATAAGGTGGAGTTCGTAGGCCATATGTTGGAGGCTACGTTGGCTCCGGGTCTTTTGTCGCGTAACTACGACGGTTTGCAGAACGACTTGGAGAAGATGGACGGTTTGTTCATCAATCGTGGTTCTATCACAGACCCCATCGACTTCGATAAGAAGTGGGAGTTCTCACCGTTGGCAAAGGCTGGCGACAAGGTGACTGCCGGTGATTGGTTGGGTCAGGTGAAGGAGCAGTGGGTTGACCACAAGATTATGGTTCCTTTCATTATGCAGGGTACCTATACCGTAAAGAGCGTTGTAGCGCAGGGTGAGTATAAGGTTACCGATACCGTTGCTGTCGTAACAGATAAGGATGGTAACGAGTACAACATCACAATGGTGCAGAAGTGGCCCGTTAAGCAGGCTATCCGTTGCTATACCGAGAAGCCTCGTCCTTCTCGCGTGATGGAGACAGGTGTACGTGCTATCGATACATTTAACCCATTGGCAGAGGGTGGTACAGGTTTTATCCCTGGTCCGTTCGGTGCTGGTAAGACAGTGCTTCAGCACGCAATCTCAAAGCAGGCCGATGCCGATGTAATCATCATCGTAGCTTGCGGTGAGCGTGCTAACGAGGTAGTGGAGATTTTTGCCGAGTTCCCCGAGTTGATTGATGCTCGTACTGGTCACAAGTTGATGGAGCGTACAATCATCATCTGTAATACGTCAAATATGCCCGTTGCGGCTCGTGAGGCGTCAGTTTATACAGGTATGACTATCGGTGAGTACTATCGTGCAATGGGTCTTAAGGTGTTGGTTATGGCTGACTCTACTTCACGTTGGGCGCAGGCTTTGCGTGAGATGTCAAACCGTTTGGAGGAGTTGCCTGGTCAGGATGCCTTCCCTATGGACTTGTCGGCTATCATCTCTAACTTCTACGCCCGTGCAGGTTTGGTTAAACTTAATAATGGTAAGACAGGTTCTGTAACATTCCTCGGTACTGTATCACCCGCTGGTGGTAACCTTAAGGAGCCCGTTACAGAGTCTACAAAGAAGGCTGCACGTTGCTTCTATGCACTTTCGCAGGGCCGTGCCGATTCAAAGCGTTATCCCGCTATCGACCCGCTGGACTCTTACTCAAAATATTTGGAGTATCCCGAGGTAGCCTCATATTTGGATGGCCACATCGGTAAGAATTGGGTTAACGAGGTGTACGAGGGTAAGACTATCGTGCAGCGTGGTAAAGAGGCTAACGACCAGATTAACATCTTGGGTGATGACGGTGTACCTGTAGTATATCACGAGCGTTTCTGGAAGTCTGAACTTATCGACTTCGTTATTTTGCAGCAGGATGCATTCGATGATATTGATGCCAGCACTCCTATCGAGCGTCAGAAGATGATGTATGAGATGGTGTTGGATGTATGCCGCAAGTCGTCTGATTTCGATGACTTCGAGGCTTGCTCTCGTTTCTTCAAGGGTCTTATCAACCTCTTCCGCCAGATGAACTATGCTGAGTGGCAGAGCGAGAAGTTCAATGATTATAAGAACCAGATTGAGCAGGCTGTTAATAATCAACTCTCTAAATAAAGGCAGATATGACAACACGAGCATTTCAGAAAGTATATACAAAGATTGATAACATCACCAAGGCTACCATTACACTTCGTGCTACGGGTGTAGGTAACGACGAGTTGGCTACCGTAGGCGGTAAGTTGGCGCAGGTGGTGAAGATTATGGGCGAGAACGTTACATTGCAGGTTTTCGCAGGTACAGAGGGCTTGGCTACCGATTCTGAGGTAGTATTCCACGGTGAGGCCCCCAAGTTGCGTGTATCGGATAACTTGGCAGGTCGTTTCTTCAACGCTTATGGTGAGCCGTTGGAGGGTGGTGAGCCTATCGAGGGTGAGGAGCGCGAGATTGGTGGTCCTACAGTGAACCCCTTCCGTCGTATTCAGCCTTCGGAGTTGATTGCTACGGGTATTGCAGGTATCGACCTTAACAATACTATCGTGTCAGGTCAGAAGATTCCCTTCTTCGCTGACCCCGACCAGCCTTACAACGCCGTTATGGCAAACGTGGCATTGCGTGCAAAGGCCGATAAGATTATCTTGGGAGGTATGGGTCTTACCAACGACGACTTCCTTTACTTTAAGCAGGTGTTTGAGAACGCAGGTGCATTGGACCGTATCGTTTCGTTCGTAAATACTACAGAGAATCCTCCCGTTGAGCGTTTGTTGGTACCCGATATGGCATTGACAGCAGCGGAGTATTTCGCAGTAGATAAGGGTGAGAAGGTATTGGTGCTTTTGACCGATATGACATTGTATGCCGATGCATTGGCTATCGTGTCTAACCGTATGGACCAGATTCCTTCAAAGGATTCTATGCCCGGTTCACTATACTCAGATTTGGCAAAGATTTACGAGAAGGCCGTACAGTTGCCTAATGGCGGTTCTATCACTATTATCGCCGTGACAACTCTTTCTGGTGGTGATATTACTCACGCTATTCCCGATAATACAGGTTATATTACCGAGGGACAGTTGTTCTTGCGTAACGACTCTGATACAGGTAAGGTTATCGTTGACCCGTTCCGTTCGTTGTCACGTTTGAAGCAGTTGGTAATCGGTAAGAAGACTCGCGAGGACCACCCGCAGGTGATGAACGCTTGTGTGCGTTTGTATGCTGATGCTGCCAACGCAAAGACAAAGTTGGAGAACGGTTTCGATTTGTCGGATTACGACGAGCGTGCGCTTAAGTTTGCTCACGACTATTCGGAGAAGTTGTTGGCTATCGACGTAAACATCGATATCGAGCAGATGCTTGATACAGCGTGGACACTCTTTGCAGAGTACTTCTCGAAGGAGGAGGTTGCCATCAAGGCCGAGTTGATTGAGAAGTACTGGAAGGCTTAATTTCGTCAATCAATAAGAGGATAATAAGCCAAAAGGAATTAATAAAAAACTATGGCAATTAAATTTCAATATAATAAAACTTCGCTCGGCGAACTTGGCAAGCAACTAAAGATGCGCCAAACGGCCCTCCCTACCATCAAGAGTAAGGAGTCGGCGTTGCGTTCCGAGGTCAAAAAAGCGAAGGATACGGCTCGCGACTACCAGCGTCGTTTGGAGGCTTTGACAGCCCAATACGACTATATGGTGGCTCTGTGGGGTGAGTTCGACTTGACGCTATTGAAGGTGGCAGATGTGGAACTCTCGACACAGAAAATCGCGGGTGTACGTACGCCGGTGCTTGAGGATGTGCGCTTCGATGAGAAGCAGTACGACCTCTTCTCCTCGCCGGTATGGTATGCCGATGGCGTCGAACTGCTGAAGAAGTTGGCGCGTCTGGGTATCGAGTGTGAGGTATATAACCGTAAGATGGAGTTGTTGGACTATGCACGTCGTAAGACAACCCAGAAGGTTAACCTCTACGAGAAGGTGCAGATTCCCGGTTATGAGGATGCCATACGCAAGATTAAGCGATTTATGGAGGATGAGGAGAATCTTTCAAAGTCGGCACAGAAGATTGTTAAAACACGTCAACAACAGGCTGCGGAGGGGTCTATGCTATGATAGTTAAGATGTCACGATACGACTTTGTGTTGATGGCAACACAGAGCGAAGATTTTGTAGCCCGTTTGCGCGAGTTGGGCTTGGTGGATATCACCACTACAGGCTGGGAGCCGCGTGAGCAGGACCGTCAGTTGGTTGTAGATATTGACCACTACGCTAAAGCGATAGATAAGTTGAAGGACTTTGCCGAGTCGGAGTCGATGCAGAAGGGTGCAGAGGCTTATGCTACGGGCGAGGAGGCTTTCGAGGCTTATACTCTCACACAGCAGCGTAAGGCGACTCTCGTGGGCGAGTTGGCCCGCTTGGAGAAAATGTCAGAGGATTTGCTCCCATGGGGTGAATTTACTGTAGAGTCTCGCGAGAAGTTGTTGGAGCAGGGCGTGGTGTTGCGTTACTTTGTAGCATCGAAGGGCGTTTTCGATGAGGAGTCAGCAGCGTGGGGCGAGAATTATACACTTGCCGAGATTAATCGCGATGCTGCTTCGGTATATTTCGTAGTGGTTACCGCTCCCGATGAGGATGTGGTAATCGATGCCCAGGAGTTGAAGATGCCTGCGATGGATTATCGTGCGGCTGCGGCTGATGCCGAGCGTACACGCAAGGAGATTGAGGCATTGAATGCCGATTTCTCACGTTGTGCCGCAAGTCTTGATAAGATTGAGGCAGAGGCGGAGCGATTGTCACGTCAGTTGCAGGATGTAAAGATTAAGGGTACGGCTCAAGAGGCTGCCGATGGTTCGTTGGTAGTTTTGGAGGGCTGGGCCGAGGAGGATAAGTCTAAAGAGGTGGATGCCTTGTTGGAGGAGTATGATGGTGTGGTGTATTTGAAGTCGCAACCTACTCCCGAGGATGATACCCCTGTGAAGTTGCAGAACAACCGTTTTGCACGTTTGTTTGAACTTATCGGTGGTATGTATGCTTTACCGAAGTATGGTACTTTGGATTTGACTCCGTTCTTTGCACCTTTCTATATGTTGTTCTTCGCAATCTGCTTGAACGACGCTGGTTATGGAGCAATTCTCTTCTCATTGGGTGTTGCTTTGTACTTGAAGGGTGGTCAGGCGATGCGTCAGCCGTCGATGCTTACAATGATTTGTGGCGGAGCAACGACTTTGTTCGGCCTTTACACAGGCTCGTTGTTTGGTTTGAGCATCCCCGATATGTTGGGTTATGAGAGCATTGCAGAGTCTCCGTTCCTCGATTTCCAAAACGACTTCTTCTCGTTGGCTTTGGCGTTGGGAGTTGTGCAGATTCTGTTCGGTATGTTCCTTAATATCTGCTTCAAGGCGCGTTACTTTGGTATCACTACCGTATTTGCGCAGTTGGGTTGGTTCATCGTGTTGCTGTCGGCTTGTGTGGCTGGTGGTCTGCCGATGTTGAACCCCGCTTGGGTAATTCCGTTCTTTACAATGTCGTCGCCTGCTTTCTATGCCGCGTTGGGTGTAGGTGCTGTGTTGATGTTGTTCTTGAGCGATATCAAGCGAAATCCGTTGGTTAACTTTGCTGGCGGATTGTGGGATACCTATAATAATATCACAGGCTTGTTGAGCGACGTGTTGTCATACATCCGTCTGTTCGCAATCGGATTGTCGGGCGGTGTATTGGCGCAGGTATTCAACTCGTTGGCTTTGGGCTTGACAGGATTGGATGCAGGTATCGGCGAGTTTGGAGTAGGTACAATATTCCAGATTTTGGGTGCTACGGCTATCTTGCTGGTAGGTCACGGTATTAACCTATTTATGTCGTCGATATCGTCATTCGTACACCCTATGCGACTCACATTTGTGGAGTTTTATAAAAATGCGGGCTTTGAGATGGGTACACGCTCATTCGAGCCTTTGACAAATGAAAAGAAATAATCAAACGAAAATTAAAATTTAATAACACAAAACAATTATGGAAAATTCAACAGCATTGATTTTGGCCTATGTAGGCGTTGCCATTATGGTAGGTTTGGCAGGTATTGCATCAGCAGTTGGTACTTCAATCTGCGGTCAGGCAGCAGTAGGCGCAATGAAGAAGAACAGCAGCGCATTCGGTAGTTATATGATTTTGTCGGCGCTGCCTGGTTCACAGGGTCTTTACGGCTTCGTATGTTTCTTTATGGTTCAGGGCCTTTTGACAGCCGAGATTACTATGTTGCAGGCTGCAGCCGTTTTTGGCGCAGGTGTGTTGGTAGGTATCGTTAACTTGGCTGCCGCTATCTATCAGGGTAAGGTTTGTGCCAATGGTATCGCTGCTATCGGTAACGGTCACGACGTTATGGGTAAGACTCTTATCTTGGGTGCGTTCCCCGAGTTGTACGCTATCTTGACAGTTGCTGCTACATTCCTTATCTCTTCAGCAGTTGCTTAATTGATAGGAGTAGAGTTTTAATAGAGGTTGCAATTGGCCTCGCTTAAGTAAAAAGGTTGCCCTGCGGGGTAACCTTTTTTTGTTGCAGATACTCCTGCTCTGCGTTTCTAAAATATAACGGAATTATCTATTTTAGTGTTGTGTCATTACGAGGAGGACATTAGTCCGACGTGGTAATCTCCTTCAACCCTTAACGTAGGAGATTGCCACACTCTCTTACGTTCGTTCGCAATGACAAAAGTATTACAACGCTAAACTATATATTTCCGAATATAATGGCCTACAAAACGAATAATGTTTGCGGAATTTTTGTTATATTTGTTTCCAAATATAGTTACGAATATGAAAAGATTGTCGTTTGCCATACTTTTGTCGATATTTGCTATGGCTTGCTCGTCGCAACCAAAACGCGCGACTGCGGTGCCGCAGATTGTCGAGCCTGTGAAATATACTTATAATGTTAAGGCTATATATCCGCACGATACGAATAGTTATACGCAAGGTTTGCAGTTTGTAGATGGTGTGCTGTGGGAAGGTACAGGCGAGTGGGGTAAGTCGGTGCTGCAGAAAGTCGATTTGCAGAGTGGCAAGGCTGAAGTGTTGGCCAGCCTCCCGAAAAGTGAATTTGGAGAAGGAATAACGGTGTTGGGCGATAAGGTTTATCAACTTACTTGGACTAATAATAAGGTCCACGTCTATGATTTGCAGGGTAAGCACCTGAAGGATATGCGTTACGTTGGTGAGGGCTGGGGCCTGACGAGTGACGGAGAGAGCCTTTATATGTCGAATGGTACGACAGACATATATAAAGTAAATCCCGAGACGTTCAAACGCGAGGGAAAGATAACGGTAACCTTGCGAGGTGAGGCAGTGAACTTCATCAACGAATTGGAGTGGATTGATGGTAAGATTTGGGCAAATGTCTATACGACGGACTATGTCGTGATAATCAATCCGCAGACGGGTGTTGTCGAAGGAATGATTGATTTTACAGGTCTGTTGAAGGAGGAGGATATGACCGAGCGAACAGATGTGCTGAATGGTATTGCCTATGATGCCGAGGGTAAGCGTATCTTCGTAACGGGTAAATTGTGGAATAAACTCTTTGAGGTTGAAATTAATAAATAAAAGATATGGCTTTAGCGGAAGATTTACGACGACGCATATTGTTGCTGGATGGAGCAATGGGTACGATGTTGCTATCAAAGGGCATCAAGGGGTGTCTGGAGTTGGCTAATGTGGAGCAGGCGGATGTTGTAGCCGATGTTCATCGTGCCTATTTGCAGGCGGGAGCCGATATTATAACAACAAATACTACGTGTGCCGATGCCCTATGCTTGAAGCAATATGGCTTGAGTGAGCGTGCGCGAGAGTTGGCCAAGGCGGGTGCCGAGGTGGCGAGAAGAGTTGCCGATGAGTTCTCTACAACTATGCAACCACGTTATGTGGCGGGCTCGGTTGGGCCTACTACCCGAAATCTGACCCTTGCCAATGATATTAAGGCCGAAGAGTTGTCGGCGGCTTATGCCGATGTCGTAGGCGGATTGATAGAGGGTGGTGTCGATTTTATACTCATCGAGACGGCTATGGATGCCGCTAATGTCAAAGTAGCCATCGAAGAGTGCCGTAAAATCAATAGTGAAATACCTATTGTCGTGTCGGCTGTGTTGTCGCGCATCGAGGGCCGTGTGGCAAGCGGAGCAACGATAGATAAATTTTTGGAGGATATACCTCTGGAGGAGGTCGCAGTTGTGGGATTCAATTGCTCGAATGGCGTAAAGACGGCCGAAGCATCGTTGAAGATGTTGGCTGCAAAATGTGATAAGCCAATAATCCTTTACCCATCGGCAGGACAGCCTATTGTGGCGGCAAATCATTTTGCAAAAGATATGGAGGCTTTGTGTCGTGCAGGTTTGTTGAATATTGTAGGCGGATGTTGCGGCACTACACCAGCATATACCGAATCTATGGCAAAGGTGGCGCAGCGTTGGCGTCCTCGTAAAACGGGAAAGAAGAATTAAACGAAGATATTATGGATACAAAGGATTTTCGTCATCATCTGCATTGCCATCCCGAACTATCGTTCGAGGAGCATCAGACAGCGGCTTTCATATCGGAGCGGTTGTCGGAGATGGGTGTGGAGTTTCGACCTATAGCGGGTACAGGTATCTTGGCTCGTATAGAGGGCCGCAGGGGAAATTTGGAGCGATGTGTCGTTCTGCGTGCCGATATAGATGCCTTACCTATTGACGAGATGACAGGAGTGGACTATGCTTCGCCGAGTGAGGGTGTAATGCACGCCTGTGGTCACGACTGTCACGCGGCAATGCTGTATGGAGTGGTAAAGCGCTTGCAGATGGAGCGAGACTTCGAAGGTACGGCGTTGGCGTTGTTCCAGCCAGGAGAGGAGAAGGTGCCGGGAGGAGCATCGTTGGTGCTAAAGGAGAATCCTTTTGATAAATATAAAGTTGCGGCGGTTATAGGTCAGCACGTCGATGCCGATTTGGAGATTGGTGAGATTGGCTTCTGTCCAGGCAAGTTTATGGCATCAGTCGATGAGTTGTACTTTAAGATTAAGGGCGTAGGTGGTCACGCGGCCGTGAGAGGCAAGATTAAGGATGCAGTCGTGGCAACTGCTGATTTGATACTACGTCTTAATATGCTCAATAGCGACGTGTGCGTTGTGTCGGTGGGTAATGTTGAGGCCAAAGGCGCATCGAATGTTATACCCGATGATGTCGTATGCGACGGTACGATGCGTACATTTAGCGAGAAGTTACGCCAGCGTGTGAAGGCTATGATAGCTAATATAGTGGAGGAGATAGAGTATAAACACGATGTCGAAGTTGAGTTGGATATGCACGAGGGGTATCCCTGTGTGGAGAATGATATGCAACTCACTTATGAGGCTATGTTGTTGTCGGATAGTCTGGGTTATAAGACCAAGGATTTGGAGATGCGTACCACGGCAGAGGATTTTGGTTATTATACGCAACTATACCCATCGCTATTCTACCGTTTGGGTGTAGGGCGTAATGTGGGGCGAGCCCATACGGCAACGTTCCTGCCCGATGATAAGGCGTTGGAGGTTGGCGAAGAGTTTATGTATAGATTGGCATTAAGCATATTGAACAAATGAAACAGTCGAAACGAAGAGAGTCGCGTCGTGAGCGCGCAGCCGCTGCACGCGTAGATGCAAAGAGCGTACGTCAGGCCTTTGTGGTGAATATGTTTCGTGAGTTCCCCGATAGGGTGTTTACTCTGAAACAGTTGGTGTCGGCTTCGGGAGGCAACTCTCGCGAGGCCCGCTATATTGTGCGTGATGTTATAGAGGCTTTGATTGCCGAAGGCGTGGTTGAGAGCCAAGGCCGTGATAAATATCAACTCTCTATGGCGCAGTTGCCCCACTATGAGGGTGTGGTCGATATGATTGGCTCGGGAGCGGCGTATATCAGAGTTGAAGCGCTGGAGAACGAGATATATGTCAATCAGCGTAATATGCGTAATGCGTTGGATGGTGACCGCGTGGAAGTTGTTTTGCAGCGTCAGGCGCATCGTGAGGGTGACCATCCCGAAGGTGCCATTGTCGCAGTGTTGGAACGCAGTCGCAAACAATATGTAGGCGTGGCCGAGGTGAGCCGCTCTGCAATTTTTGTTCATTCCGATTCGCGTAAGTTGCCGATGGATATATTCTTTCCGCGTAAGGAGTATCCCAATGTGTCGGATGGAGATAAGGTGGTGTTCCGTATAACAGATTGGTTGGAGCGTGATAAATCTCCGCGAGGAGTTATTGTAGATGTGCTGGGTAAGGTCGGTGATAACGATACCGAGATGCACGCCATATTGGCTGAGTATGATTTGCCGTATAAGTTCGAGCAGGAGATTCTGGATGCTGCCGAGGCTATCGATGGACGTATTACGGAGGCCGATTATGCAGAGCGCAGGGATTTTCGTGACGTTACTACCTTTACGGTGGACCCCGCTGATGCCAAGGACTTTGACGATGCTTTGTCGATTAGGCTCATTGAGAAGGGCGTTTGGGAGATAGGTGTGCATATTGCCGACGTAACACACTATGTGCGTCCTGGCTCGGTGCTGGATTGTGAGGCGCAGGATAGAGGAACGTCGGTATATCTGGTCGATAGGACAGTGCCGATGTTGCCTGAAAGATTGTCTAACGAGTTGTGCTCGTTACGCCCCAATGAGGAGAGCCTATGTTTTTCGGCTGTCTTTAAGATGAATGAGGATGCCGAGGTGCTGGAGGAGTGGTTTGGTCGTACGGTGATTTATTCCGACCGCCGTTTTACCTATGCCGAGGCGCAGGCTCGTATTGAGACGGGCGTTGGCGATTATGCCGAGGAGATAGGCGTGATGAATCGTTTGGCGCAGACGATGCGTCAGCGTAGATTCAAGAACGGCGCGGTTAGTTTCGAGCGAGCAGAGTTTAAGTTTATCCTCGATGAGAAGGGTAAGCCGTTGGGTGTATATACCAAGGAGCAGAAGGAGGCCAATCAGATGATTGAGGAGTTTATGCTGCTTGCCAATCGTCGTGTGGCAGAGTATTGTGCTTATCGCGAGGAGCGTGGGCGTAAAGTGCAACGAGCAATGGTCTATCGTGTTCACGATGAGCCAAATGAGGAGAAATTGATTCGTTTCCGTGATTTTGTGATGCGATTTGGTTATCAGTTCCGCCCGACAAAGGGCCGAGCAGTCGCTAAAGCAATAAATAAACTTGCCCACGAAGTCAAGGGACGCCCCGAGGAGAATGCCATACAGTCATTGGCCGTAAGAAGTATGGCCAAGGCGTTTTATACGACCGATAACGTGGGCCATTACGGCTTGGCGTTTAAGTATTATACCCATTTTACATCGCCTATACGTCGCTATCCCGATATGATGGTGCATCGCCTGTTGGCACGTTATCTCTCTGATGGCAAGTCGGCTGATAAACGTGCTTTGGAATCGCAGTGTGTTAATGCATCGGAGCGAGAGGTTGTAGCATCGGATGCTGAACGAGCATCCATCAAGTATAAGATGGTGGAGTTTATGAGCGACAAAATCGGCGAGATGTTCAAAGGTCACGTTTCGGGAATGAGCGAGTGGGGTATATATGTCGAGTTGAACGATACCCATATCGAGGGAATGGCGTTCCTGCGTGATATTGAGGGCGATTATTACACCTATGACGAGGCTCGTTTCGAGGTTGTCGGTCGTATGACGGGCCGCCGTATTGCCTTTGGCGATGAGGTGTGGATTCGTGTGAAGGGTGTCGATATGCGTCGTCGTACGATTGATTTTGAATTGATATTAGGAAAGGAGCGCTAATGATGAGGGGCGAGGAGATTTTTGCAAAGGCTCGTGATAGAGTCACCCTCTCATCAGAGGAGGCGTATTGGTTGTGGGAAGAGGCCCCATTGGAGCGATTGGCTGCGACGGCTGATGAGGTGCGCCGTCGGGTGGTAGATGATGAGCGTGTGGTGACGTGGCAGATTGACCGCAATGTGAATATTACGAATGTCTGCATTTCGGGTTGTAAGTTCTGCAATTTTCATTGTAAGCCCCATCAGGCGGAGCGCGCGTTTATAACTACGATTGAGGAGTACAAACAGAAGATAGAGCAGATGTTGGCGTTGGGTGGTGACCAATTGTTGTTGCAAGGTGGTCTGCATCCCAAGTTGGGCGTTGAGTTTTATGAGGAGTTGTTCTCGGAACTTAAACGCTTATATCCGTCAGTGCGTCTGCACGCCCTGGGTGCACCCGAAGTGGCACATATTGCAAAAGTTAGCAAAATAACGTCGCGTGAGGCGTTGGAGCGATTGGTGACAGCGGGTTTGGATTCATTGCCAGGTGCTGGTGCCGAGATACTTAATGCCGAGGTGCGAAAAACTATCTCTCCCGCTAAACCGAGTGTCGAGGAGTGGTTGGATGTTATGCACGAGGCGCATTTGATGAATCTGCCAACGTCGGCAACGATGATGTATGGCCACGTGGAGAGTGCGCGCCAACGAGTGGAGCATCTGCTCGCAATACGCGATTTGCAGGCTCGTTGCCCCGAGGGTAATTGGGGATTTATAGCATTTATTCCGTGGATTTTCCGTTCGACGGGAACTCAACTCGAAAAGGAGGGCGTGGTGAGTCATTTCTCGCCGTTGGAGTATATTCGTGTTATCGCAGTCAGCCGCTTGATATTGAATAATATAAAAAATATTCAGGCATCGTGGCTTACGGTGGGTAAACCTACGGCGCAGTTGGCCCTGCATAGTGGGGCGAACGATATGGGCTCGATAATGATTGAGGAGAATGTTGTGTCAAGTGCTGGAGCGCATAACGAATTTGATGCCGAAGGTATCCAAAAAGCCATCCGTGAGGCTGGTTTTGAGCCGCAGTTGCGCGACCAACTCTACCAAAAGAGAGTTTATTGTGCAACATCGAAAGAATAAAATATCGAATTATGCAGATTAATTAATATAAATTAATTACCTTTGCACTCCGAAAGTGAAGAAAAAGAACAAAATAAGATAAAAGTTAGAAGTAAAAATTATGAAAATTACCAGAGAACAGCGTGAATTGGGCACCTCGTTATTGAAGGTTGTCGTTACAGAGGCAGATTACGGTGAGGCCGTAGATAAGATGTTGCGCGACTATAAGCGTAAGGCAAATATTCCTGGATTCCGTCCAGGTATGGTGCCTATGGGCGTAGTGCGTAAGATGTATGGCAAGGGTGCCGTAGCAGAGCAGTCATATCGTGTGGCTTCAAACTCTGTATTTGAGTACTTGCAGAAGGAGGGTATCGACTATGTAGGCGATGTTATCCCTTCAGACGAGCAGGGCGATTTCGATTTCGAGAATAACACCGAGCACGAGTTTATGTTCGAGATTGGTGAGGCTCCCAAGGTGGAGGTTGAACTCTCGGCAAAGGATAAGTTGACTTACAACACTATCAAGGTTGACAAGAAGATGCTCACGGCTTACAAGGATAACTACTTGCGTCGTTATGGCCGTTTGGTAGATGTTGACAAGGTGAAGAAGGATGAGGCTTTGACAGTTGTTCTCGATAACGGTGATATTCGCATTGAGGATGCTTACGTTGGTCTTATCTCAATGGATGACGAGGAGCGCAAGCCTTTCGTAGGTAAGAAGGTTGGTGCGAAGATGGAGGTTGACATCAACGAACTCTACAAGTCTGCATCACAGCGTGCCGCTATCCTTCAGGTTAAGGAGGATGAGTTGGAGGGCGTTAATCCTAAGTTCAACTTGGAGATTACACAGATTCGCCAGTTCGCTAACCCCGAACTCAACGAGGAGTTCTTCAAGATGGCTTTCCCTGCAGGTAACATCACAAACGAGGAGGAGTTGAATGCTTTCTTGTCAGCAGAGATTGAGAACGAACTCTCACGCGAGGCTGATTACTTGTTTACTATCCGTGTTCGCAACTTCTTGATGGAGAAGGCTGCATTGCAGATGCCCAAGGAGTTCTTGAAGCGTTGGTTGTATGTTATCAACGAGGGTAAGTTCTCGAAGGAGGATATCGAGAAGGATTTCGATGGTTTCTTGATGATGTTTACTTGGAACTATATCCAGAAGTACTTCATCCAGAATGCTGAGTTGACAGTAAGCAAGGAGGAGGCAGAGGCAGAGGCTAAGGAGTTTGCAAAGGCTCAGTTCGCTCAGTACGGTATGCCTTCAGCACCCGAGGAGATGGTTGCTAACTTCTCAAAGCAGATTTTGGAGAACAAGGAGCAGGCACAGAAGATTTACGAGAAACTCTATGAGTTGAAGGTTGTAGAGTACGTTAAGTCGCAGGTTAAGGTAACTACAAAGGCTGTTTCTTCAGAGGAATTCGCTAAGATGGCGCAGGAGGGTTAATCCCTCGATGGTGTCGGGGTATGGCGCGACTTTCGTTGGCGCGTCTTATCAGACACGAATTGCCTTTTACGGTCAAATAGTATAAAATAATTTAAGATTTGGACTCTGGGCTTAATGTTTGCAGAGTCCAAATTTTGATTTAATCATAAAGTTATGAATGAGTTTGAAAAGTTTGCTCGCGGATATTGCGGCATAAGCAGTTTGAAGTTGCACGACTATCACTCTGTGCAAGCGGCCTATGTGTCGCCTACGATTATCGAAGAGCGTCAGTTGAATGTGGCAACGATGGATGTCTTCTCGCGTTTGATGATGGACCGTATCATATTTCTCGGAGCGCCCATCTATGATGATGCTGCAAATATTATTCAGGCGCAACTTTTGTTTCTGGAGTCGGTAGACCCCGCCAAAGATATTCAGATATATATCAACTCGCCTGGTGGCTCGGTGTCGGCAGGTTTGGGTATATACGATACTATGCAGTTGATTTCGTGCGATGTGGCAACAATCTGTACGGGTTTGGCTGCGTCAATGGGCGCTGTGTTGTTGACTGCAGGCGCCGAGGGTAAGCGTTCGGCATTGCCTCATTCGCGCGTTATGATTCATCAGCCGTTGGGAGGTGCTCAAGGTCAGGCATCGGATATTGAGATTACGGCTCGTGAGATACTTAAGACCAAGCAGGAGTTGTATGAGATTCTGTCGGCACATTCTGGCGTGGATATCGAGAAGATTGAGCGTGATGCCGACCGCGACTATTGGATGTCGGCAGCCGAGGCCAAGGAGTATGGCTTGATAGACGAGGTGCTGGGTAAAAGAGTAAAATAAACAGTTATGGCACAAAAACATAAGGGTGCAGGGCACGGCAATGAGGATTGTTGTGCATTTTGTGGCGCGAAGCGAAGCGATGTGGCTTTGATGTTTCAGGGGACTGGTGGTGTGAATATATGTAACACCTGCGTTGAGCGTGGCTATATGATGCTTGTCGAGAGCGAACTTACGGAGGATAAGCGCTCGAAGCGCGGTGGCGATAAATTCAAGATGGAGGAGTTGTTGCGTCCGCACCAGATTAAGGCATTCTTGGATGAATATGTTATTGGTCAGGATGATGCCAAGCGATATATGTCTGTTGCGGTGTATAACCACTATAAGCGTCTGTTGAGCCGAGGTGATAAGTCTGCGAAGGATGATGTCGAGATTGATAAGTCGAATATCGTGCTTGTAGGCCCTACGGGTACAGGTAAGACGCTGATGGCTCGCACGATAGCACGAGTGCTTAATGTGCCGTTTACCATTGTCGATGCTACCGTTTTGACCGAGGCTGGTTATGTGGGCGAGGATGTCGAGAGTATCCTTTCGCGCTTGTTACAGGTGGCCGATTATAATGTTGAGGCGGCCGAGAGAGGTATCGTGTTTATTGATGAGATAGATAAGATTGCACGCAAGAGTGATAATCCGAGCATCACACGTGATGTGTCAGGCGAGGGTGTGCAGCAGGCACTGCTCAAGATTCTGGAGGGTACAGTGGTGAATGTACCACCCCAGGGAGGTCGCAAGCACCCCGACCAGAAGTTTATTCAGGTTAATACGAAGGATATATTGTTTATCTGCGGCGGTGCTTTTGACGGCATAGAGAAGAAGATTGCGCAGCGCTTGAATACTCGAGCCATAGGTTATGGTTTGCGTGGTAGTCAGAGAGTGGATAGCGAAAATTTGATGAAGTATATTATGCCACAGGACTTGAAGTCGTTTGGTCTTATCCCCGAATTGGTGGGCCGTTTGCCTGTGCTTACATATATGCAACCGCTGACGCGCGATGCTCTACGTTCGATATTGACCGAGCCGAAGAATGCTATTGTTAAGCAGTATGAGCGCCTGTTTGCTATGGATGGCGTGGAGTTGCGTTTTGAGGATGAGGTGTTGGACTACATTGTGCAAAAGGCTGATGAGTATAAATTGGGTGCGCGAGGCTTGCGTTCGATTTGTGAGGCTATAATGATTGATGCGATGTATGAAGTGCCATCTTCGGGCGAAACGCAATATGTTGTTACTCTGCCATATGCACAAAAGAAGTTGGAAAATTCTAATTTTTTGGAGTTAAAGCAGGTCGGATAACAATATTATTACTATCTTTGTGGAAAAGAAATAAATACAAAACATATATGTTCTCAAACTCTAAACTCAACAAGGCAGCCGACAATATCCGTATCTTGGCTGCGGCAATGGTAGAAAAGGCTAAATCGGGCCATCCTGGCGGTGCTATGGGCGGTGCCGACTTTATCAACTTGCTCTATACGGAGTTTATTAATTTCGACCCCGAGAATCCTGCGTATCCGTTCCGCGACAGATTCTTCCTCGACCCGGGCCATATGTCACCGATGTTGTACTCGGTATTGATGTTGTCGGGTTTCTACAAGATGGAGGATTTGCAGAATTTCCGTCAGTGGGGTAGTATTACTCCCGGTCACCCCGAGGTAGATGTAATGCACGGTGTGGAGAATACATCAGGACCGCTTGGCCAGGGCCACGCTATGGCATTGGGTGCTGCTATCGCAGTGCGCTTTATGGTGGCACGTTTTGGTGAGTGGATGGCTCACAAGACCTATACATTCATCTCGGATGGTGCTATTCAGGAGGAGATTTCTCAGGGCGTAGGTCGTGTGGCTGGTCATTTGGGCTTGGCTAACCTTATTATGTACTACGATGCCAACAATGTGCAACTTTCGACTAAGGTTGATGAGATTGATTCGGAGGATGTTGCTGCGAAGTATCGTGCGTGGGGTTGGTTCGTACAGGAGGTTGATGGTCACAATGTAGATGAGTTGCGTGCTGCGTTGAAGGCTGCTAATGAGCAGACCGAGATGCCGTCACTCATCATTGGTCATTCAATTATGGCTAAGGGTGCTATGGGTGCCGAGGGCCAGAGTTTCGAGGGCGCTGTTTCTACTCACGGTCAGCCTTTGTCAGGCGCTGGAGCAGATTTGGCTGCTACGGTTAAGAACTTGGGCGGTGATGCCGAGAATCCGTTTACTTTGTTCGATGAGACACGCGAGGTGTATGAGGCTCGTCGTGAGGAGTTGAAGGCGATAATGGCAGAGCGCAAGGCTGTTGAGGCCGAGTGGCGTCAGCAGAATAAGGAGTTGTCTCGTAAGTTGAATCGTTTCCTCTCGTTGGAGATTCCCGAGATTGACTACCACAAGATTGAGGTTAAGTCGGATACGGCTACACGTGTAGCATCGGCTACGATGTTGGGCGTATATGCCGAGAAGATTGAGAATATGATTGTGTCATCAGCCGACTTGTCAAATTCGGATAGAACTGATGGCTTCTTGAATAAGACTAAGGCATTTACGAAGGGCGATTTTACAGGTCAGTTCTTCCAGGCAGGTGTTGCCGAACTTACTATGGCTTGTGTGATGAACGGTATGGCTTTGCACGGTGGTGTTATTCCTGCGTGCGGTACGTTCTTCGTCTTCTCTGATTATATGAAGCCAGCAATCCGTATGTCGGCGTTGATGCGTTTGAAGGTTATTTATGTGTGGTCACACGACTCATTCCGTGTGGGTGAGGATGGTCCTACACACCAGCCTATCGAGCAGGAGATGCAGATTCGTTTGATGGAGCAGGTGCATAACCATCAGGGTGAGCGCTCGATGCTCGTAATGCGTCCTGCCGATGCCGAGGAGACTGTTGTCGCTTGGCAGTGTGCTATGAACGAGAAGCGTCCCGTAGCGTTGATTTTCTCACGTCAGAATATTAAGTCGTTGCCCGCACTTAATTGCAGCCGCCGCGACGAGGCAAAGCAGGCCACAAAGGGTGCTTATATCGTGATGGATTCGGCAAAGGCCAAAGTTGTGATGTTGGCTTCGGGCTCGGAGGTTGCTACCTTGATTGAGGGCGCCGAGTTGTTGCAGAAGGAGGGCATCGCAGTACGCGTAGTGAGCGTACCGAGCGAAGGCTTGTTCCGCGACCAGCCTAAGTCTTATCAGGATAGTATCTTGCCAAAGGATGTTATCCGCTACGGTATGACATCAGGTTTGTCTATCAACTTGCGAGGTTTGGTTGGCGAGAATGGTGTTATTCACGGTTGCGACCACTTCGGATACTCTGCTCCGTTTAAGGTGTTGGACGAGAAGTTCGGCTATAACGGACAGACGGTTTACGACGAGGTGAAGGCCTTGCTTAACAAGAATAACTAATAGTATATTGGCGAGCGGGTTGCAATGCGGCCCGCTCGTTTAAGTATATGGTCTCCTCGTTATTACATTGCGAGGTACAATAACCCTAACTGCTATAATGGAGAATAGAATAAAACTTTTGGATAAGACCTTTCGCGTGATGATTCCCGCCGAGGAGATAGATAAGGCGGTGAGTCGTGTTGCCGACCAACTCAATGAGCGATTTGAGGGACGTACGCCTATCTTCTTGGGTGTTTTGAGTGGCTCATTCTTGTTCTTGAGCGATTTGGTACGCAAGGTCGATTTCCATAGTCAGGTGGCTTTCGTTAAACTATCATCCTACGACGGAACCTCATCGACGGGTAATGTGAAGATGAAGTTGGGCATTGGCTTTGATATCGAGGGACGCGATATAATCATCGTAGAGGATATTGTCGAGACAGGTCATAGTATGAATTATTTGCTACAGTATCTGCAGGAGATGAACCCTGCAAGCATTACAATCTGTACTTTGTTTTTCAAGCCAAATAAGTTCCAATATGACTACAAGGTTGATTATGCCGCGTTGTCGATAGGTGATGAGTTTATAGTGGGTTACGGATTGGATTATAATCAGTTAGGAAGAAATCTAAAGGATATATATGTCGTCGAAGAGTAACGATATCGAGATGCTGGAGGGTGGTCGTCGTCTGCCGTTGGTGGAGGATTTTTATACCATTCAGGGTGAGGGCTTTCACGCTGGAAAGCCTGCATATTTCATTCGCTTGGGCGGATGCGATGTGGGTTGTCGTTGGTGTGATGCAAAGTATACTTGGAATCCGCGAATTTTTCCTCCCGTTGAGGTCGATGTTGTTGTTGAGCGGGCCAAGCAATGTGCCGCGCAAGCGATAGTGATTACGGGCGGCGAGCCGTTGCTCTATCCGCTGGGTGTGCTGACATCGAGTTTGAGGGATGCAGGACTGGAAATCTTTTTGGAGACATCGGGTACTCATCCTTTTAGTGGCGAGTTTGATTGGGTATGCCTCTCGCCGAAGCGTCAGATGCCGCCATTGGATGAGGCGTTTGGTCGTGCGCACGAGTTGAAGGTGATAATCCAGAGCGAGGATGACTTTGCCTGGGCCGAGGAGAATGCCCGCAAGGTTGGTCGTTATTGCCGATTGTATTTGCAACCCGAGTGGAGTGTGTTTGAGAGTATTATGCCCGCCATTGTGGAGTATGCCAAGCAGAATCCCAAGTGGAGCATATCGACGCAGACGCATAAGTTTATGAAGATTCCTTAATCGCGTATGGGGCGCGTAAACTATAAATTTGAGATGGGTAACTTGAGTAAATGGATATGGCGCGGGGTGACGGTTGTGATATTTATATATACAGCCGTGCTCACTGTGCGCAATCTGATTACCGTCGTTAAGGTGCACCATCGCATTGCTCGCCTTGAGGAGCAGCGTGACCACTTTAGGGAGCGTATCGCCGAGGATAGTACAATGTTGTCGCGGTTGAAATATGATGAGTATCTGGAGCAGTATGCGCGTGAAAAATATCATATGCAACGCCCCAACGAGTATATATATATTGTAGAGGATTAGATTCCTCGATAGCCAATCGCTGTTTTCAAGGTTGATGGCTAAATATCGAACGCGAAGAGTGTTGATAATCTATTTTGCCATCATTTCACGCTATAAAATGTCAATGCCTACGATTGTAGGAAACCCCTTATAAATATAGGTATAGAATTTTGTGTAATTTTTTTGCAAAAAATCGGTACTTTGTTTTGCATAGTAGTGATATTTTTGTATATTTGTAGTGCCGTTGGCAAGGATTATTACAAGAAAATTATATACCAAATTACACAACCGTAGGTTGTACCTCATTCGGAGCCTTGAAAAGGCGACCAAAGCCCCTGCCTGAGGCGGGGGTTGGGAGTGGGTCAGACTTGTAAATGCGGCTAAAAACCGCAACGTATGCTTAAAGAAGCAAAACGACTTAACAGAAGTGTAATATAGTATGTAAGCACCTATTACAATTATCAAATTTAACTATTATGAAACAATTATCTTTATCGCTACCATCTGTTGCATTATGTGATGCACGGGTCGCATCCATCGCTATTTTTGAATTTACCCCCCCCCTGAAAAATTGCTAATGGGTTATTAATCAGTAATTTTTAGCCCGACTATGCTTTTTTGTATACATCCGTCTATGACGTGATGTACAGACTCGTTTATATCATTTGTTAAATAAAAAAACTCAAACTATTATGAAAAAATTTTTTATGCTTGCCATTGCATTAATGGCATCAATCTCTATCTATGCCCAGACACCCGAATGGCAGCAACAACTTGAACAACTCGATAAAGAGGCTGACGAACTCTATGAACAGAAGAGTTGGAAGAAGTTGGTCGCTAATCAAGAGAAGTATCGCAAGATTTTTATGGCACAACCTGATTCTGTGCGTATGGATTTTTTGTGGGATACCGACCTCGATGGTAACTTTTATTATAATATGGCTTGTTACCAAGTGCTTGCTGGCGATAAGAAGGGGGCGCTCAAAACTTTCGAGTACTACACTAATCGTGTAATCGATAAAGAGGAGATTTACTTGCAAAATATAAATAACGACAGCGACCTCGATGCCATACGCGAGGAGCCACGCTTCAAGGCTTGTATGGAACGATTGGAGAAGTGGGGCGATTATAAGCAGAAACTCAAAAACGCCAAAGGGTATCATCGTGGGACATTACCCGAAGGAATGAAGTTTAGTTATATGTCACCCAATCATCCCGACTTGGTCCGCTTGCGTGAAAAATTCAATTTGGATAGCGTAGCGGGGGCTGGCAACGAGATTTCAAAGATTAAGAACTTGTTGCATTGGGTACATAACATTGTTCCTCACGATGGAGGTTCTTTTAATCCGGAAGTTAAGAATACGATTGCTATGGTTGAACTCTGTCAGAAGGAGAATCGTGGTGTAAATTGCCGTATGCTGGCGCAGATGCTGACGGAGGTGTATTTGGCTATGGGTTTCAAGGCAAGATTTGTTACTTGTATGCCGCGTGATTATGTGAGTGATTGCCACGTTATCACAACCGTTTACAGCAATACTTTGAACAAATGGTTGTGGGTAGACCCGACTTTCGAGGCCTATGTTATGGATGAAAACGGAGTTATGTTGTCGATTGCCGAAGTGCGCGAGCGTCTGCGTAACGACCAGCCGTTGCAACTTAACGAGGATGCGAATTGGAATAACCGCCAGAAGACCTACAAAGAGTATTATCTCGACCGCTATATGGCCAAGAATCTCTATTATTTGATTTGTATGGATTATGCTCGCTTTGATGCTGAGACAGTTAAAGAGGGGCGGATTTATCGTTATATCGCCCTGATGCCTTACGATGAGATTAATTCTCAAACAAACTCAATTGGTTGGTCCATTCTGCGAGTGTCGGACGATGAGTGGTTTTGGCAGTCGCCGTATTTAACTAAGCTAATTATAGAAGGAAGATAACTATATAAGAATAAATATGCAGGGCGGTCAATTTTAGTTGGCCGCCCTGCTTGTTTTGTGCTTTTTAGAGTCTTTACAATATGTTGCTCATCATCGGGAATATGCGCACTAACGACTCTATGATTTGACCTCGATTGGCCTCCTCGCGCAGAATCAGAAGCACTGTATTGTCACCCGCGATAGTTCCCAAAATGTCGGGGCTGTCGAGATTGTCAATCGGTACAGATATGGCGCTCGCATAGCCCGATTTGGTTTTGAGTATTCCTAAATTACCTGAGAATGTGAGACTTGTTATGTTGTCCGAGATGTTCGACGATATGTTGGTGTCGTGCTGTACCGTATTCGGCAGAACATATATATAACCTTTGTCCTTGTGCGGAACTTTTGCTACGTTCATAAATTTCAAATCGCGCGAAAGAGTACTTTGGGTAATCTCTACACCACATTCGCGCAAGCGAGCGATTAACTCCTCCTGCGAAGAGATTAGTTCGTTACGTATGATTTTGCGAATCGTAGCAAAGCGTTGTGTTTTTTGATTCATATTGATTGGTTGTTTTTGGTTTTTAGTTATTAGTTTTAGGTTATTGCATATTTATACAAATATAACGCGAAAAAATGTAAAAAACAACTTATTTAATGGTTTTTTTGTAAGTAATATGCAATGTGCGATAAAAACCTAAACGGAGATTTGCCGAAAAATGAGGTATGATTTCGCCGTAACAGAAGTAGTGTTTAAGGATAAATAATATTGCATATATATTCTGTTAATATGCAATTATGCGGGTATTTTTTTCTATATATAAATATAGGGTAAGAATAATTTGCATATTGCGTATTAATATGCAATATTTGCAGTCCGAAAATGAAAATTATAATATAACAAATAAAATACTTAAGTAATGAAGATTGATGTAATGGTCGCTGGCGAGGAGCATTTGCGCTTTGTAACGCAGATTAACGACTCTATTGATGAGGCGGCCAAGCAGCGTGGAACGGGTATTGCCCGTCGTACCGACGAATATATCGCCGATAAAATCAATTCAGGCAAGGCTATTATTGCCGTAAATCGTGATGAGTTTGTGGGTTTCTGCTATATCGAGTCGTGGGGACACGACGAGTTTGTGGCAAACTCTGGTTTGATTGTTCGCCCGCAGTATCGTGGTATGGGCGTGGCAAAGCGAATCAAGCAGGCGGCATTTGACCTCTCGCGCAAGCGTTTCCCAAATGCAAAGTTGTTCGGATTGACTACGGGCGAGGCCGTTATGCGTATCAATACCGATTTGGGTTATGAGCCTGTGACATTTGCAAAATTGACCGACGATGAGGAGTTCTGGCAGGGTTGCCAGTCGTGTGTGAATTACGATGTGCTGCAGCGTACCAATATGACAAAGTGTTTGTGTACGGGAATGATTTATGACCCTGAAAAGGTGGCCAAGAAGAAGGCTGCTGAGGCCGCTGCTGCTGCCGAGGCCAAAAAGAAGGGTGGCTCATTCTGGAGTCGTCTGTTTGGTAAATAATTCCCGACATAATTTGTAAATAATAAAAACGAAATATAAGATGAAAAAAGTAGTATTGGCTTATAGTGGAGGTTTGGATACCTCGTTTTGTGTGAAATACCTGACCAAGGAGTTGGGTTATGAGGTATATACCGCACTTGCAAATACAGGTGGTTTCTCGGCAGAGGAACTCAAGGCCGTTGAGGAGCGTGCCTATCAGTTGGGTGCCAAGCAGCACGTTAATTTGGATGTTACGGGCGACTATTATTCGAAGTGTATCAAGTATATGGTTATGGGTAATGTGTTGCGTAACAAGACTTATCCCATTTCGGTAAGTTCGGAGCGTACGTTCCAGGCATTGGCGATTGTGGCTTATGCAAACTCAATCGGTGCTGATGCTATTGCTCACGGCTCAACAGGTGCAGGTAACGACCAGGTGCGTTTTGACCTTACATTCGAGGTGTTTGCTCCGCAGGTGGAGATTATCACTCCGACACGCGATATGAAACTGACTCGCGAGTATGAGATTAATTACTTGAAGGAGAATGGTTTCGAGGCCGACTTTACCAAGATGGAGTACTCTATCAACAAGGGCGTTTGGGGTACATCGGTAGGCGGTAAGGAGACACTCTGCTCGGCTACCAACTTGCCCGAAAAGGCATATCCTTCGCAGTTGCAGAAGCAGGGCGAGGAGTCTTTGGAGATTGAGTTCAAATGTGGTGAGGTTGTAGGCGTTAATGGCGAGGCTGTAAGCGGTGTTGCCGCTATCAATAAGTTGGAGGCTATCGGCTCGGCTTGGGCTATTGGTCGTGATACTCACGTTGGCGATACTATCGTAGGTATCAAGGGTCGTGTAGGTTTTGAGGCTGCGGCGCCGATGCTTATCATCAAGGCCCACGAACTTTTGGAGAAGCACACGCTCACCAAATGGCAGCAGTATTGGAAGGACCAGTTGGGTACTTGGTACGGAATGTTTATGCACGAGGCTATGTATTCGGAGCCCGTTATGCGCGATATCGAGAGTTTCTTGGATAACAGCCAGCGCAATGTGTCGGGTAAGGTATTTATTACGTTGCGTCCTTATACATTTACGTTGGTGGGTATTGAGTCAGAGCACGATTTGATGAACGCCAAGTTTGCCGAGTATGGTGAGATGAATAATGCGTGGACAGCCGACGATGTGAAGGGCTTCACGAAGATTACCTCTATGCCTTTGAAGATATATCACGCTGTAAACCCCGACGAAGAGTAAGTATTCGAATAAATGGTAATTTCTGCGTTATGCTTGTTCCTAAAATCCTCATTTACACTTTAGTAAACTGCGGTTTTAGGAACTTTGCAAGCCTTGAAATTCCTCATTTATACAAATACTAACAAAGATAATGAATAACAAAATGATAAGAGTAGGTATAGCAGGTGGTGCCGGTTATGTGGCTGGCGAGTTGTTGAGGGTGTTGATAAATCACCCCGAGGCAGAGGTGAAATATATCCAAAGTGAGTCGCATAAGGGCGAACCTATTTATTCGGTACATAGCGATTTGTTATATTGCGATTTGCAGTTTGCTGATATTGATTTTAACGATATCGATGTTCTGTTCGTATGTATGGGACACGGTAACTCGGCAAAGTTCCTTTCGGAGAATGTAGTTCCCGAGAGTGTCAAAATTATCGATATGAGCAACGATTTCCGTTTGAAGGCCGATGCGGGCGAGTTCGTGTATGGTGCTCCCGAGTTGAATCGTGAGCAGATTTGCGGTGCTCGTTGTGTTGCCAACCCTGGTTGCTTTGCAACTTCGATTAACCTCGCTTTGTTGCCTTTGGCTGCGGCAGGTATTCTGCCCCAGGATGTAACGGTTACAGGTATTACAGGCTCTACAGGAGCAGGTCAGAAGCCTACGCCCGATACTCACTTCAGTAATCGTAGTGCCAACTTGTCGAACTACAAAGTCTTTACTCATCAGCACTTGGGTGAGATAGGTGAGACTATCGTGGCGGCTGGTGCAGCCGAGGATACCGATATAGCGTTTGTTCCCGTCAGAGGTTGCCACACACGCGGTATTATGAGTGACGTGGTTGTACGCTTGGATGAGTCTTTGGAGCAGATTACCGAGATTTTTAAGAAGTATTATGCCGAGCATCCGTTTGTATGTGTGAGCGATAAGCCTGTATATATGAAGCAGGTGGTCAATACCAACTATTGCTTCCTCTCGTTGCAGAAGAGTGGCCGCAAGTTGCTTATTACCTCGGTAGTGGATAATATGATGAAGGGCGCATCGGGTCAGGCGGTGCAGAATATGAACCTTATGTTCGGGCTCGACGAGATGACGGGCTTGCGTCTTAAGGCCAATTATTTTTAATCATTGCCCAGTAGGTGGCGATTTTATAAGGATTTAACGATGAATCTTTTTGATGTATATTCGTTGCTCGATATGGAGCCTGTGAAGGCTCAAGGAGCATATTTGTGGGATAAGAATGGTCAGGAGTATCTCGATTTCTATGGCGGTCACGCCGTAATCTCTATTGGCCATACCCATCCACACTATGTAGAGAAGATTTCAGAGCAACTTTCAAAAATAGGTTTCTACTCCAATGCTGTTATCAACTCTCTGCAGGTGGAGTTGGCCGAGAAGTTGGGCGAGTTGTCAGGCTATGCAGATTATAGCCTCTTCTTGTGCAATAGCGGTGCTGAGGCTAATGAGAATGCCTTGAAGTTGGCATCTTTTACTACGGGTAGAGAGCGTGTGCTGGCTATGAAGGCAGCGTTTCACGGACGCACGAGCCTTGCGGTAACGGTTACCGATAACCCTGCGATTCAGGCTCCTGTCAATAAGTCGGATAAGATTTCGTTTGTAGAGTTGAACGACGTCGAGGCTTTGCGTGAGGAGTTGAATAAGGGCGAATATGCTGCCGTTATCATCGAACCTATTCAAGGCGTAGGCGGTATCCAGGTGGCGTCGGATGAGTTCTTGATGGCCGCGCGTGAGGCGTGTGACGCTACGGGTACTATACTTATCTGCGATGAGATTCAGGCTGGATTTGGTCGTAGCGGTAAGTTCTTCTCGCATCAGTGGTCGGGTGTCAAGGCCGATATAATCACTTTGGCAAAGGGTATCGCCAACGGTTTCCCCGTAGGTGCAGTGATGATTTCACCTTCTATACCAGCCAAGAAGGGTATGTTGGGCACTACATTCGGTGGTAGCCATTTGGCTTGTGCTGCGGCGATTGCAGTGGCCGATGTGGTTAAGGCCGAGAATTTGGTGGAGAATGCCCGTGTTATGGGTGAGAAGATTATGCAGGGCATCGCGGGTGTGAGCGGAGTAAAAGACGTTAGAGGCCGAGGTTTGATTATCGGTATCGACTTAAGTGTTCCGCAGGCCGACTTCCGTAAGGTTTTGCGTGAGAAGTATCACATTATGACGGGCCTTACGGGTAAATATACTTTGCGATTGTTGCCGCCACTTATGATTGGTCAGAAGGAGGTAGATAGATTTATCGAGGCATTCCGTGCAACGGCTCAGGAGATGGGAATGTAATCTGCATCGGTGAAAGATGTGAAAGAATAATTGAGCCAATAGAGTAAGATGAAGATAAAAGTTATAAAGATAGGCGGTAAGTTAATCGAGGATGATGCAGTGTTGCAGCCTCTGTGCGATTCACTCGCCAAGTTGGATTATCCGTTTGTACTGGTACACGGCGGAGGTGTTATGGGCTCACATCTGGCCGAGAAGTTGGGTGTCGAGGTCAAGATGCACGAGGGCCGTCGTATAACCGATGCCGCTACGTTGGATATTACGGTTATGGCCTATGCAGGCTTGGCCAATAAGCGTGTAGTCGCTGCTTTGCAGGCGCGTGGTGTGAATGCTTGCGGCTTGTCGGGGTGTGATATGGCTGTTGTCAAATCGCGTCGTCGTGCCGTTAAGGATATCGATTGGGGCTTTGTGGGTGATGTCGATAAGGCAGACGGCAGAGTGTTGGCTATGTTGCTCGACGCGGGAATCACCCCCGTGGTGTCGCCTATTACGATGTCGGAGCAGGGCGAGTTGCTCAATACCAATGCCGATAGTGTGGCTTCGGCTGTCGCTATGGGCTTGGCGGAGCGATTCGATGTGGAACTGGTATTTACGTTGGATAAGGCGGGAGTGTTGCTTGATGTGAATGACGAGTCGTCGTTAATTAAGACAATCACCCCTGCGCTATATGCTCAACTGCGTGCCGACGAGAAGATACATTCGGGAATGATTCCCAAGATTGATAATGCTTATAAGACCATCGAGTCGGGTGTCGATTCGGTGCGTATCACCTCACCTTACGACCTTTCGGGCGGAACATTGGTGGTAAAGTAAATTGCGGAATATGAACTTTGAAAAGGCCATAGAGTTATTGCAACGATTGATTGCTACGCCTTCTGTCAGTAGAGATGAGGGCGCAGCGGCCGATATTGTTGAGGCGGAGTTATCATCACTCGGCTTCGCTACTCATCGTTTGCATAATAATGTCTGGGCCGAGGCACATCCGCATAATCCGTCGTTGCCTACGATTTTGTTGGATGCTCATATCGATACGGTTAAACCAAATGCGTCGTGGGTGCGTAATCCCTACGAGCCTACTATCGAGGGTGGTCGTCTGTATGGCTTGGGCAGTAACGATACGGGAGGTAGCCTGGTGGCGATGATTGCCGCATTTTGTCGTTTGGCCAAACGTGAGCAACCCTATAATCTGATTCTTTTGGCATCGGCCGAGGAGGAGGTAACGGGCATAAATGGCGTAAGGGCAGTATTGTCGGAGTTGGGCGATGTGGATTTTGCCATTGTAGGAGAGCCTACATCGTTGCAACCTGCGGTAGCCGAGAAGGGCCTTATGGTGCTGGATTGTGTGGCACGGGGTAAGGCTGGCCACGCGGCACGCGAGGAGGGCGTTAATGCCATATATGAGGCGCTGAACGATATTGAGTGGTTTAGAACGCACCTGATGGAACGGGTATCACCTCTGTTGGGCGCTGTAAAGATGAGCGTTACGGGCATAGGTGCAGGTACGCAACATAATGTGGTGCCCGACGAGTGTCGTTTTATGGTCGATGTCAGGGTTAATGAGTGTTATAAGAACGAGGAGTTGTTGGCCGAGATACGCAAGGCGGTTAAGTGCGAGGTTACACCACGTTCGACACATCTTAACTCTTCGGCTATTGATGCGGAGCATCCTGCTGTTAAACGATTGATTGATATGGACAAGGTGCCATTTGGCTCGCCAACGATGTCCAATCAGGCTGTTATGCCGTTTGCAACGCTGAAATTAGGCCCTGGTGATAGTGCGCGTTCACATACGGCAGACGAATATATTATGTTGGATGAGATTCGTGAAGCGATAGATTTATACGAAAAGGTATTGGATAATTTGATTATAGAAAAATAACAAGATAAGATGAAACTGTGGGATAAAGGATATTCGACTGACGCATTTGTTGAGGAGTTTACTGTTGGCCGCGATAGAGAGTTAGACCTCTATCTTGCCGAGGCCGATGTGCTTGGTAATATGGCGCATATGAAGATGCTAAACTCTATTGGCCTAATTTCTGATGAGGATAGAGTGGCTTTGGAGCAGGGCCTGAAAGATGTTTATGAAACGGTACAGCGCGGAGAGTTTACCATTGACGAGGGCGTTGAGGATGTTCACTCGCAGGTGGAGTTTATCTTGACCGAGAAGTGTGGTGATGCGGGTAAGCGTATCCATACAGGCCGTTCGCGTAATGACCAGGTGATGGTAGATTTGAAACTCTTCTCTCGTGCGGCTCTTATCGAGTTGCAGACGGGTGTAAAATCTCTGTTCAATGTGTTGATGCAGCGTGCCGATGAACTAAAGGATGTGTTGATGCCCGGATATACTCATATGCAGGTGGCTATGCCTTCATCATTCGGTATGTGGTTGAGCGCTTATGCCGAGGCATTGGCTGATGATTTGTTGTTGCTGGATGCGGCCTATAAGTTGGTTAATACCAATCCGTTGGGCTCGGGCGCTGGCTATGGCTCTTCGGTGCCTTTGAATCGTACCCTGACCACACAGTTGTTGGGTTTTGAGGATTTGGCCTATAACTCTATGTATGCGCAGATGCAACGTGGTAAGACCGAGCGTACGGTGCTGACGGCTATTGCGGCTGTTGCTGCTACGGTAGGTCGTTTGGCGCAGGATGTATGCCTTTATTCGTGTGCAAACTTCGGCTTTGTTAAGTTGCCTGATGCTTTTACTACGGGCTCAAGTATTATGCCTCATAAGAAGAATCCCGATATCTTTGAGTTGATACGCGCAAAGTGTAATCGTCTGCAGGCTCTGCCGATGGAGATTACATTGACAATGACCAATCTGCCAGCGGGTTATTTCCGCGATATGCAGTTGACAAAAGAGGTTTATGTGCCTGCGTTTAAGGAGATTGCCGATGTATTGCGTATGGCGGCGGCAGGTTTGGAGCAGATGTGGATTAACCGCGATATATTGGCCGATGATAAGTATAAATATCTCTTCACCGTTGAGGATGTGAACGATGCTGTAGCGAAGGGCGTTCCTTTCCGTGATGCATATCGTGAGGTGGGTATGAGAGTCCAGAACGGTACTTATCAGCACGATGGCCGAGAACTTAACCATACGCACGAGGGTAGTATCGGTAATCTCTGCTTGGAGAATATAAAGGCGAAGTTCGAGCGTAATATGTTTGATTACTCTGCGGCGCAGAAGGCCGAAGCAGAGTTGATGAAATAGATTGGTGCAGCAGTGTCGGAATTTGGACTCATAGAGCATATAGCACGATTGTTTGCCGATGTTGACCATCGAGGTTGGGAGGCGATAGGTGATGATTGTACGGTGTTGCCTATAGGGGGTGACGAGGCCTTGGTCATCACCACAGATATGCTTGTCGAGGGTATTCATTTTCTGCGTGAGGCGACCACGGCCGAGGAGTTGGGCCGAAAGGCGTTGACGGTAAATTTGAGCGATGTGGCGGCTATGGGTTTACCTGCCGTTGCGACGTTGTTGTCTGTGGCTCTGCCTTCAAATGCGGGCGAAGAGTGGGCCAAAGAGTTCATTTCGGGCTATCATTCATTGTCAAAAAAGCAGGGCGTTGCTCTTGTGGGTGGCGATACTACGGCATCCGAAGATAAAATCGTAATAAATGTAGTAGCAGTAGGGCGAGGCCCTCTATCCAACGTAAAGCGTCGCTCGGCGGCTAAGGCGGGTGATGTAATATATGTTGGAGGAGAGTTGGGGGCATCGGCTTTGGGCTTAAAGGATATTCTTTCGGGTAAAGTGGATACGCCAAATGCAGAATTGCATCGACAACCTATGGCGCAGAGTCAAGAGGGTGTGTGGTTAGGCGGTAGAGCCGAGGTGCACGCTATGATGGATTTGTCGGATGGTTTAGCCTCGGATTTGTGTCACATATTGCGAGCCTCGCATTGCGCAGCCGAGATTTTTGTTGAGACTATTCCAGCGGTGGAGGGAGACGTTGAATCTGCTGTATGTGGAGGCGAGGATTATAAACTGCTTTTTACGGTTGCGGATGATATGGTGGAAGATTTTGAGCGTGATTTTGAGGCGCAATTTGGCTATCGACCATATCGTATAGGTAGAATCACGGAGTCAGTGAAGCCCGAAATAATCTGGTTAAATAAGGGAGAGCGCATCACTCCGCAGTGGCGTGGATTTACTCATTTTTAGTCTGCTCGTTCTCTTTTGGGGCAATATTGCCATCTCATTTGCTCCCTTAAAGGGTTGGGCTATGTTACTTTTTCCCTTTAATAAAAAATCCTTTGACGATAGAGAGTGCTTCGGTGAATGCCTCGGAGCGTGATATGTAGGCAAGTGAGGCGTATGCCACTATGCCTGTTAAAATCTTGATTATAAGACGCAATGCAACGTGCCACGAGGCGATGTAATGGGCCTCGACCATTATAATGCCATACATTGCGGCTGTAATCGCAGCAATAGGGAGTATTGTCCGAATAAATCTTACAGCCGAGAATGTTGTATATCTTAATGTAGATGCGAAATTAAGCACCATCTCTATGGCTGCTGCCACGACCAAGCCCCAGGCAATAGCAGTTACGCTGCGTGGAATAGTTACGATTAGTATTACTGTCATTATCAATTTCTTGATAATCTCCAATCGTAGAATTATGCCTCCGTTGCTTTTGACTTTCAGGATGTTGTAGGATACAACGGCTATGGGGTAGAAGAATCCCACAACGCATAATATGCGGAAATAGGGTATAGCGGGATGCCAACGCGGTTTCAACAGAAGTGTGTAAATATCCTCCGCCGTCGCTATGAGTCCAGCCATAATGGGGAACATCATAAATGCCGTAAGCATAACCACACGCCTATATCCTTCCGAAAATTTTGTTTCGTTATCGCCAATCTTCGACAGTGCAGGGAATGTCACACTCTGTACCGATTGCATCGTAGAGTTTACGGGCATATCCTTTAATTTTTGTGCTTGATTGAAGTAACCGAGAACACTGCCCGAATAGATGTTGCCGATAAAGAGTTGTGCTACGTTGTTGTAAAGGGCATTGATAATATCGGTTGTCATTAAACGCAGACTGTATGGAGCCATCTCTCGGAGTGATGATGCCTTTGTTGCCGAGCGGGGGCGCCAACTGCTCTTCCACCACAACATTGTGGCTCTTATGGCCATCATACTTACTCGCTGACCTACCAGGCTCCAGATGCCAAAACCCGTTAGGGCCATCACTATCGCTATCAGGCCACTTATAAGTGATGCAGTGAACGTGATGGTGGATAGTTGTGCAAAACGGAACTCGCGCACCATTATCGTGTTTTGAATCACGCATAGAGCATTAAGCGGTAATAGCAAGAACAATACGGGTGCTACAGTTGCCAACATCGGCCAACCGTAATATCGGGCGATAGCAGGGGATACGATGCTCAGCAGAGCGTAGAGGATGAGAGAAGAGAGTATGTTGAAACGGAACACGGCCCGATACTCCTCCGCAGTAGGTGTGGCCTTGCGAATTAGTGTCTGTGAGAATCCACTATCGACAACGACCTGTGCTAATGTGGTAAAGACGGTCAGTACAGCCATTATACCCATATCCATAGGCATAATAGCGTTGGCAACCACAATGCTAACGACGGCTTGCAGTAGGGCCGAGCCAATCTTCTCGGCTACGCTCCACGCAACGCCCGATGTTACATTGTTGGTTAATTGTGTACCCTCCGCCATAAAGATATTGCTGAAGAAGATGCTCTAATCGAGCAGAGATTCGATGCCCAAGCGATATGAATCCAATCCAAAGCCCATAATAGAGCCTTTGGCTACGGGGGCAATCATTGATATGTGACGAAACTCCTCGCGGGCCAATATCGACGAGATGTGTACCTCCACTACGGGAGTCTTAACAGCCGCAATGGCATCGCGTATGGCTACCGATGTGTGGGTGTAACCGCCAGCGTTGAGTATGATGCCGTCGTAGCGGCCAACACTCTGGTGGATGGCATTGATTAACTCGCCCTCGATGTTCGATTGAAAATAATCTATCTCGGCTTTGTCGGCATAACGCTCTCTTAGTTGCGAGGTGTACTCCTCGAAAGTCGTAGTACCATAAATCTCCACGTCGCGTTTGCCTTGCAGATTGAGGTTAGGGCCGTTGAGAATCAAGAATTTCTTCATAGTGAAAATCTAAAAAATCCCTCTCGGCACTTTCGGCCGAGAGGGTATGTGAAAAATCTGTTGCGATTAGCGAGCAGCCAAGCAAGCCAATGCGATAGAGTACTTCTTCGACAATGCCGAGTCACCGCGTGAAGTGAGTACACAAGGAACCTTTGTACCCATAACCATAGCAGCCAACTCTGCGCCAGCCATATGAGTTACGGCCTTGAAGAATACGTTTGCTGACTCGATGTTGGGGAAGAGCAAGCAGTCGGGGTCACCCGCTACGCTTGAGCCTGTAACCTTCTTATGCTCGGCAACCTCCTTGTAGAGTGCAACGTCCAATGAGAGCGGACCGTCAACGATAACCTTACCCAACTGACCTCTGTCGCCCATCTTTGCTAAAATAGCACCCTCGGTAGAAGATGGAACGGCGGGCAATACCTGCTCCGATGCAGTGATGCAGGCAATCTTGGGAATCTCTACGCCCAAAACCTTTGCAGTAGAGGCCAAGTAGCCGATAAGTTTCTGCTTCTGCTTGAAGTCGGGAGCGGGGATAACGGCGATGTCAGAGATTGAGAGCAACTTCTCGAATCCAGGAATTTCCAATACAGCAACGTGGCTCAAAACGCCCTTCGGGGGGAACAAGCCAGCCTCCTTGTTCAAGATACCGCGCATATACTTGTCTGTAGATACCAAACCCTTCATCAAAACATCTGCCTGATCATTAACAACGGCCTGCACAGCCAACTTAACGCAAGTTACATCGCTTGCCTCGTTTACGATGTTGAAGATGTTGTGGTCGATGTTGAGTTCAGCGCATACCTTCTCGATGGTAGCCTTGTCACCAAAGAGTGTAGCATCAACCAAACCCTCCTGCCAAGCATTGTAAACAGCCTCAATAGTGTGAGAGTCCTGTCCAAAGGCTACAGCCAAACGCTTTCTGCCTCGTGCAGCAGCGGCTGTAACTATCTCATTCAAACGTGTAATCATATCAGTATCTGAAAATTTTATAGTGTTAGATTATAAATTCTTTGTCAATTTGTAAGTGTCGGTAGCGATAACCAACTCCTCGTTTGTCGCGATAACGGCAACCTTAACCTTTGAGTCAGCGGTAGAGAGGATAGTATTCTCGCCACGAGTAACGTCGTTGATGCTGTCGTCAATCTTGATACCCATAAACTCCATATCCTTGCATACCCAACGGCGCAAATCGGCAGAGTTCTCGCCTACACCACCTGTGAAGATTACCAAGTCAACACCGCCCATCTCGGCTGCGTACTCGGCAACAAACTTCTTAACGCGATTGTAGTACATATCGCGTGCTACGATTGCCTTCTCGTTGCCTGCTTCGTATGCAGCACCAATGTCACGCATATCGCTTGATAGACCTGTCATACCATAAACTCCCGACTTCTTGTTCATCATAGAGTTCAACTCGGCATAACTCATACCCTCACGCTCACCGATATAAGTTACAGCACTTGCATCAACCTGACCGCAACGAGTACCCATTACAAGACCATCAAGCGGAGAGAAGCCCATAGAAGTGTCGTAAGACTTACCGTTCAACACGGCAGTTACCGAACCACCGTTACCAATGTGGCAAGTCACAATCTTTGAGTTCTCGAAATCGAGGCCTACCATCTCGGCGCCCACCTTGGCTACATATTTGTGGCTTGTGCCGTGGAATCCATACTTGCGCACGCGATACTTGTCGTAATACTCATAAGGCAATGCATAGAGATAGTTGATTGCAGGAATTGTCTGGTGGAACGATGTATCGAAAACGGCTACCTGAGGAATGCCCGGCAACACCTTGTCGATAGAGAGGATACCCTCCAAGTTTGCAGGGTTGTGCAAGGGTGCAATCTCAAAAAGTGAGCGGATATTCTCCTTTGCCTGCTCGTTAACAACAACGCTGCTCTTGAAGAACTCGCCACCGTGAGCCACGCGATGACCTACAGCCTTAACCTCTGCGAGGTCGGCGATAACACCGTGCTCGGCATCGGTCAAAGCCTCCAATACGAGGCTGATACCTGTTGTATGGTCAGCGATAGGCATAACCTTCTCGAACTTATCTTTGCCTGTAGGCTTGTGGGTAAGGCTACCCTCTGCAAGGCCGATGCGGTCAACAAGACCCTTGGCCAATAAAGCATTGCTCTGCTCGTTGATGTCAATCACCTGATACTTGATTGAAGAAGAGCCGCAATTGAGTACTAATACAATCATAATTGGTTTATTTTAAGTTTTATCTGATTTTTTGTTATTTCGCGTTTAATTAAACAAAGGTACAAAATAAACTTTAAGAAAACGAAACGAGGTGAAAAAATATTTACTTTCACCTCGTTTAGATTAAAAATAGGGCATAATTTTTTATTTTGGCCTACTCTTCTTCTGTGTTGTAGCGAATTATTTGCTCGATGGCGCGTTGGCATACGGGGCAGAATTGTGTAGCCTCGTTATCGCGCATACGGCAAACTACCGTAGGGCGGTACATTCCTTTGGTCATATATCCGCCACCCTCATAGACTCCGACTGTATAGTTTTTCTCGCGTTTCTCGGTCGGCTTGGTGGGAATTTCTTTTTTGTTTTTTACCATATCGGCCCATTTTGAGTCGAAATCAACGAGCGAAGTGATGTTCTGCTCCCACGGCTCATAGTCGAGTTTGTAGGTGCCGGCGGTGTGGTCGGGTTCGTCGTAGAAATATTCGTCTGCCAATGCGCCGAATGAGTGGCCAAATTCGTGAACAACAACGGGCTTGAATTGCGGGTGGTGGGCAGTGGTGAGAGTATAAGAGTTGTATATTCCACCTCCGCCGTAAGTATCTGTATTTGCTAATATTATAAGATGTTCGTAAGCGATTCCTGCGAGGTTGTCGTGTGTTAGATGTACACTGTTTGTAGTGAGGTAACGGGGCGAATAAAATGTCATAAAATTGGAATTTATGGCCGTAGTGCGCCACTCGTTATCTTGCGGAACGCTGACGCCACTATCCTTCGATTCCGTCATTACGGCAACTACATTAAAGCGATTTTTGTATTTCGCAAAAGGCTCATAACGGAAAATTTCGTCGCACGCAGTGCGGGCATCCTTCAGGAATAAATCCATCTCATCGGCAGTATATCCTTCGGCAACGATGGCAACATCGATGCACTCCTCGCTTGGACCACTTTGAAGCAGATATTTGTGCTGCGCAGTTGGTAAATCGGCTCGTTGTCGGATTAATTTGTCGTTGGGGTTAATCTTGTGACGCATAGTGGTTTGCTGTCGGCCTTCGTTGTCGAGTAATGTAATCTCTACCTCTACCTCTTTTTTCGGCATCGGTAAAAGAAATGTCGCCTCGAAACTCTTTGTCAGTTGGCTTGCCTCCTCGGTCACCAACCACTCCTGAAATAAACTTGAGAATGTTTGGCGATAAATCGCTTTGCCGTTCTCGGGCTCGATGATGCGTATCTCGCCATTGCCGCGTACGGGAACTTCGTCGAGATTGATTCTGCGACCAGCCCAACCGTCGAACGATGACAACTCATCGAGAGAGACCATCTGTTGTGAGACATTACCCGAAAAGATATAATCTACTCGCAAAGTCTGGTCGGTGAAGAAGTCGCTAAATGATTGAGCATAAGTATCTATTGCGACCAAAAGTAGTGCCGCAAATAATAGAGTTTTCTTCATAAAAAGTTGTGGTTATTCTTCAGTTTGTTCTGCTTGGTTTTCTTCGTATTTGTAGCCTACGCCCTTTACGGTTACAATGTGATTGTCGCCAATCTTTTGGCGTAGTTTGCGAATATGTACATCGATTGTGCGGTCGCCAACAATCACCTTATTTCCCCAAACACTCTGGTAAATCTCGTCGCGAGTGAAGAGTTTACCAGGATTGGAGTATAATAGGGTGAGTAACTGAAACTCTTTGCGAGGCAGTATGAGCGTTTCGCCACCCTTTCGCACCTCGTAGTGTTCGGTGTCGATTTGCAATTTGTCGTTATCCTCTGGCAATGTGATGCGTTTTAGAATAGCCTGCACACGACTGCGCAAGATGTTCATCTTGATGGGTTTGTTGATGTAATCGTCTGCTCCAGCGTTGTATCCTTGTAGTTGCGTCTCCTCGTTACCTACGGCAGAGAGGAATACTATCATCACATTTTTTAATGCGGGCGAGTTGCGAAGGGCACGACAAGTGTCGATGCCATCCAACACAGGCATCATCATGTCGAGCAGGATGAGGTGGGGTTTAACCTTCAGTGCCTGCTGTATGCCTTCGGCTCCATTGGATGCCGTAAATACCTCGTATCCGTCGCGTTCGAGGTTGTATTTGACGAACTCTAGAATATCATCTTCGTCGTCGATAAGCAATATGCGGTATCCCATAAAACAAATGTTTAGAAGAATTTTCTACAAATGTATAAAATTCCGTGCAAAAAAACTACGACAGAAGAGATAATTTGTTTATATTTGCACAACTTTATACAATAGTATAAGGTAACTTATAAAACGAAAAGTGATGGCTACTGAAAATTCTAACCTTGCAACTCCCGTGGAGTTGGTCGGCAATGCCGAAGATGTGCAAAATGTAACTGTTGTAGATGCTCAAGCGGAACAAGCAGCCGCAGAGCCGATTGAAGATGTCGCAGCAAGTGAGGTTGAGGTCTCTTTTGCTGAAGAAGATGCTGCGCTGGACGCCGAAAAGGCGGGCTTGGCTCTCGATGAAGAGATTGCCGAGGAGAGCGATGCAGAGGATGTGGACAAGAACAATCTAAATGGCAAAAGTAAACAAGACTTGGTCGATATGTTTGCCGAGTTGTTGGAGACTGAGCCTGTGCAGACTTTGCGTAAGAGTGTCGAGGCTATTAAGATTGCATTCTACAAGCAACATCGTGCTGAGGTTGATGCAGCCCGCAAGGCATTTGAGGCAGAGCAGGGCGAGGGCGCAGAGTTTGTGCCTGCGGTAGACGCCCTTGAGGTTAGATTGAAGGAGTTGTTCAAGGAGTATCGTCGTCGTCGCGATGAGTATATTGCCGATTTGGATAACCATAAGGAGGAGAATCTCAAAACCAAGTTGGCTATTATCGAGGAGTTAAAGGAGTTGGTTAATTCCGACGAGACGCTTAATAATACTTTCGCTAAATTCCGCGAGTTACAGCAACGGTGGAAGGATACGGGCATTGTTCCTCAAGCAAAGGTTAAGGATTTGTGGGAGACTTACAACTTGCACGTCGAGAACTTCTACAACTTCATTAAGATAAACAAGGAGTTGCGCGACCTCGATTTGAAGAAGAATTATGAGCAGAAGATGCTCTTGTGCGAGCAGGCCGAGGCGTTGGCCGTGGAGCCTTCGGTTGTTGAGGCGTTCCATAAGTTGCAGAAGTTGCACGACGAGTGGCGTGAAACAGGCCCCGTAGCAAATGAGTATAAGGAGTCGTTGTGGGAGCGTTTCAAGGCCGCTTCGAGCCGAATCAATAAGCAGCATCAGGAGTATTTCGAAACTATCAAGCAGGAGCAGTTAAAGAATCTCGAACTTAAGGCCGAACTTTGTCAGACGACAGAGTCTTTGTCCGAGCAGCCCTATACTTCGCGCAAGGAGTGGAATAAGGCGAGCGATAAGTTGTTGGAGATTCAGAAGGTTTGGCGTACTATTGGCTTTGCTCCCAAGAAGGATAATACTCGCATCTATGAGCGTTTCCGTGCAGCGTGCGATAGATTCTTTGAGGCGAAGCGCGAATTTTATGCAGGTGTTAAGACCGAGATGGAACACAATCTGCAACTCAAGAATGAGATATGTGAGGCTGCCGAGGCTCTGCAAAATAGTGACGATTGGAAGCACGCAACCGATGAACTCATCGCATTGCAGGCCAAGTGGAAAGAGGTGGGCGCTGTATCACGTCGTTATTCCGACCAGGTGTGGAAGCGTTTCCGTGCAGCGTGTGATAAGTTCTTTGAGCGTAAGTCACAACACTTTGCTGGCGTAGAGAATGAGTATGAGGCTAATCTGCAAAAGAAGTTGGCTTTGATAGAGGAGATGAAAACGGCCGATATCAAGGAGGGCGGATATGATATGATTAAGGAGTTCCAGCGCCGTTGGAGCGAGATAGGTTATGTGCCCATTAAGCAGAAAGAGGCTATCCAGAAGAAGTATAAGGAGGCGGTTGATGTGATGTTCGGCATCTTGCGTGGCTCGGAGCGTGACCGCTCGATGAATCGTTTCAAGGAGCGTTTGCAGGGAATAAAAGGCGCGGGAGATAAGCGTTTACGTTCGGAGCGTGAGCGTCTGTATAACAAAGTGCGCCAGATGGAGCAGGATATTGCGTTGTTGGAGAATAATATTGGTTTCTTCTCAAAGTCGAAGAATGCCGATGCTATGATTGCCGACATCAAAGAGAAGATTGCCAAAGCAAAGCGTGAGTTGCAGGATACGATTGAAAAGGTACGCTTGATAGATAGTCATAATGCCGAGGTGGCAGAGAATCAAGAGTAGCCAAATTGAATATAATGCGAGTTGGTCGGACTTGCGGCGTCGGCCGCAACTCCGACCGTTGCAATGAATATAGTAAACAATAGTTAATAGGGAGATATAATTATGAAACTCAGTAAACCAAAGTACATCTTCGTTACGGGAGGTGTAGCATCGTCATTAGGCAAAGGTATTATTTCGGCTACAGTAGCACGTTTGTTGCAGGCAAGAGGTTATTCTGTTACGGTACAGAAGTTTGACCCATATATCAATGCCGACCCAGGTCGTTTGAATCCTTATGAGCACGGTGAAAGTTATGTAACAGAGGATGGTACAGAGTGCGACCTCGATTTGGGCCACTATGAGCGTTTCACGTCAATTACTACAACAAAGAACAATACTATTACTACGGGTAAAATCTATCATAGCATTCTCGAGAAGGAGCGTCGTGGCGAGTTCTTGGGTAAGACTATTCAGGTGATTCCCCACATTACAGACGAGATTAAGCGTCGTGTTCAGTTGCTGGGTGCAACGAAGAAGTACGATGTGATTATTTCGGAGATTGGTGGTACGGTAGGTGATATCGAGTCGTTGCCTTATATCGAGTCTGTACGTCAGTTGCGCAACGAGTTGGGTTATCAGAATTCGTTGCTTATCCACTTGGCGTGGGTGCCTTATATGGCTGCTGCTTGCGAGATGAAAACCAAGCCGACACAGCACTCTGTTAAGGAGTTGCAGTCGGAGGGTGTTCAGCCCGATGTATTGGTATTGCGTGCCGAGCATAGCCTTGCCGAGGATGTTCGTCGCAAGGTGGCTCTGTTCTGTAACGTGACGCCCGATGCTGTAGTAGAGTCTATTGACGTACCTACAATATACGAGGTGCCGTTGCGTATGCACGAACAACATTTGGATGATGTAATCTTGCGCAAGTTGGGTATCGAGGATAGCGAGGAACCCAATCTGAAGTCGTGGAGTGAGTTCGTTGAGAAGATTAAGAATCCTAACCACAAGGTACAGGTCGCTTTGGTAGGTAAGTATACCGAGTTGCCTGATGCTTATAAGTCAATCAATGAGTCATTCATCCACGCTGGCGCTGCTAATCACTGTAAAGTTAAGGTTTTGTATGTGCCCGCCGAGGAGGTTACAGCCGAGAATGCAGCCGAGAAGTTGGGCGGTGTGTCGGGTATCTTCGTAGCCCCAGGCTCTGGTGTTCGTGGTTTCGAGGGTAAGGTTGAGGCTGCTCGTTACGCTCGTGAGAATAATATTCCGTTCTTTGGTATCGGTTTGGGTATGCAGGCCGCTACTATCGAGTTTGCCCGCAATGTGTTGGGCATCAAGGATGCATATACTCGTGAGTTGGAGCCCAAGTGTAAGGATGCAGTGATTGACCTTATGGAGGATGTCAAGAAGGTTAGCGAGAAGGGTGGTACAATGCGTTTGGGTGCCTATGCTTGTACGCTTAAGCAGGGCTCGAAGGCTTATGCTGCTTATGGTACAGAGTCTATCGTTGAGCGTCACCGTCATCGCTATGAGTTCAATGGTGCATATTTGGCGCAATACGAGGCTGCTGGTATGGTGGCTACAGGTGTTAATCCCGAGACAGGCTTGGTTGAGGTGATGGAGTTGAATAACAACTCGTGGTATGTATGTGTGCAGTACAATCCCGAGTATAAGAGTACAGTTGCTACTCCCGCGCCATTGTTCGTAGCCTTTGTAAAAGCAGCGTTGGAGTATCAAAATAAATGTGAGGCGGAGAAGAGTGCCGCGAAGTAATAACGTATAAAACCGAGAGATGGATAAGAAAACGATTATCGGAGTTGTACTTATGTCGCTGATTTTTATCGGCTATATGTTGTACAGTTCCAAGCAACAAGCAGAATATCAACAATATTTAGAGCAGGTGCAGGCCGAGGAGGTTGCTACTGCTCAAGCGAATGAGAGTGCCGAGGCTGAGCAAGCACAGGCAGAGGCCTCTGCAGAGAGTGATGCTGAGTCGGCACAGGAGCGCGAAAAGAGCATCTATGGTGATTACCTCGCTGCCGCACGTCAGGCTGAGGCGCAGAAGTTTACAATGTCGAATGACTATTTGACAGTAGATTTCTCGACTTTGGGTGGTGTGATGTCGAAGGTGACTCTTGATGAGTACACCAAGTTTGCGCCCAAGGGTGAGCGAAACGAGAAGGTTGTTTTGTATGACCCCTCGACAGCACAGTTTGATATGACATTCTATATCAAGCAGGGTCTTAACAATCTGCCTATAAATACTTCGGAGTATGTATTTACATCGGAGGGTGTGCGTCGTGAGGGCGATGCACAACGCTTGGTGATGCAGTTGGAGGTTGCCGCAGGTGCTTTCTTGCAGTATGAGTATGTGTTGTACGATGAGAAGAATCCTTCGCGCGACTATATGCTCGATTTTAATATCAAGTTGGTGAACCTCTCGCCGATTATGGCACAACAGTCTACTTTGGGAATTGAGTGGGCTAACCGTACATATCAGAATGAGCGTAGTTTCAAGACCGAGAATATGTACACTACACTTTCGTACCACTTGCCTGGCGAGGAGTCAGTTGAGGATTTGGGTATGAGTGAGGATGCAAAGTCGAAGCAGGTGCAGTCGGAGGTTAATTGGGTGGCATTCCGCCAGCAGTTCTTCTCGCAGGCATTCATTGCTCATAATAACTTTGCATATTCCGATATGGGCTTTACAACCGAGTCAAAGGATTCTGGTTTCATTAAGAGTTATTCGGCTCGTTTGGGTTTGCCCTATAATGCACAGACTACGGAGTATAACTTCTCGTTCTATTGTGGCCCTAATAAGTATGCTGTATTGTCGGATGTTGTAGGCCCCGATGGCGAGAAGATTGCTATGGAGCGCTTGATTCCGTTGGGCGGTTGGCTTGTAGGCTGGTTTAACCGTTGGATAGTTATTCCTGTGTTTGACTTCTTGAGCAAGTATATCGGTAGTTTCGGTGTCATTATCTTGATATTGACTATCTTGGTTAAGTTGCTCATCTTCCCGCTTACTTATAAGAGTTATCTCTCGACAGCAAAGATGCGCGTTATCAAGCCCGAGATGGATGCCTTGAATGAGAAGTATCCGCGCGAGGAGGATGCTATGAAGAAGCAGCAAGCGATGATGAATCTTTATAAGAAGGCGGGTATCAACCCGTTGGGAGGATGTTTGCCTATGTTGATTCAGTTGCCATTGTTGTGGGCGTTGTTCCGCTTCTTCCCCGTAAGTATTGAGTTGCGTGCGCAGCCTTTCTTGTGGGCTGATGACCTTTCTTCATACGATAGTGTACTGAACTTGCCTTTCACTATCCCGTTCTATGGTGACCACGTCAGTCTGTTCTGTCTGTTGATGGGTGCGGCAATGATTGGATTCTCGATGTTTACATACAATCAGCAGTCGGCTCAACCTCAGATGGCAGGTATGAAGTTTATGATGGTATATATGATGCCCGTGATGATGCTTTTCTGGTTTAATGATTATGCTTCGGGCTTGTGTTACTACTATCTGTTGTCGCAACTTATTACGATGATTCAGATGACTGCTATCCGTCGCTTTGTGGATGATGATAAGATTCACGCAATGATGGAGCGTAATGCCGCCAAGCAGAAGAATAAGAAGAAGTCTAAATTCCAACTTCGTTACGAGGAGTTGATGCGTCAGCAGGAGGAGATGATGCGTCAGCAAGAGAAGGCTAAAGGTGGAAAGCGCAGATAGCGCACACTTAATAATTTGATATGCAATAACTCCCGCGATAATCAAATATTGCGGGAGTTATTTTATTTTGTGGCCTCTATATTAATTGCGGGCTGAATGAGTGGCGCGAAATGTTGTTGTACACTCTCTTTGTATTTGCGAGATATTGGCAGATATATATTTGATATATGTATGCAACCTGCATCGAGTCTATCAACATAGAGTCTGTTTACGAGATACGAGCGGTGTATTCTTATGAAATTTCCATTGTCTAAAATCGACACCCATTGTGAAATAGATGTTTTTGTGCGATAGGTCTCTTTGTTCGCAAGGTGTATCCATACCTCCGAGTCGTTGCTCTCGACATAGGCAATATCATTCATTACAACCTTCACTTTGCGGCGGTCAGAGATAAACTCTATGCTTTGAGGGTGGAGTTGCTGGCGTTTGTCGAACCAACGCTCTAATGCGAATTGCGGAATAGCGATGGCGAAAAGGATGATGATGACAAATGCGGGATTAATTATTGTTGACGGAACGTTGCAACCAGCATAAATCGAACAGTCGATATTTGCTATTAACATCAATAGTATGGTCAGGATTGTTACACCTGAAATGATAAGCGTTATGTCTCGGATAGCCTCTTTGGGGCGATTGAAATCTATTTGAGGTATCATCAATCGTAAACATAATAGTGCAGGCAGATATAGCGAGCCAAGAAACATAGCACGCGCGAGCGAGTAATCGAAACTCACCATAACAAGAGCAATGGTAAACATTGCTGCAATCCAATATCCTACAATTGCCAAATATCGCATACAGAGTTGTTGTTTTGATTGTAAAATTATAAAAAAAACTCCAATTATGCGTAATAGATTGCTTTTGCCGAAACCCTCTTTTGTCGCAATATGGGGATTCTACACGCTGATAATGGGTT
>JAZOVT010000049.1:0-6916 GCA_045658845.1 Alistipes sp.
CCGATAATTAGGTAAATTTGCAAGGTTTTTATACTCATTCAAGAGATGGAGTTTTTTTACGATATATTCGAATACCGTTATCTGGCCAACGCGCTATTGGCAGCAATTTTTGCAGGTATAATAGGCGGTATAATAGGCACATACATAGTAACGCGCCGTCTTGTATTTCTGTGCGGAGGAATCACTCACGCCTCATTCGGCGGATTGGGTATAGCACTCTACGCAGGAATAAATCCATTAGGCGGAGCATTGATTTTTGCCATACTATCAGCATTGGGCATCGAATGGGCCTCAACAAATGGCAAAATCCGCGAGGATTCCGCCATAGGCATCGTATGGTCAATAGGAATGGCCATCGGAGCATTGTTTATGAGTCTTACACCAGGCTACACATCGGGTGATTTATCGAGTTATATGTTCGGTAGCATCATAACCGTCACATCATCCGACGTAACGGCTATGGGTATATTAGCGTTTTTATGCGTTGTCGGCACAATATTCCTGTGGCGAAGCATAATGTACACAGCATTCGACCGCAACTTCGCATCGAGCCAAGGAATAGCCACACGCACAGCATCTTATGCTCTGATGATAGTGGTAGCAATAGCCATCGTAATGGCAATACGCATAATGGGAATTGTACTTCTGCTCTCGCTATTTACAATACCCGCTGTTGCCGCCAATTCATTGACAAAATCCTACGCGGCAATATCATTTTGGGCTGCCATAATCGCCACTTCGAGCGCCATCGTAGGGCTTGTTGCAAGTTACAATTGGGAGATTCCACCAGGTACAAGTATAATATTTACACTCACAATAGTGCTTATTGCCGCAAAACTTTATATCTTTGCAAAGCAAAAATTGAATTTAGATGCTTAAAACAATACATAAATTAGTCCTAAAATCCTTTTTAGGGCCGTTGGTAGTAACATTTTTCATCGTCTTCTTCGTGTTGATGATGAACTTCATTTGGCGTTATATCGACGAATTGACAGGTAAAGGCTTGGATGCCGCCGTTATCATAGAACTTTTGTTCTACGCCACAATCAATATGATTCCGCTGGGTTTGCCATTGGCAATGCTTCTGGCGGCAATTATGACGATGGGTAACTTGGGTGAGAACTTCGAGTTGCAGGCTATGAAATCGGCTGGTATGTCGCTGATGCGAATAATGAAACCTCTGATTGGTGTTGCGATTGTGATGTCGATTGCAAGTTTCTTTGTCATAAACAATTTGGTGCCGTATGCCTACAAAAAATCGAGAAGTATCCTATACGATATCAACCGCCAGAAACAGGTATTGGAGTTTCAAGACGGATTGTTTTTCAATGGTATTGACGAAAATTTGAGTATCCGCGTTGAGCATCAAGACCCCGAAACGGGCCTACTCAACAACATCCTGATTTACGACAACCGACAAGCGGCGGGCAATATGCGAACAACAATAGCCGAATCGGGCTACATCCGCCTTACCGACGATAAAAGATTCTTACTCATAACACTCTATAACGGAGAGAATTATGAGCAGACGCGCAACAACGAGTGGTATAACAAAAATGCTTTGCGACACGACAAATTCGAAGTACAGGATATGCGTATAGCGATGACGGGATTCGACTTCCAGCGCACCGACGAGAACGATTTGGTATCAGGCTCACAATCGATGAATATCGTAGAGTTGCAACACGCCATAGATTCGCTCGACAGGGCAGTGGCTGAACATACGACAAGTTCCTACGGCCCGCTATTGCAAGAGACAATCTTCTCAAAGGATATACAAGTATTGAGTCTGCCAGATTCTCTGCGTCGTGATAAGACGGGCTATAGCACTGCTAATCTATTGGATTCGTTGCAACATCTGGATATTCGCAAGCGTAACGAGGTTTGGCAGTCGGCTCGTTCGGTGGCGCTAAATTCGCGTAACGCATTCTCATTTGACGAGACATCGGCAAAAGACGCTCTGACACAACTCTATCGCAGTAAGAACGACTGGCACAAGAAGTTATCATTACCCGTCTCGGTACTCATTTTCTTCTTGATTGGAGCGCCGTTGGGAGCAATCATACGAAAGGGTGGATTGGGTACGCCCATCGTTATTTCGGTGGCATTCTTCGTATTCTATTATATCATAAGTCTTAACGGCGAGAAAGCCGCCAAAGAGGGTGTATGGAGTTCCTTCTCGGGAATGTGGCTATCCTCCTTTGTGTTAGCGCCGATTGCCGTATATCTTATAATAAAGGCTACTAACGACTCTTCGTTGCTCGACACCGAGTGGTATTACGCCAAGATGCAACAATTCAAGGAGAAGATTGCTCCTTATTGGAATCCTACGCGAGACCGTATCACATCTTCAAAGTTGTGGCTCAAAATGCAGGAGCAAGTAGCAAAACGCAAAAAGAACAAATAGAAAAATGAGCGGAAAAGATTTAAGAATAGTATTTATGGGAACGCCCGAATTTGCCGTAGCGTCACTCAAACGCTTGGTAGAGGAGGGATATAATATAGTAGCAGTAGTTACAACCCCAGACAAACCCGCTGGGCGAGGTCAGCGTATGCACGAGAGCGATGTAAAAGTGGCTGCGCGAGAGTTGGGACTGCCAATACTTCAGCCCGAAAAGTTGCGAGACCCCGAATTTGTGCAGACGATGCAGGAGTTGCAGCCCGACTTGGGTATCGTGATAGCATTCCGTATGTTACCCGAGGTAATATGGGCTATGCCGCGCTATGGTACATTTAATCTTCACGCATCACTTTTGCCGCAATATAGAGGTGCTGCACCTATAAATTGGGCGATTATCAACGGCGAGAAAGAGACAGGCATTACAACATTCCTGCTCAATCACGAGATTGACAAGGGTGCTATTATAGGTCAGCGCAAGATGCCTATTTTGGCAGAGGATAATATCGGTACGATGTACGACAAGTTGATGACCGAGGGATGTGATTTGGTTGTAGAAACTGTAGAAAAGATTGCCGCACAAGATTTTACACCCATCGAGCAGATGCACATTGACGAGGCTACGCTAAAGCCTGCACCAAAGATTTTCAAGGAGGATTGCAAGATTGATTGGTCGTGGGAGGGCGAGCGCATAGTTAATTTTGTGCGTGGTCTGTCGCCTTATCCTGCAGCGTGGACTCCTATGTACCTGAATGGTGAGGAGAAGGGCTCGGCCAAGATTTTCGAGGTGGCATTTTTGCCTGGCAAAGGTAGTGGCAACGCAGGAGATATTATCTCCGACGGCAAGGAGCAGATAGCCGTTGTTTGCGCTGACGGATTAATAGAGATTCGCTCGATGCAGATGGCTGGCAAAAAACGAATGAGCAACAAAGAACTTTTGTTGGGATTCAGAAATATTGAGGATTATACGATGTAACAAAAAAGGCTATCTTCGGAGAGCCTTTTTTAAGCATATATCATCTATCTATATTTTATAACAAACAACTATTACAATTATGAAAACATTAAAGTGTATTGCAATTGCAATCCTATCTATCGTAGGGTTGTTTGGTTTAACCATTTTACTCTCTACCACCGTCTTCAAAGAGGAACTAACAGAGTATTTAACCGAACAGGAGAGACAAGAGCAAAGCAACATAAAAGCGTACTTTGCATCAGAACTGCCTGTCGAGCCCGAAAATTTTGCAGAAGATTTTAAGAGTATCCACGAACAAGTCGTAGAAAAATGTTCTCTCTACAAGCAGAAAATTTACAACATTGATTCTCTTTACACATCATTGGCAAGCCGCATCGGGAAAGATGTGAAGACAAAAACAGATTATGGGTTAATGCTTTGTGAGTATTTTGCATCTTTGAATATTGGTCACGCTGGGGTATCTCTTAAGAAACATCATTGTGCATATATTCCAACTGCAGTTGAAGATAGATTGTTTATCAGTACACCCGAGGAGCATATTGCAAATTATGGATTTCGCGATAAGGATGAAATAATATCTATAAATGGGGCATCTATTCAAGAGTATGTAGACAATCATAAAAAGTATGTTTCGGCATCAACAAATGATGCTCGAATATTACTAACACAACTGACTTCCTTTATATCCTATACCGATACTCTTTTAACCTGCGATGAGCTTCGCGACGGAGAGAGATTAACACTCGATTTACCATTAAAATCTCCCATAACTACCACAGACGACAAACCGTTGGCAAGTTCCGAAATAATCAACGACAAAGTTGGATACATCAGCATTGAGTCAATGAGTAATGGGGTAGTGGATGATTTCAAGCAGGCATACCAACAAGTTTGCGATTTACCCTATTTGATTGTAGATATTCGCAAGAATGGTGGAGGTAATAGCGGCAATGGACGATTGATAGCCGAATATCTTGTTCGTAATCCGCAAAAACACTGTGTTAATGGAGAAGATATTACGCCACAGCCTGACGCATATAAAGGCAAACTATTTTTATTGACAAGCAACTATACTTTTTCTGCCGCTGAGAGTTTTACGATTGACTTGAAAGAGAGTGGCAATGCCACATTAGTAGGTGAGGCAACTGCGGGAGATACGGGTTGCAGGCCCCAGAATTTTGTTTCCAAATATGGCATCTGGTTTAGAATTCCGACAAGAGAACCTCGTCTATCGCCCAAAGGCCATCCTATGGAGGGTGTAGGGGTAGAGCCGCATTACAACATAGAACAGACTGTCGAAGATTTCTTCAACGACAAAGACACGGCTGTTGAATACATTTTGAACGAACTTATCAATAATTAATAAAAAAATAGGGACTTTGCGACAAAGTCCCTATTTATTATACAGTTTTCCAATTTACTTTACTTCCCAAATTCCGCCTTTGCCGAAGATGCCATCAACCCACTGATTAAGAGTGCCAGCACGCAATCCTAAATCGAGCAGACTATAGCGGCGGCGGATATGGCGGACAAAGGGTACATCGGCCAACATCTGTGCCTTTGTGATACCCACGTCTTCGGGTTGGGTGGGTGCACCGACAATCGAGAGGCAACGATACATTTCGTCGTAGGTCAAGCACTGCGTCTGAAGGCGAGCCTTCAAATCAGGCCAATTCGCCTTAAGAAGTTGCATCTGGCGACGCACCTCCTCTTTATCATTATATTTAGCCGTTATCTCCGTCACTCCCAACTCGGCAAATGATTCCTTGGCAAACAACTGCTCGGCATAGGCACGCACCTGCTCAAGACTCGGCCAAGCGGCTACACACTTATCGACATCGAGTGCTGTGAAATCGCTCTTGTAAGCCTCATCGAACATAGCACACATAAAGAGCGTGCCGACGCTCACCTGAAAACCGTGCGAGGGAGTTACACCATTATATGTATGGTTGCGCATATTCCACAAGTGACTGAACAGATGGTCGGTACAAGATGCCGGGCGTGAAGAGCGAGCCGCCTGCATTGCAAAGCCACTCAACATCAAACCCTCAACCAGAGGAGCAATCGCCTCGGGGCGAAGAGCCGCAACACCTTCGGGATCGGCCAAAGCCTCCTTCAGGCCATCCTGCACGATATGCCAAGCCTCATCGTGGATAGGCTCCGAGCCTACAAAGTCGGCCACAATCCACTCCGCTCCAGCTGGGATTTTGGCTGCGAGGTCGGCATAACCTGCCGCCGTCATCTCCTTGGGAGCACGAGCCATAACACCCACATCTGCCAAAATAGCCTTCGGGGCAGGGCAGGTGAAGGTCTGCTTCATATTTTTATAGGTAACAGATGCGCCAAACGACGAATAGCCATCCACCGATGCAGCAGTTGCAACACACATATATGGGCGAGACTGATGATAAGAGCAGAGTTTGCAGAGGTCATTGATAGTTCCGGAGCCAACCGCTACGGCAATAGCATCGGTTGCCGCCAAACGCCCATCCAACATCTCGATAAAAGTCCACTCGGCGTGCAGATGAGGGTCGGTAAAGATATAAGGCTCCTCGCACTCAACCCCTGCAGCTTGCAAGTGAGCATAGACAGCCTCGCCCGCGACGCGCCAAGTATTCTCGTCGGCTACAATCAAGGCTCGGTTTTCGGGAAACAACTCCTTGAACATAACGGGGACTTTATCTAAAATATCAACCCCAATCTCCATCGCCACAGTATCGGTAGCCGCAGCCAACGCCTTGGCTACAAGTTGGTTATTACTCATATTTGATATATATTTTTGTTATTTTGCTTTTTGCCTATACAAAGATAGGAATAAATTCAGGATTAAGGATTGAAAAACGACTTTTATTTCCATACGACAAAGAGTTTTCACATCCACGAAAGCACAATTTACGACACACAACTTATATTTTGTAACCTTTTCCGAAAAAAAATCACATCTTAAAAAAATTTATTTTTTGACAGAATAGGGCCAATAGAGTATCATATCATTATTAAAAAAACTGATTAATTTACAGTTTTTATGTTTTTGTCTAAAAATCCTCAACAAAAAGGTAATAAAACAATCAACAAACATTTTGAATAATCATATTTTTGAGTTTACTTTGTAGAACAAAACAAAGAAATTGCATTGGCAAGATAGATAACAATAAAACAAATTTACATATATGAAAAAATATAATTTTAACGCAGGTCCTTCGGTTTTACCCGATGTGGTATTGGAAGCAGCAGCAAAGGCTATTATAGATTTTGACGGCACAGGGCTCTCGTTACTATCAATTTCGCACCGTACGCCCGAGTTTGAGGCGGTATTGAGCGAAGCACAGAGTTTGTTTAGAGAGTTACTTAACGTACCCGATAACTATAAAATATATTTCGTAGGCGGTGGCGCCAGCACACAATTCTTCCATATTCCCGCAAACTTCCTCGGTAAGAAGGCAGGATATGTTCATACGGGAGTTTGGACAAAGAAGGCTATCAAAGAGGCCAAGTTCTTCGGCGAAGTAGAGATTTTGGCTTCATCGGAGGATAAGAATTTC
>JAZOVT010000050.1:0-10280 GCA_045658845.1 Alistipes sp.
AATATTAGAGTTAATCTATATGTTATACCTTCTTTGACATAATTCATTACACTCAAGGCAGTAATATTATTCAAATCTATATCTAAATTAAAATTATCTTCTTCATAAGTTTCGTATATACTATCCTTATCGGGGGTATATATATCCGATAAATATTCACTCAACTCTTCCTCTGTTCCATAATTAGCTTTCGCTTTTTTTGAAGAGATTTGTTCATCTTGCATAACCTTGTCATAAGTTATACCCAATGGGAAAATAAACTGCAAGTCAGATTTCCTTGATGAGCAAGATGCCAGTAGTAGCCAACTCATAATGATACAGGCAAGACATCTAAAAAAGAATAATTTTCTCATAATGTTTATTAAGTTAAATATTTTGCACACAATATTGTGTCGTTGCTATTAGATAGCAACCGTTTAACTTAAAAAAGAGAAACGTGGGTTAGCCTGTAGTAACAAGGTACGACCAAGCACCCACAAAAACACAAGCACAACCCACGCTATACAGCGAGGGCATTCATCGTGCCTGTTGGTGTTTTTGTTTATAAAAATTGGTCGTTTTTGTTACAAATCCAACAGCCTAAATGCCATCTATGAGAATGCGTATTCCGCAAACCAACAACAAAGATAGTGTAAGTTTTGCAAAATACAAACAGAAAAACACTAAATAACCCGTGACTATCAGCAGTTTTTTCTAAAATTGTTTGGAGATTAGATAATTGAATATTACCTTTGTGTCGTGATTAAGATGAAAGGCGGTATCGTTCTTCATTTAAGGCATCTGCCCCACGCAGATGCCCTTTTTATTACATCCGAGTGATTCAGTTCTCTGATTTTTACCAACCGACTCAATCGCTGCAACAAACATTTTAATCACGTTTTATATGAAGAACGATTGCAGTCTTTTTGGTAATCATCTCTACTGTGGAGGTGATAAGCCTGTCCGAGTTCGTGCATATTATCGTGTACGTTACGGAAAGTTGGAGTTTGTTCGCCAACACTGTCGTGGAGCGTGGGGCTCTCGATAGTAAGTAGCGAGTAAGTTTTGTATCTACCTCAATCACTCGGATTTTTACTTCTTTTAGGTTTTAGACAACCCAATATTTTTAGTCACTTTGCTTTTTTAGATATTTTCTTTTTTACCTTTATTTAATTGTATTTTGTTTTCTTGCTAAGAGGTGTAATCTTATCGCTTGCAACATTTGTTGAAACGTTCATCGATAACCTTCCAATCCAATACCTCCCAGAAGGATTTTATACCCTCGGCGCGAGCATTGCGGTGGTCGATGTAGTAGGCGTGCTCCCATACGTCGATTGTCATCAAGGGGCGCTTTCCTTCGGTCAATGGTGTGCCAGCATTTTGAGTACTTACGATGCTCAAATTCTGATTGCCATCACATACCAACCATACCCATCCCGAACCGAAGAGGGCCAAACCCGCTTTGCTCATCTGCTCTTTGAGTTCTTCCAAGTTGCCATATTGGCCTCTAATAGCCTCTGCCAATGCGCCCGTAGGCTCGCTTTGGGGTGTTGGTGAAAATTGGTCGAAGTAGAATTGGTGATTCCAAGTCTGCGCCGCATTGTTGAATATTGCGCCATCCGATTGGCATACAATCTCCTCCAAAGTCATATCTGCATATCGTGTTCCCTCAATAAGTTCGTTGAGTTTTGCTACATATCCCGCCAAATGCTTGTCGTGGTGGAAGATAATGGTCTGCTCCGAGATGTATGGCTCTAACGAGTGCTTGTAATACGGAAGTGGAGCAAGCGTGAATTTCTGAGTAACAGTCGCTGTTGTCATAATTACTGTAATAATATTAATTAATAGAGTTTTCATACCTCATACCATTGCAAAGATAATACCTTTATTGAGTAAAAGTAGTTAAGATGTATAAATTATTTTGATTATGCTTTTTTATGGCGTTATAGTGTATCTGCGGCGGGTGTGGCCAATGTTTTGTAAATTAAGATAAAATTAATTAACTTTGCCCAATAAATAAGGTTGAGTGTATGCCAAGACTCTATATCATAGCAGGGTGCAATGGTGCAGGTAAAACGACAGCATCTTATTCCGTATTGCCGGAGATGCTGGAGTGCCGAGATTTTGTCAATGCCGACGAAATCGCTAAGGGCCTTTCGCCGTTTAATCCTTCGCGAGTATCCATCGATGCAGGCCGATTGATGCGCAAGAGAATGGACGATTTGATGTCGGCAGGCGTGGATTTTGCTTTTGAGACTACGTTGGCTACACGCTACTATACGCGATTTATCCGTATGGCGCAGGAGCGAGGCTATTTTGTGTCGTTGCTCTATTTTTGGTTGCCTACGCCCGACCAGGCCGTCGAACGTGTTGCGCGCAGAGTGCAGGAGGGTGGCCATAATGTTCCGCCCGAGGTGGTGCGCCGTCGCTATTTTAGAGGATTACGATATTTGACTTCGCTCTATACACCTATTTGTGATTATTGGGTTATTTATGACAATAGTTCGGTTGAGGGCGTTAAAAAGATAGCATACGGTACTCGCGACGAAATAAGAGAGGTTGTAGATACGTTATCATATCGTCAAATATGCAAAATGTAGATAGTATGAGTGAATTGGAACTTGAACAGTTGCAAGAGAAGATAGATGCTGGAATTCTTTTGGCCCAGCAGCGCTTGAAGGAGCGCGTGAAGAAGGAGAACGGCGAGTTAGTCGTTATGCGTGACGGAAAGATTACGCACCTAAAGGCCGACGAGATAGAGTAAATCCTCTTGCTACTAAAAATATCTGCCCCGACTGGTTTGGATTATCAGTCGGGGCAGATTGTTTTGTGACTGCTTCGTTTATAGATTCTGAAGTGTGTATTGAATCATCTTGATACGGATGTTCTGCGAGTATGATGGATACATCGAGTGATTTTGGTCGGGATATATCATCATATCGTACTGCTTGCCGGCGTGATTCAGTGCGTGACACATCTCCATCGTATTTTGAACGTGTACGTTATCATCGGCCGTACCGTGCATAATCAGCAATCGTGTGCGCTCGTGCAACTTGTCGGCAAAGTTGATGGGAGAGTTCTCGTCGTAACCCTTGGGATTATCCTGTGGCAGGTCGTTATAAATCTCTGTATAGATTGTGTCATAGTAGCGCCAAGAGGTAACGGGAGCAACGGCTATCGCCATCTTGAACAGGCCCTCGCCCTTGAGTGCACAACCCAGTGCCATAAAGCCACCGTATGACCAACCGTAGATTCCGATGCGGTCGGCATCGACGTAAGGTTGTGATGCCATATATCGGGCAAACGATATTTGGTCCTCTACCTCCAAGCGGCCCAAATCGCCATAGGTCTGTTTTTTGAACTCTTCGCCCATATATCCTGTGCCGCGACCATCGCAACATACGACTATGTAACCGTTGCCGACCATAACATTCTCCCAGCCGAGCGAGAAAGAATCAGCGACAGACTGCGAACCGGGACCTGAGTACTGTGTCAAAAGTACAGGGTACTTCTTGTTTACATCAAAGTCTGCGGGCTTGATTATATATGCGTTAAGTTTATCGCCACGCTCTGTGGTGAAGGTGAAGAACTCCTTTTGGGGCATCTGCTGCATCTTTTCGTTGAGTTCTGAATTGTCGACAAGCGTGCGGATTAACTCACCTTTCTCATTTCGGATTTCAACGTTACGAGGCTCGTTGGCTGACGAGAATGTCGAGATATAATACTTCATACCCTTGCTTGGAGCAATAGAGTATGTTCCCTCGCGCTCGGTAAGACAACGTTTGTGTTTGCCCTTATAGTCAACGGCATAGAGGTTACGGCGCAGAGGCGATGACTCCGTAGACATATAATATATATACTTATCGGTCGTCTCTACGATGTTTGTCACCTGCCACTCACCTTCGGTCAAGGCGCGAAGTGGTTGCAGGCCGTTTTTGATAGAGTAGAGATAGATGTGATTCCATCCCGACAATGTCTCGTTGTGAGCGATAAATCTATCGCCATCAATAAATCGGATGGTACTTAATGCGGGGCGCTCAACATATCGCGGAGATGACTCCTTGTAGATTACTTGCTGCTCACCATTTGCGTGGCACAGAACAACCTCGAAGTTACGTTGCTTGCGGTCAATGCGATAGTAATACAACTCGCCAGCGGGAGTCCAACCGATGAACGGGATATATTCGTCACGCTCCTCGCCCGATGCAATGAGTTCCTTCTTTGCCGATGCAATGTCGTACAGCCACAACTCTACTACCGAATTCTTATCGCCAGCCTTGGGGTACTTAAACGAATATGGCTTGTTGTAGAGTGTACCATCGAAACGCATCATCTCGAAAGTGGGCACTTGGCTCTCGTCGAAACGCAGATATGCAATCTTCTTTGAGTCGGTAGAGAACGCGTAGGCCTTGGTAAAGCCATACTCCTCCTCGTACACCCAATCGGCCGTGCCGTTTATGACTTTGTTCCACTCGCCATCGTTGGTTACGGCTGTAGCCTCCTGGCCAAGCGTGCCAACATAGAGATTGTTATCTTTAGCGTATGCGTACATCTTTGAATCAGGCGAAAGCGATAGGTCTCGGATGCCGTTAAATCGTGCAACTTCTTCGCCGTTTGCGATTGATACTATCTGATAATCAACCGTCGAAGAGTGGCGGTAGATGGGGCGATAGTTGTTGCCCAGAATAAGCATATCCTCGGCTGGCGTAAATTCATAACTTGCAAAACGGCCTTTGTATAGTGTGTCGCAAACATTTTGGTCGGCATAACTATGTCGCAAAATAGCCCCTCCGCGATTAACCGTATAGTGCTCGCCATCCTGCATCGAGCGTAGTCCGCTCACGCCTCTATTCAGGCGGCTTAATGCCATCAAATCGTCGTATGTCTTTTGGGCCAGGGCCGCAGTCGTGAGTGTTGTAAATATTGCGGTAAGTATAATTATCGATTTCTTCATCTCTATTAATTGCAGGTTAAATATCATCTACATTAAACTCGTATCCCAAGCGTTTTCCCGTTACAAACTTTGAATTATCCATCTTGGTATTGAATTGGTCAACCGTAACACGCTTGTTCTCCTCGTAGGGCGGAGTGAGCAAATCGAAGTTTATTGCATAGTTGATTGCCGCCTCCATAATCGCGATAAGGGCCTCACGAGTAATCTTGTCGTGTCCAAAAGTCATCGGGCGTACCAGGGTCTGGCGCTTGCCCTCTACGAAGAAACTCTTTTCGCGGTTGATGAATATACGGCCAATCAAATAACCCTCATCGGCATTACGGTTAAATTTGAACGAGTCGGACAAGAAGTTGTAGATATTGATTACGCCACAATACGAATTGTCGCGTTCAGCCTGTACATATTCGTTTTGCCAGATGATATGATTTGAGTCGAACTCAAAAATATCGGTGTGCATCTGGAATATGAGCAAGTCGCTGGCAATCTGCAATTGGGCCTCGAACTTACCTCTGTCGCGGTACTCTATTCTCACACGTTTGTCCAATTTGCCATCCAAGTCATCGTCTAACTCCGAAGCAATCTCAAACAATACATCTTTGAGTTCGTTAAACGTCGTAAACGTATTGTCGAATATGTGCTGCTTGAGCGTCGATTTGTTGATTATCGTTGCGAGAATCTTCTCGCGCATAGGTGATTTATCCATTGTTGTTATGTTTTGTCATTTTTGCCGATATACTACCTCAATCTCTTATAAAATAGTATAGTTATTTATATAATCTTATGCGTTGGCCCGCCTGCAATTGAGCCGATGATTTTAGTCGATTCAGTGAGGCTAACTTTTTCAATCTAACGCCATACTCCTGCGAGAGTGACAATAGCGTTTCCCCCTCCTTGACTATGTGATATTGCTCCTCGCCAAACCACTTTGTCTGTTTGCGCTCGATGTAAATCAATTCACCCTCTATGGGGTCGGCCGTAGATTTGGGGTTTATCTCGTTGTATTTTCGCAAAGTACGTTCCGAAATGGCAAACGTCGAGGCAATATCTTTGAATGTATCTCCGTTGCGAGCAATCACAAAGTGCGAGAGATTGTTGGCATAAACGCTATATCCGTTGTATGTACGCTCTACAACTCGGTAATCGTTGGGGTCGATGCGACCCTCGGTGGTTGTAGGTACATTAACACTGCTGCTCTCTGCGAATGTCTCGGCTACATTTTCGTCACTCTTGAAGCGTGAAGCGTAGAGCAATGCGCCATTGTCCTGGTCCAACAAAAAGAGTTTATTATCCTCGATTATTTTTATAAGTCGTTGCGCATAGTCGGGAGCCGTAGCATAGCCTGCAGCCTTCAAGCCTCGTGCCCAACTACGATAGTCGTTAGAACGATATGCAAATAGCGAATCGTAGCGTGGTGAGTTGTCCAAAAACTCTGCGTGGTCCTCGTAGGAATCCTCTACGGAATCATATTTGCGGAAACACTCATTCGGGGCATCATCTGTATGATAGACCTTTGCACCTTTCCAATCCTTCTTGCACTTGATGCCGAAGTGATTGTTTGAGCGACGTGCGAGGTTGCTGTTACCACTGTCGGACTCCAGGATTCCCTGCGCCATAGTGATGCTGGCGGGGATGCCGTAACGCTCCATATGGTCGATGGCTATCTCCTTATAACGGTCGATGTACTCCTCTTTGGTGAGTCGTGTCTGTGCCCAAGAGTCGGCAACCGAACAGATGATAGCCGAGAAAATTAGGGCAAATATTGCTTTTTTAGAAAAATTCATTATCTTTGTAATTATCAACTAAAGGCAAAGATAGATTATTTTACATTAATAACCAATAAAACTACTGCATAATATGTTTACAGAAAATGCAAATAAGATTTTCAATCGCGTGATAGATGATTACCACCGCTTTGATGATGTTGACCATAAGTTTGAGAATCCTTATCCAGCAGGCTCGTTGGATGCTTTGTTATATGAGAAGAATTTGGTCGATACAGTTCAGTGGCATTTGGAGGATATCATTCGTGACCCCAATATTGACCCTGCCGATGCGTTGGTTATAAAGCGCAGAATTGACAAATCGAATCAGGTGCGTACCGATATGGTGGAGTATATCGACTCATATTTTCTCGATAAGTATAAGGATGTAGTAACTGCTCCCGACGCTCGTATTAATACCGAGACTCCTGCGTGGGCTATTGACCGTTTGTCAATCCTCGCGCTTAAGATTTATCATATGCATCAGGAGGTAGTACGCGAGGATGTTGAGCAGTCACATCGTGATGCTTGTCAGAAGAAACTCGATACATTGTTGGCGCAGCAGGTGGACCTTTCGACAGCCATCGAGGAGTTGTTGGAGGATATTGAGGCAGGTCGCAAGTATATGAAGACTTACAAGCAGATGAAGATGTATAACGACCCCTCGCTTAACCCTGTACTTTATGGCAACAAGTAATAAATCGGAAAATAGTAATAATAAAAAGTTACCTCGGCATATTGCTCTGATACGTCTTTCGGCGATGGGCGATGTGGCGATGTTGGCGCATACGGTGCGTGCATTTCAGGAGGTTTATCCCGATGTGCGGCTTACTATTGTTACACGTCGTCTGTTTGCCCCATTCTTCAATGGCCTGAATGTCGATTTCTTGTTTGCCGATACCAAAGGCCGCCACAAAGGCGTGAAGGGTATTTGGCGTCTGTGGCGTGATATATCGAAATTGAAGGTCGATGCCGTTGCCGATATGCATAGTGTGATGCGTTCGTCGGCTGTTCGCCGACTCTGTTGGTTGAGCGGTAAGAAGACGGCTGTGATAGATAAGGGTAAGATTGAAAAGTGGTTCCGTGTAGGCTATAACAGCCATAACAGTGTGCCGCTTAAACATACCGTTGTTCGCTATTGCGATGTGTTGCGTAGAATGGGCTTTGAGTTTGAGGACCCCGCTCCTGCAGTAAAGCAGAATTTGCCAAATCCTATGGGCGAGAAGAGTGGTGTGTGGGTTGGCTTTGCGCCATTCTCGGCTCACGATGGCAAGACCTATCCAGAGGATTTGCGAGTGGAGGTTGTACGCAAGATGAGCGAGCGTTATAGCAGGGTATTCATCCATAGTGGCGGTGGTGCCGAGGCCGAATTTGCTCGAAATATGGAGTCGCAATATGAGAATGTTACGGCTCTCAATGGTAAGGTCGATTTGGGTGGAGAGTTAAATCTTATGTCGCATCTTGACTGCATCGTTTCGATGGATTCACTCGCTATGCATATGGCCTCGCTGACGGCTACTCCCGTAGTGTCGGTATGGGGTGCTACCCACCCGTCGTTGGGATTCCTCGGTTGGGGATGTCCGACGGAGGGAATTTTGCAGGAGGAGATGCCTTGCCGTCCCTGTTCGGTATATGGTAACAAACCTTGCGAATCAAAGGACTATAAATGCTTAAGATGTATTACTCCCGATATGATTGTGTCGAAGATTGACGAACTGATTGCCACCAAAGAGTAGTTTATACCCTATATATAAAGAAAGAGTTCAGCCAGAAGGTTGAACTCTTTTTGTGTGTATTCAAATAGTCGTGTGTCGATTACTTTGCGTAACTTACTGAACGAGTTTCGCGGATAACAGTAATCTTCACCTGACCAGGATAAGTCATCTCATCCTGAATCTTCTTTGCTATGTCGTGTGACAATGACTCAGACTCCTGGTCTGAGAGTTTGTCTGCGCCTACGATTACGCGCAACTCACGGCCAGCCTGAATAGCATAAGTCTTGATAACGCCAGGGTATGAGAGTGCAATATCCTCCATCTCCTTCAAACGCTTGATGTAAGACTCTACAACCTCGCGACGAGCACCAGGACGTGCACCAGAGATAGCATCACAAACCTGAATGATGGGAGCGATGATTGAAGACATCTCAATCTCATCGTGGTGTGCACCAATAGCATTGCATACGTCAGCCTTCTCCTTGTATTTCTCGGCCAGCTTCATACCGATAATTGCGTGTGGCAATTCGGGCTCGTCATCGGGTACCTTACCAATATCGTGCAACAATCCAGCGCGGCGTGCAGCCTTAACGGGCAATCCCAACTCCGATGCCATAATACCTGCCAAATTAGCCGTTTCACGAGCGTGCTGCAATAGGTTCTGACCGTATGATGAACGGTATTTCATCTTACCAATCAAGCGGATAAGTTCGGGGTGCAGACCGTGAATACCCAAGTCGATAGCGGTACGCTTACCAACCTCGACAATCTCCTCCTCAATCTGCTTCTTCACCTTCGCTACAACCTCCTCAATGCGGGCAGGGTGGATACGACCATCGGTAACGAGTTGGTGCAGAGCCAAACGTGCAATCTCACGACGAACGGGGTCGAAACCGCTCAAGATAATTGCTTCGGGAGTGTCATCAACGATAATCTCGATACCCGTAGCAGCCTCCAATGCGCGGATGTTACGGCCCTCACGGCCAATGATACGGCCCTTAACCTCGTCGCTGTCAATATTGAATACCGTTACAGCATTCTCAATAGCAGTCTCGGTAGCGACACGCTGAATAGATGTTACGATGATACGTTTTGCCTCTTTTGTAGCAGTGAGTTTGGCCTCCTCAATAGTCTCGTTGATGTATGATGCAGCCTCTGTTTTGGCCTCCTCCTTCATATTCTCCATCAAGATATTCTTTGCATCCTCGGCACTCATACCCGAAATCTGCTCCAAGCGTACATTTTGCTCCTTGATGACTGCAGCCAACTCCTCCTTCTTTGAGTTAAGGCTCTGCAATTGGCTATTCATCTGCTCCTTCAAACGGTCATTCTCCTTGAGTTTATTCTCAAGGTCGCGCTGCTGATTTTGTAAGTTTGCCTCAATCTGCTTTGCTCGCTGCTCCGCCTGTGCAATCTTCTGATTACGCTCGTTGATTGTACGGTCGTGCTCGCTCTTGAGTTGAATGAACTTCTCTTTTGCCTGAAGAATCTTCTCCTTCTTAATCATTTCACCTTCGGCCTCGGCCTCCTTGAGAGCCGTAGCACGTTGCTTTTGTATCGTGTTCTTCGTGATGTAGTTAGTAACCAATATGTAGGCCACCAAAGTCACGACGACAGATATTATAGCAGTTATAACTATTGTTGTCATCTCTGTGTTTGTTAATGTTAGTTAATTTTATATAAAAATGTTGTTTACTTGTATTCTATCTGTTTTGCTCCTCGCTTAAAAACAAAAACCGCATAGAAGTTCCTTTTCTTGTTTGACGAATCTGCCGATAAGTCAAGGTGTGGGGCTCCGGAGTTCGCAATCGTCCAACGGTGCGCGCGGCACACCCCTCGCGGGGTTAAGGCCTGATTTTGAGAAACCGAGAG
>JAZOVT010000051.1:0-6585 GCA_045658845.1 Alistipes sp.
TTGATTCCATCGGGTAGTCTTTTTGTTACAAAAAATTACACAACAAGCATAAGGCTGAAGATTTCAAGCACAAAATCAGCCGAAGAGGGTGGAAATATCAATCTTCGCAACGAACAAACAGAGCCGTTTAATATATTCCTATCGCGCAAAGAGTTGGCCGAAGAATTGGGCGCTGACGGTAAGATAAACATCATTTTCTCCGACAAATCAATCTCTAATGAACAATGGCTGGCGACGTGGCAGAGCCGTTACTCTGGGCTTGAAGTATCACCCCGCGAGCAAGGCTCGGAGATAACATCATCACGAGTGTTTCTTCAGGCGGATGTGGTCGAAACGCTATGCCGCCAAAACCCATCGCTCAACCGCTTACACTCCTATCTGGCAAACCATATACGCAGCGACAAGGGCGGCGATATTCCATATTCGTTTGTAACGGCAGTAGAGGAGTATGAGGGTTATAAATTAGAGCCCGACGAGGTTATTTTATCAGACTATTCGGCTAAACGACTTGGTGTTACAATAGGCGATGTAGTTACGGTGAGTTACTTTGTTGCCGAAGATTTGAAATCGCTCGCGACCGATAGCCTACGGCTTCGTATCAAGGCTATATTGCCATTGGACAAGTTGCATCAAGACAAGGGTTTGAGCGCAGAGTTTCCAGGCTTGAGCGATGTTGAGCGTTGTTCGGAATGGGATAGCGACCTGCCAATTGATATGGATTTGATAACCGATGAGGACGAGGATTATTGGTACAAATACAAGCAGACTCCCAAAGCCCTGATAGCATATAGCGCGGTTGCCGAGGCTTGGGCAAACGATTATGGTACGGCTACTGCATTACGAAGTGATGTTTCGGCAGAGGATATACGCATAAGCAATTTGCAGCCACAGATGTTTGGTCTGCAATTAATTCATCCTCGCGAAGATGCCCTCTATGCTGCAAACAATGGAGTGGACTTCTCGTCACTATTCCTTGCATTGGGATTTTTCATTGTTGCTGCAGCACTGCTTTTGATGTACACACCTCTGATAGAGATGTATTCGGAGCGTAGTGGCGAAATAGAGGTTATGAGCATCACAGGATTCACGCAGCAACGAATCCGACGCAAACTATTTATTGAGGCTTTGCCGATAGTTTTTTGGGCGACTATAGCAGGTACTATATGCGGAGTTTTATATACCCAAATTATTTTATTGCTTCTCGAAAGTGTATGGCAAGGGGCTACGCATACGGCTACATTTAGGCTTACGTTACAACCTCCGACAATAATCATCGGCGCAATTGTAAGTCTGCTATTGGCCATAGGAGTAGTCTGGACTGCCATAAAACAAATCTTCGAATCAAAAGACAAGGGCATCAAAAAACACGAAAAACGAGACACATTATCAAGGCTTATAGGTTATAGCATCGTAGCATTTTTTATAACCATTGCCATATATATCTATTGCTTGAGTGGTAACGGCTCGGTCTTGCTATCGGTAGTGGCAGGATGTTGCGCAATGCTTACCGCCATTATTTCATTCCGTGCAGTCGTAGTTTGGAGGCGACACCGAGAGATATGCGATTCGAAATTAAGTGCCTTAAGATTTAACATCAGCAAACTATACGCTTCGCGTAATCAGATAGGATTCTCGCTGGCGGTGTTGGCCTTTGGTGTGTTTATCGTCTTTGTGGTGGGCTTAAACCGTCGTAGTTTTGACAATAGGGTAGAACAATCTACCGCAACGGGAGGATACACATTATGGTGCGAGAGTAGTGTCGAACTACAACACGACCCCTCGACGACGGCTGGTCGTTCAAAGTTGGGTATCGATGCCGAGTGGAGTGATGAATTCAAGGTTCTGACCTGCTTCCGTTATCGGGCCGACGATGCAAGTTGCCTGAATCTTAATAAGGTGTCGGAGCCGTCTGTTTTAGGCGTTGATTTCAAGGTTATGGCCGAGGATAAATTTGCATTGGGCAAAAACATCTACAACGCCTCTAACCCCAAAGAGATTTTCGAATCTTTAGCAAAGCCTTTGGGCGATGGGGTATATCCTGCACTTGTCGATGCTACGGTGCTACAATGGAGCATAGTGAAGGAGTTGGGCGACACGCTATATTACACACAGCACGACGGCCGTCAAATAGCCATCGTTTTGGCTGCAACATTATCGGGTGGACTATTCCAGGGTAGTATTCTTATGGATAAAGAGTTATTTAAGCAGGCGTGGCCCGAAAACAACGGATGCGATTTGTTCCTTGTCGGCACAGGCCTCGACGAACAACAACTCACCTCGGCCAAACAGATTCTCTCGCAAAGTCTTTACGAATATGGTATGCTCGCAACCCGCACGTCGGAGCGTTTGGCTATGTATAACGAAGTCACCGACACCTATTTAAGTATCTTTATGACCTTGGGAAGTATCGGATTGTTGTTAGGCATATTCAGTCTGGTGATTGTTGTGCGTAAAAGCCTTACGCGAGATAGAGCAAACATCCAGAATATGCTACTTATGGGATTCCAAAAATCCTCGCTACAACGCATATTATATCGCGAAAATGTCGTTGCTCCCATCTATGCTATATCAACGGGATTTATAGGCGCAATTATAGGCATTGGAGAGCAATGTGCCAATGTAAACATAATTATTTGGCTGAGCGCACTGCTTATTGCAATAATATTACTATATTTGACCAGCAAATTCATTAATAATGAGGTAGCAAAGGCTATCACTATTGCAGAAAAAACCTTAAACAACAAAGACTTTTAGACAAAGAAAAATTCTAAACAACACTTTAATTATGAAAACTAACATTTTTTCAAACATCCGCAAAGCAACTATATGTTGCCTCTTGTGTGCTCTTGCATCATCTGTAATGGCACAAACAACACCTTACGGTTGGCGTGGCCCACAGCGTAACGGTATATATCCCGAAAAGGGCCTTTTGAAGGAGTGGCCCGCCGAAGGCCCACAACTTTTGTGGGAGGTTGCCGACGCTGGTAAAGGCTATTCAAGCCCCCTGATTGTCGGAAATACACTCTACATCACAGGAATGAATGCAGATGGCACAAAAGAGATTTTGTCGGCATATACACTCGATGGCAAGAAGTTATATACAGTTGAGTATGGTAAGCCCTGGAAGGACTCTTACCCCGAGACTCGTACTACACCATCATATATGGATGGCAAACTCTATGTTATCAGTGGTGCTGGAGAGATTGTATGCCTCAATGCAAAGGATGGGAAGCAGGTATGGTATGTCGATGGAGGTACGACCTATGCCCACAAAACAGGTAATTGGGGTACAGCCGAGAGCCCATTGGTATATGACGACAAGGTAATCTACACCCCCTCTGGTTCACAGACTACAATGGTGGCTTTGAATCGCAAGACAGGCAAGGAGATTTGGAAGACTACATCTTTTGGTGACGTAGGAGCCTATGTCTCTCCAATGCTTATCGAGTACAAGGGTAAGAAGCAGATTATCGGCTCTTCAGCCGTACATATCTTCGGTGTTAATCCCGACAACGGTGAAATCGAGTGGTCATACAAAGGCTGGGGTGGCGAACGAGGTGGATGGTCAAACATTGCACCTAACTCACCGCTCTTCAAAGATGGTAAGATTTTCTTCAGCCACGGCTATGATATTTTCGCCTATATGTTGCAACTCTCTGACGACCTTAAGAGCGCTACATTGCTTTGGAAGAATACAACTTTGGACACTCACCACGGTGGCTATGTTGAGGTAAATGGTGTAATCTATGGCTCCAACCACATCAACAACGGTGCAGGTAATTGGTGCGCAGTAGATTGGGGCAACGGAGAGACGCTTTACGACTATGCTTGGACAGGTAAGGGTAAAGGCTCAATTATCGCTGCCGACAATATGCTCTATTGCTACGACGAGCGTCGTGGTACTGTAGCCCTTGTAAGACCTTCACGCGAGAAGTTCGACATCGTTTCATCATTCAACATCACCAAAGGCGAGGGTCCACACTGGGCACACCCCGTAATCGTAAACGGAGTGATGTACATTCGTCACGGCTCGGCATTGATGGCCTTTAAGGTAAAATAAATAGCCCCAAAAAGATATTAACCAAACTCAATCCCTATGAAGACTATTTCAACAACAATCAAAGGCGCACTTTTACTGCTCTTATGTATAAATACTTTTTCGGCTATGGCTCAATTTCCGCTCTACGGATGGCGAGGTCCACAGCGCAACGGTATCTATAACGAGAGTGGGCTACTGAAAGAGTGGCCCGCCGAAGGCCCTCAAAAGTTGTGGGAGACATCAGACGTTGGCAAAGGCAACTCAAGCCCTACGGTCACCGACAAGTATATATTTGTTACGGGTATGAATGCCGATGCCTCGATGGAGACTCTTTCGGCCTACACGCTCGATGGCAAGAAAATTTATACGGTTGAGTATGGTAAACCCTGGCACAACACTTATCCCGAGACTCGCACAACACCCGCCTATTCCGACGGCAAAGTATATGCGATATGCGGCAGTGGCGATATTATCTGCTTGAATGCCGCTGATGGCAAGGAGATTTGGCGCGTTGCAGGCAGCGAAGCGCACAAACGCAAGATTAATACATACGGAACGTGTGAAAGCCCATTGGTATTTGATGATAAGGTTATTTACAGCCCCGCAGGCGAAGAGGCTACAATGGTTGCTTTAGACAAGAAATCGGGCAAAGAGATTTGGCGCAGCAGTTCGTTGGACGATTGTAATTCATACGCATCACCCATTATCATCAAGCACAAGGGCAAGAAGCAGATTATAGGCGCTACGGCATCCAAGATATTTGGTGTAAATGCCAAAAACGGCGAAATAGAGTGGGATTTCACAATCAAAAAGGGCCATCACGGTGATGTTGGTAACCCGACGATTAATTCTCCAATCTTCAAGGATGGAAAGGTCTTTTTCAGTCAGGGATACGACATTGGCTCTTATATGTTGCAGTTGTCGGATGATTTGAAGAGTGCAACATTACTATGGAGCAACGACCAGATTGACACCCATATGGGTGGTTATGTGGAGTTGGGAAATACTATTTACAGCACCACACACATCAACAACGGAATGGGTAATTGGTATGCCTTGGATTGGGAAACAGGCGATGTCCTCTACAACGAGGCGTGGACGGGCAAGAGCAAAGGTGCAATCATAGCGGCAGATAATATGCTCTATTGCTATGAGGAGCGCCGAGGCACTGTGGCACTTGCAAAACCTTCACGCGAGAAGTTTGAGATTGTATCGGAGTTCCGTATCACATCGGGCGAGGGTCCACATTGGGCTCATCCCGTCATCGCAAACGGAATACTTTATATCCGCCACGGCTCAACACTTATAGCCTACAAGATTAAGTAGTAGCCGCATCGTGCTGATGATTATATATAGGCAGCCTCGTTCAGTTGGGGCTGCCTATAATTTTTCTCATAAATATTTGACATTTCGAAAGTTTACATTATATTTGCAGTGCATTAGGACTATAAAATCAACAAACGTATTTTTTCAATAAACTTTGGTGTGGGCAAATTATGCTCTCGCTATATAGGTTTATCGGTTCTTATTATGATATACATTAAAGGTTGCCACACAAGTGATGGCACAACGTTAAACATACTCAAAAACTACATCTTGTTGCTCTACGAAAGTTGAGTTGCAGGGGTGTTCTTTGACGTTTTTGAGAACTAAAATCGGGCGAACTACGCGCCTGATATAGGGTTTTTATATGTTTAACTTTAATGTATTTAATCAATGGAAAAGAAAAAAGCAAAGTTGCTCACCACATTGGTGAGCAAGTCGGGTGCGCCCATCTATTATGCACCCGCAGCATCGACTTCAGGTAGTGAAGTAAAAATCTACCGCTACGCATTCGAAAAGGTCTGTACCGACTACAAACGGCAAATAGACCAAAGCGAATCACCAACACAGCAGGCTATTCTGCGATACAAATGGGCAAAGTTCATTATGGAACACGTTGGTAATTATTCGGGAAACCGAAGATTTATGAGGGATTTGGCGCGTTGCCTCACAAAAGAGTCAATATCTGCACTCAAACGAGAATTCCGACGTATTAATATGAACATAGAGACAGCAAAGAGTTGTCACAGAATAACCGATTTGTGGCTCTATGAGCGACAGTTAGCCGAGATGAATGCATTGTGTCCACAATCACTGCTCGACCAGATTTACGATAGCGACAGACGATGGGTTGCATAGGATAATAAAGCAAAAGGAGTTCATTTTGAACTCCTTTTGTGTTTGATAGAGGTGAGCGAAGTGTACTTTTTGTGAACGATAGGCTGTTGAGTCTACTCAAACAGACTATCAAGCACAAAAAAAAGCGACTGATATTCAGTCGCTTGCTATCAAATTTCTGCGGTGCGTAGGGGACTCGACCGCCAAGCGAAGCGAAGGTGAAGCGGGAATACCACTGAAAATAAACATCTAATTATTCCCGCAACCCCATATTTAGTGAGTAGTGCCCACGCCATTGAAAGCAAGTGAGCGAAGCGCACTTTTTGTGAACGATAGGCAGTTGAGCCTGCTCAAACAGACTATCAAGCACAAAAAAAGCGACTGAT
>JAZOVT010000052.1:0-10012 GCA_045658845.1 Alistipes sp.
AGTTAACTAGATTACCTGAAAATGTAAGCTTATCCAAGTTTATGATGATATATTCTGGATACATGTTGACAGAGAGACAAACTACGTGACTTCCCATAAATACTGTGTCTACTATTATAACTATATTACACTTAATCTAACATGTTTAAGAAACAACTACTCTTTTCTCCAAACCATTTTGTTAACTACGCCAGTATAACTTTGGATGAGTTTGACAATCTTAGTGCTGACATTCTCATCTACATAGTTAGGTACGGGTATGCCGTTATCGCCATTCTTTACCATCTCAACCGCTGTATCTACAGCCTGCAACAATGAGTTCTCATCGATGCCAGCCAAGATGAAACAACCCTTATCCAAGGCCTCTGGACGCTCTGTCGATGTGCGGATACAAACCGCTGGAAATGAATGGCCTACTGATGTAAAGAATGAGCTCTCCTCGGGCAATGTGCCACTATCAGATACTACTGCAAATGCGTTCATCTGCAGGCAATTATAATCGTGGAAGCCGAGAGGTTCCTGACGTATAACACGAGGGTCAAGTTGGAAACCAGATGCCTCAAGGCGATTTCTACTTCTAGGATGGCAACTATACAATATCGGCATATCATACTTTTCTGCCATCTTATTAATCGCCGTAAAGAGTGATATAAAATTCTTCTCTGTGTCGATATTCTCTTCACGGTGAGCAGACAAAAGTATATAACGTCCCTTTTCCAATCCCAAACGTTGATGAACATCGCTAGCCTCAATATCAGCCAAGTTCTCGTGCAATACTTCGGCCATTGGCGAGCCACTCACATATGTACGCTGCGGTGCTACACTGCTTGCATTAAGATAACGACGTGCGTGCTCACTATAACATATATTGACATCTGAAATAATATCTACAATACGGCGATTAGTCTCTTCGGGCAAACACTCATCGAAGCAACGATTTCCTGCCTCCATATGGAAAATAGGGATATGAAGACGTTTTGCGCCAATAACCGACAGACAAGAATTGGTGTCACCCAAAACAAGCACCGCATCAGGTTTTGTCTGTACCATCAACTTATAAGATGCATTGATAATATTACCCATTGTTGCACCCAAATCATCACCCACTGCATCCATATATACTTCAGGGTCTGCAAGTTTTAGGTCTTTGAAGAATACACCATTAAGGTTATAATCATAATTCTGGCCCGTGTGAGCGAGAATACAATCAAAATATTTACGACATTTATTGATTACAGCGGCCAAACGAATGATTTCGGGACGAGTACCAACAATTATCAATAACTTAAGACGGCCATCGTTCTTAAATTGAACGTCATTATAGTTTGTTTTTAATTCCATATTATTTACTCGACTTGTAAGAAATAGGTATCTGGTTTACTTGGGTCAAATATTTCGTTGCAGTACATAACTGTAACGAGATTTTCTGTTTCTGAAAGATTGATAATATTGTGAGTATATCCTGGAAGCATATGTACAGCCTCAATTTTATCTCCGCTTACCTCAAAATTCAACACCTCATCAGAGTCTATACGACGTTGCTGAATAAGGCCGTGTCCGCTTACCACAATAAAAAACTCCCATTTGGTGTTATGCCAATGTTGTCCTTTGGTAATCCCTGGCTTGCTAATATTTATACTCACTTGACCGCTATTCAACGTGTGGATTAACTCCGTAAAAGAGCCTCTATCATCAACATTCATCTTTAACGGGAAAGCAATCTTCTCCTTGGGCAAATAACTCAAATATGTACTATAAAGTTTCTTTGCAAGAGAGTTCTCGGGAATCTCTGGAATCATCAAAGTTTTTGGTTGCTCTGCAAAACTATAAATTAAATCCACGATTTCTCCAAGTGTAGTCTTATGAGTATTAGGACAATAGCAATAGCGACCATTTTCATCAGGAACAGTCTCTACCCCATCGAACTCACATCTATGGGCTTCACCCTTTATTGCTGCTATCATTTCATCAACCAAGTCATCGATATAAAGCAATTCCATCTCTACACCTCTATCATTAACTTGGATTTGAAGGTCATTGGCTATATTGTTACAGAAGGTAGCAATTGCTGAGTTATAATTAGGTCGGCACCATTTTCCAAAAAGATTAGGGAAACGATATACATAAACCTTTGCGCCTGTTTCTTGCCCGTACTCAAACATAAGTTCCTCTCCCGCCTTCTTACTCTTACCATATTCGCTTGTACCAAAACGACCAGCAAGAGTGGCTTGGATTGAACTCGATATCATTATAGGGCAATTGTTGTCATATTTTTTCAAAGTATCAAGAAGTTCTGAAGCAAAACCAAAGTTCCCCTTCATAAACTCCTCTTGATTTTGAGGACGGTTCACGCCCGCAAGGTTAAATACGAAATCACACTCTTTACAATAACGATTCAACTCATCCTTTGTAGAGTCAATATCGTACTCAAACACTTCAGAGATTGTTATATCTCCGTAGCATTTGGCCTTACCATTCTTTATGTTATTTAATTGAGCGCAAAGATTCTTACCAACAAAGCCTTTGGCTCCTGTAACTAGAATTTTCATTATTTGGCAACGTTTGAGATTCCGTTGAGTTCGTTCTGAATATATTCCAATGAGGCAATCTTGGCCTTAGTTTCTTCTACAGTGAGACGAGTGGTGTTGTCTGAGTTGAACTCAGTGAGTTCACAACGTTTAGTATCGCCCTCTGAGAAATATTTGTCATAGTTAAGGGTACGGTTGTCAGCTGGGACACGATAGAAATCACCCATATCTTCTGCCTTAGCACATTCTTCGTTAGTAAGGAGTGTTTCATACATCTTTTCTCCGTGGCGGATACCGATAACTTTAATCTCTTCTTTCTTACCGCCAAAGAGTTCGCATACGGCCTCTGCCTGAGTCTGAATGGTACAAGCTGGTGCCTTCTGAACGAGAATATCACCATTCTGTCCGTGCTCGAAGGCGAAGAGCACCAAATCAACAGCCTCCTCAAGACTCATAATGAATCGGGTCATATTTGGCTCTGTAAGGGTGATAGGATTGCCATTGCGAATCTGGTCTATCCACAATGGAATCACCGAGCCGCGTGAGCACATCACATTACCATAACGTGTACAGCAAATCTTAGTATTAAGGCTGTTACGCGATTTTGCTACTGCAATCTTCTCCTCAAGAGCCTTTGAGATACCCATAGCATTGATTGGATAAGCGGCCTTATCTGTTGACAAGCAGATTACACACTCTACTCCACAATCAATGGCAACATCAAGGACATTGTCAGTACCGATGACGTTAGTCTTAACTGCCTCCATAGGGAAAAATTCACAAGATGGCACCTGCTTGAGGGCAGCTGCGTGAAAGATATAATCTACTCCACGAGTAGCAGTCTTGAGTGTAGACTTATTGCGTACATCACCGATATAGAACTTAATCTTATGTGCAACTTCAGGCATTTTGGCCTGATACTCGTGACGCATATCATCCTGCTTCTTTTCGTCTCGCGAGAAAATACGAATCTCGCCAATGTCCGTGCGAAGGAAACGATTTAGTACTGCATTACCAAATGAACCGGTGCCTCCGGTAATCATCAGGACTTTGTCTTTGAAAATTGACATAATTGTAATACGTTATAGAATTTATTATTGTTATTTATCTTTATACATCTCTTCGTAGTACTTCTCATACTCGCCGCTGGTGATATTATCCATCCACTCTTGGTTTTCGAGGTACCACTTAACGGTCTTCTCGATGCCCTCTTCGAATTGGAGAGAGGGTTCCCAGCCGAGTTCGCGCTGCAATTTTGTTGAATCGATTGCGTAGCGCAAATCGTGACCAGCACGGTCTGTGACATATGTTATCAACTCCAACGAATAACCTTCGGGATTACCCAGCAGGCGGTCTACTGTTGCGATAACGACCTTTATCAAATCGATATTCTTCCACTCGTTGAAACCTCCGATGTTGTATGTATCGGCAACCTTACCATTATGGAAAATCACATCAATTGCACGAGCGTGGTCAACTACATACAACCAATCTCTCACATTCTCACCCTTACCATACACTGGCAGAGGTTTACGCTGGCGTATATTATTTATAAATAAAGGTATCAACTTCTCGGGGAACTGATATGGGCCGTAGTTATTCGAGCAATTCGTAACGATTGTCGGCATACCGTATGTATCGTGGTATGCTCGTACAAAGTGGTCTGATGATGCCTTCGATGCCGAATATGGCGAGTGGGGATTATACTTTGTTGTCTCGTAGAAGAAATCCTCACCATAAGCCAAGTGATGCTCGCCACTCGATGCTGTTGTAGTAAACGGAGGCTCTATACCTTCGGGGTGAGTAAGTTCCAGCGCTCCATAGACCTCGTCCGTAGAGATATGATAGAATCGCTTACCCTCATACTTCTCGGGCTTTGCTTCCCAATATAGTTTTGCGGCCTGCAACAACGAGAGTGTTCCCATCACGTTGGTACGTGCAAAAGTGAATGGGTCCTTAATTGAGCGGTCAACGTGACTTTCGGCAGCGAGATGAATTACGCCATCAATATCATATTTCTGGAACAGAGCATATATAGTATCGAAATCACAAATATCAGCCTTTACGAATGTATAGTTAGGCTCATTCTCAATATCCTTGAGATTCGCCAAGTTACCTGCATAGGTTAATTTATCAAGGTTGATAATATTATATTCGGGATATTTTTTTACAAATAGACGAACTACGTGGCTACCAATAAAACCAGCACCACCTGTGATTAATATATTTTTCATTGTAATGTATCTTTATTAAGTTATAAAAGAAAAGTAATAATTAGAATTACTGTTCACTCGGCTGCTGCATTAATATGCGCTTCAAGCAGTAAAACATCGACTCCCTCCAATGTGGAATATCAACACCGAAAGTCTGTTTAATCTTCGATTTGTCTAATACCGAATATGGCGGACGGGTAACCTTCGAAGGGAACTTCGACGAGTGGCAAGGATTTATCTTACACTTGGTGTGACCTACTGCTGTGGCTATCTCCTGCGCGAAGTCATACCACGAACATACGCCTTCGTTAGAGAAGTGATAAATGCCTTCGTTACCTACATAATATCCACCCTCGATAATCGAAAATATTGTCATTGCCAAGTCGCCTGCATATGTTGGAGTACCAACTTGGTCGAAGACTACATTCAAATACTCCTTCTCTGCCGTTAAGCGAAGCATAGTCTTTAGGAAATTGTTACCAAACTCCGAGTAGAGCCACGCTGTACGGATGATGATAGCCTTTGCACCAACCTCTGCGATAGCCTGCTCTCCGTGAAGTTTTGTTCGACCATACGCATCCAGCGGATTGAGTGGCATATCCTCACTACGAGGTGTATTACCCTCTGCCCCAAAAACATAATCAGTCGATATGTGGAACAATGTGGCATCTACGTTATTTGCGGCCTCTGCAAGATTTCTTACCGCCGTAGCATTAATCAACTCTGCTGTAGCCTCATCATCCTCGGCCTTATCTACATTGGTATAGGCTGCGCAATTGACAATAACTTCAACCTTATGCTCTTCGACGAAAGCCATCACCGCTACTTTGTCAGTAATATCCAACTCCGCCACATCTGTGAAGATATACTCATTGGGCGACACCGCACCCAAACGACGCATCTCCGAACCCAACTGTCCATTGGCGCCTGTTACAAGGATTCGCTTACTCTGCATAATAATCTACATTATAATCAAACAAATCCGTTGCATCTTTTAGCATAGGGTGTGCCGCATCCTTTGCTGACAATAATACATCTTCATCGGGCAACTGCCAATCTATATTTATTTCGGGGTCATTCCACGCTATCGCACCCTCTGCTTGTGGGGCGTAAAGATTATCACACTTATATTGAAATATAACCTCCTCGCTCAATACCGAGAATCCGTGAGCAAAGCCACGAGGAACAAACAAATGACGATGATTATCTTCGGTTAGTTCTACCGCAACATATTTACCAAATGTAGGAGAGCCTTTTCTTATATCTACTGCAACATCGAGTACACGGCCTTTAACTACCCGAACAAGTTTCGATTGAGTGTCTTTACCTTTCTGGAAGTGAAGCCCTCTAACCACTCCATACTTCGATTTGCTCTCGTTGTCTTGAACAAATCTTACAGGACGTACCAACTCGTCAAACTTTTTCTGCGAATAACTTTCAAAGAAATAGCCACGAGAATCACCATATACATCGGGCTCAATGATAACGACTTCATCTATTGCCGTTTTTATCACTTTCATCGAGTAGTATCCTTTCTTTTGCGCTTATATTCATCAACTACTTTCAAGAGATATTGCCCATATTGATTATTTATCATAGGCTGAGCCAACTCGGTCATCTTTTCTTCAGAAATCCAGCTATTGCGATATGCTATCCCCTCTAAACAAGCTATCTTCAAGCCTTGACGTTTCTCCATTACTTCGACAAAGATTGAGGCCTCTGCTAAAGAGTCGTGCGTACCTGTATCCAACCACGCAAAACCACGCTCAAGAGTTTGTACCTTTAACTCTCCATCTTGTAAGAATTTTTGATTAACTGTTGTAATCTCCAACTCACCACGAGCCGAAGGTTTAATATCTCTTGCTACGCTTACGACCTTGTTAGGATAGAAATACAATCCAACGACAGCATAGTTCGACTTTGGACTTTTAGGTTTTTCCTCAATTGATAAGCAGTTGCCATCAGCATCAAACTCCGCAACGCCATAACGCTCTGGGTCATCAACCCAGTAACCGAATACTGTAGCCTTCTGCTCCTCTTCGGCAGTATGGACTGCATCCCTCAAAATCTTTGACAATCCTGCTCCGTGGAAAATATTATCCCCTAATACTAAACAAACCGAATCACCACCAATGAACTTCTCTCCAATGATAAATGCCTGTGCCAAACCATCGGGGCTCGGCTGCTCGGCATACTCGAATTTTACTCCATAATCCGAACCGTCACCAAGCAAGCGCTTGAAACTAGGCATATCCTGAGGTGTCGATATAATCAATATCTCCCTAATACCAGCCAACATCAACACCGATATAGGATAATAAACCATTGGTTTATCATATATCGGCAATAATTGCTTACTAACACCCTTCGTTACTGGATATAAGCGAGTACCCGCTCCACCTGCAAGGACAATACCTTTCATATATATACTATTTATCCTACTTTCTTGTCAAATCTCTCGAACTGTGAGTTCTTGGAAATAAATTCGGGGACAAAATCCTTCATCAGTTTCACCATTGTTTCAATGTCAACGGCTCGAGACAATGTCTCCAATTTATCGACCACTTGCGTAGCCTCGGTATGATTATACTCTCTAACACGCGCCACACGAATACGCTCGTGAGGTGTCGGGTCGGTATTTTCGGCATTCGAGAGAACCTCTTCATACAACTTCTCACCCGGGCGCAATCCCGTATATTCAATCTGAATATCTCTACCGAGAGTCAATCCCGCCAATTCAATCATTCTCTTTGCAAGAGTGATAATCTTAACCGACTCACCCATATCAAATACGAAGATTTGATTACCCTTTGACATCGTTGCAGCCTCCATAACCAAACGGCACGCTTCGGGAATAGTCATAAAGAAACGCGTAATATCGGGATGTGTAACTGTCACGGGGCCACCCTTTGAAATCTGTTCGCGGAAACGAGGAATCACCGAGCCATTCGAGCCAAGTACGTTTCCGAAACGAGTCGTAACAAAACGAGTCTTACCCTTTAAGACACCCTGCTCCAATGCCAAACCTAACGATTGTACATAAATCTCGGCAAGTCGCTTGGTGCAACCCATAATATTTGTCGGATTTACAGCCTTATCGGTTGAAATCATCACCATCTTCTCGACGTCATACTTCAAGCACATATCTGTCACATTTCGTGAGCCACAAACATTCACCAACACAGCCTCACAAGGATTCTCCTCCATCAAAGGAACGTGCTTATATGCTGCAGCGTGGAAAACCACTTGAGGCTTATATGCCTGAAACACATAATCAAGACGAGCAGGAATACGCACATCACCAATAACAGGCGTAAACTTCAATTTTGGGAATCTCTCCTCCAACTCCAAACGGATATTGTGCATCGGAGTCTCGGCATTGTCAAACATTACAAGATGTTTCACACCAAATGTCGCAAGTTGACGACACAACTCCGAGCCAATCGAGCCAGCGGCACCTGTAACCAAAATAGTTTTATTCTTGAAATTAGCCTCAATCTCTTTAAGTGAAATCTTTATCTCGTCTCGTCCGAGCAAATCCTCAATCTTAATCTCTCGTACTACAGAGCGCATTACCTTACCATCAACAACCTCGTCAATTACAGGTACGATGTATATCTTCACTCCCAACTCTCCACAATACGAAATTAGACGCGACTGCTCGTCGTGAGCATCCTTCTGATTTACAAAAAGAATAGCATCAACCTCTTTGTGATTAACCAGATATTTTATATCCTCGACACTCTCGAAATAATATACTGGCAAATCGGACAATTGATGGCCCTTCATATTTATTCCGAAATTCAAGAATCCAACAACCTTATATCGTTCAGAATTTTGCAGACGTTTGATTTGTGCAACAGATTTTGAGCCTACACCATAAACCAAAACGTGCTTACAATTATCGTGACTTCGTTGACGGTTGCGGATAATATCATAGAATATTATCATTGCGACTCTGGTAGCGACAAGGCCCGATACAGTAAGCAGGATATCAAAAAGCAAAGCAGTCCAAATAAAAACATTGCTCAACAACTCAGGAGTGCCCATCTTGATTATTGCAACCATAAAAAGGCCCTTACCCATTGTGGCAACTCCCAATTTCCACAACTCGCGCAATGTTGAATGGCGAATAATACTCTTATGCGTATGCAACAACAAGAAGAAAACTAGCGACGACACAAAAGAACACCCCGCCAAATATAATATTTGCACCAAATCATAAGTGAACGATGCAAACAATGCATTGGTTAAGAATAATGCAAATAACGATACTCCAACTGATATGAAGAGGTCTAAACCTAATATCAATTTTGAACTTACATACTTCTCGAGATGTAATTTTGCAATAAGTTTTCTAAACATTTTTGAACTATGATTTTTGGTTACTATAATCCACACTACTTCAGTTCTAAAGTAGTGGTTAAGTAAGATTTATGATTTATCAGAAAAAAAAATTAATCGACCAATAATCAATCGATTACTTGAATATATTCATTGTCAACTTTTACGCTCACAGCCAACAAATTAGGCAGTTCGATAACGATTCTTTTTACTTTAGAGCCTCTTACCGACAACAATTTACCCTCATATCCATTCATCGGACCGTCTACGACACGGATGCGTTTGCCTTTCATTACAGCCCCAATCTCTTCCACCGAGTAATATTTAGGCTCTTCTGCCGCCTGCACTGCTCCTATGAAACGATTCATATCATCCTCTGGAACAATAATAGGCTCACAATATGCCCCACCTCGTTTGAATCGATATTGTAATGTAGGAGTTTGTGCGATAATAGGGTCAAGTGTCTCTCGAGTATCGTGAGCAAACAGCAAATCGGGCATAACAGGCACTTCGCGCCCTATCTGTTTTCCATTTTTTTTGATAACACGCCATTTCATAGGCGTAAATACCTCAATTCCCAACTCTCGCAATTGCTTATATGCGGGGAAAACAGCGTTTGACCTTTTGAGGTCACGCAATGCATACCAACACTTGTTTTTATCAATGATTTCGGTGCTCATCCTACCGACCTAGAACACGTTTGGGCGTATCTTCTAATCCTGCCTAATTATATATCAATAAGATTTTTAGGCAGTTACACGGGTTTTTCGTAAAAGTTCCTTGCCAATTACTTGGCTTGCTCTCTCGCTCTATCACACTGCAAATTATTATTAAATTAAAAGCAAATAAGCCTGCTTTTCCTATTTAATATCATCGAGTTAGACAGAAATGCCTAGATTGCATCACAAAATTAATACTTTTTTCCCA
>JAZOVT010000053.1:0-6383 GCA_045658845.1 Alistipes sp.
ATGAGTAAGTACATAGACAAAGGAACGGCTCGTCAACACCTAACCGACAGGCTTATGGAGAGTGCGTTCAACAACTTCCGTGTAAGAGCCTATGTAGACGATGTGTATGTAGACATAATAGACAACCGCTTGCCTGTGTGGTTGGACGAACTTCCGACCTATGATGTAGCGGAAGTGAAGCACGGAAGATGGATAAAAAAATATCGTGGTAACTATTTGTGTTCCGTATGTGGGGCGTGGTTTAGAACCACAGACGAATATGGAAACATCATAGATGGCGAAATGCTGGCTAAATACTGCGAGGATTGCGGAGCGAAGATGGATGGTGAAGAAAAATGAAACTTGTACAGGTAGCAGAGCAGAATAAGCCCTATTATTCGGCAGACTATACAAAAGGCTTTAACGATGGGGCAAAACGGCAATATGCCGCCGATGTAGCGGAAGTAAAGCACGGGCGTTGGACATTTGACATTGACGATAGAGGGTGGTCGTGGAATAAGCCGTATACTTGCGACCAATGCGGAGAATGGGTAGAAAAAAAGTTCAATTTTTGCCCTAACTGCGGAGCGAGAATGTTAAGTAAATGCGTTGAGTGCAAAGGCGGATACTGTGAAGAGGAGTGTTTGAAGTAAATGAAGAAGTATATAGATGCAGACGAACTGAAGAAAGTCTTTCGTTATACAGAAGATGCCGAGTATGCCCGATGGACATTGGCAGGTGTACTTGGTGAGATAGATGACATAGAAGCCGCCGATGTGCAGGAAATGAGGCACGGAAGATGGATAAAGAACGATGGCAGATATGGGTGGCATTGTTTTGTTTGCGGAGAAGATGACCTCTATGCGTTTGCGTGGAATAGCGACACAGGCGAAAACGAACTACAAGACCAATACTGTCCCAACTGCGGAAGTCGTATGGATTTGGAGAAGGATGAATGAACTGGAATTGTGAGATGTGTAGATGGAATGTAAACGGTTATGGGGAGAAATTAGCAGATAAGTGGCGTATTCATAATTATTGCTACCGAAATGGATGCCAGTATGAGCCGTTTGTTGCAAAAACTTGCAACCAAACTTGCAAAAACTTGCAATATTTTGAAACCAACTGCGGAGCATCAATGGACGGTGATACAGAATGAACTGCGAGAAATGCAGATGGTACAAGACCACCTACTGCACCTACACAAACGGCGTGTGGACGATAACGGCAAGGTGTTTGTTAGGTGGGTGTGATGGGTCACAGTATGAGCCGAAAGACGGAAAGGACGAGGTGGAAGGATGAACTGTGAAAAATGCATATGGTTTCGCGAAACCTTTACTCAATACGAATTTGGCGGAAAGATTCACAAAGGAATATGTCTGCTAAGAGGTTGCAATGGCTCATATTATGTACCGAGAGAGGAAGATGAACAGAATGGATGACTTAATCAGCAGACAGGCGGCAATAGATGCGTTGAAAGAACACAGGGCATTGTATTGCGATAACACTCCAAATACATTTTCAATATTATCTTATGCAGAAAAAAGCAGAGTAGATGAGTTGGATACGGCAATAGCAATACTTGTTAATTTGCCATCCGCAGAACGGCACGGAAAGTGGACAACGGAGCGGACGATAGAACACGATGGGGAAATCTACTGCGAACAATGCGGGTGGACTTGGGAAAACTTGACTTTTGATAGAACGAAAGTAAAGAAATCCCCGTACTGTCCTAACTGCGGGGCATCAATGATGGACGAGGTGGGCGAATGACATTTGATTACAGTATAACTTGGGCATATATCGTGAGCAGAATGCAATCAAAATATGGATTTTCTCCAGACAATGAAGAGAGGATTTCTTTTGGAGAACTTGAAGCGTATATTGAGGATATTTGGTCTGAGTATTATGAAGTTTTACATAGCCACGAGATGGACGAGGTGACAGAATGAGCGTAAAAGAAATCCTACAGGCACAGGGGTGCTTATATCCCGATACGATGTTTGCCCCGCAAGGGTGGGTCTGCCCGAAATGTGGGAGAGTATATTCTCCGTTCACACCGATGTGCTTCTACTGTGGGGACGAGGGAAATGTGACAGTATCAACAACGAGTACAGGCTATGTGCAGAAATGAGGGGACGAGGTGGCAGAATGACAAAGGAACAGATTTATAAAGCGGAACACGACTTACTTAAAGAAACGCTTTCCCTTGTGTGGGAGTTTGAAAAGACGGAAGAGAAAATCGCCGTTGGCTATTATGTCTGTGGCATTCACGATATGACCTGTGAATTACTGCGGACGTTGGACGAGGTGAAAGAATGAAACCGCAGTATTTCACCCCCGAACAGACATACAACTACCTTGAAAATATTTGCCGCCGCCGTGTAACGGAGAACATATTTGAAGTTGACGGCGGGCAAACGGCACAGAACATTATCATCAAGCAGATTTTAGAGCGGTTAGAAGTGTTGGAGAATAATGTTGATTGCGAGGTGGAAGAATGAGTTGGTATAGCGATAAGGAAAGATTCAACGAATACGACCCGCCGTACTGCGAAAGATGCAGACGGACGGATGTGAGTTATGAGGTCTGTGAGCGGTGCGAACGGATGCACAACGAAGAAGACGAAGAGGAAGACGAATGAGCGTATTTTTACTGTTGGCTATGTACACATACGGAGCGATATGTTTGGTATCGGGGTGGTATTTGCGGGGCGCATATGACAAAGAGAAACGCAACAAGGCAAAAAGGGAAAGGTGGAAGAATGAAGATTACAGTTAGAGAAACTTTCATTGAAGCAGATGCAAGAGAACTCCGTGAAAGCAACACGCTTGCGGGTAATCTTGCCACAATGCTTTCAAGATGTTTTCAATCAAGAGAACCTTTTGAAGATGATGAGGAAGAGGTAGAGGAATGACAACAGGTGCAGAGGGCGTATTAAGACCTATGGGCGGGGCAGGGAGTGTGGATACCGTCACGATAACCTGTGATGGAAGCCAAACGGCGAGGATATATCAATGCGTATGGCTTCCCGATGAGTGTATAGAGCAGATAGCGGAAGCCGTGGTGAAGAAGTTGAGCGGTACGATGACCCCCCGTGACCGTGACATAGCGGTGGGCAAAGATTGCAGAGATTGCGTAGAGTGGGATACCTGCCCTTGCGGTAAAGAGGGGCACGAAAAAGGGACATCTATGGGGTATTCTTCTGGCGAATGTAAATGGTACTGTGACCGAAACATCTGCAAGACGAACGAACTGAACGGAGTAGGTTGTGACGAGTGCGTAATAGCACAGAACTATAATTTAGAGGACGATGATAGTCCGTGTCAGAACTGCGAGGTGGGAGAATGAGAGAACAGGAAGAGTTGCAAAGACACCGCCTTGTGCGGTTTGTCGTAGATACTTACGATGATGCTGTAAAAGAGGGAGCGACCGAACTGGAAATGACGATAACAGTTCATCCGAACTATGAGAAGTTTGAGGTGCGGAAAGAAGGGTTCATTCGCAGAGGTGGAGAAGAATGAGCATCCTTGTAAAAGGCGTAGATATGCCGACCAGTTGTACGGGTTGCGGATTCGTTAGGCTTGGTGGGGAAGATGATTTCATCTGCACCGCAACACGGAACAAACAAGGCAATCCAAACTATCGGGCGGCAAACAGGGACGGCAGACCGCCGTATTGCCCTTTGGTAGAGGTCATAGACGGCGTTAGTCTTCCCCACGGTATAACGACCTTTGGAGAAGTGCTGGAATGAAAGGAAGAGTGAAATGAAGATTGGCAAGTTGATTAAAGTATTAGCGTTGACGGAAGACATTACGATGACCGATTTAGCAAAGAAAATCGGGATAACCCGACAAGGGCTGTATAAACGATTAGATAACGGGATGGGGTTTGACGAGGTGGTAGAGATAATGGACATTCTTGGATACGAACTCTATTACGGGAAAGACGGAGACATAAGAAAGATTTAGCCCATAACTGGTTGGGTGAACAGTCATCAGAGGGACTTGGACAGTCCCTTTTTATTTGAGGTTTATTATGGAACTGATTGAAAGACTTATAGACATCGGCGGGATAGACGAGTTGAACGATGCGTTTGACCTGTGTCGGAATTTAGAGGTGGAAGGGTCGTATTTAGGATACGGAAAATTCTCCAGAGGGACAAAAAGGTTCTTTGACGATGAGAATTTTAATAAAGCGCACGATTACGCAAAACAGATAAGGGCGAAGTCCGCGAAGTTGGTGAAAGAGTACGGAGACGAAGAAGCGTTAGACCTTAATAAAAGGTGCTTGCTGTTTGACGCCCCGTATGACTTTGACGCGGCGTTTCGGTACGCGGAGTGGGACAGACCGTTAAACAAGAGATTCTATGAACCCAGAAGAAAGCAACTCCGCAGAGCGGCGGAAGCGATGCAGAAGTTAGAAGAGAGGAAGGTTCATAGACTGCTGTTGATGTGTCCGCCAGGTGTTGGAAAATCAACACTTGCCATCGGGTTTATGATTTGGTCTGGTATGCGGAATCCAGAGTTATCTATCCTTGGTGTATCGCACAACAACGCCTTTTTAAGAGGGGTATATGACGAGATTTCCCGTATGCTTGACCCGCAAGGGGAGTACAAGTGGGCAGAGATATTCCCAGAGGTGTATATATCCAACACATACGCGAAGGATATGCGTATAGACCTTGTGACGAACAAGAGATTCCAGACGTATCAGTTGTCCTCTATCGGTTCTGGGAACGCTGGTAAGGTGCGGGCGACGAATCTTCTGTACTGCGATGACCTTGTGGACGGCATTGAGAGTGCGATGAGCATAGACCGAATGGACAAACTGTGGTCTTTGTACAACACCGATGCCAGACAGAGGATGCTGGGGGACTGTGCGGAACTAATCATCCAGACGCCGTGGAGTCTGCACGACCCGATAGACCGATTGGAGCAGATGTACGAAGATGACCCCGACACGGAGATTATAAAGTTCCCCGCTTTAGATGAGAATGATGAATCAAACTTTGATTATCCGTATGGATTGGGGTACACGACGAAGCAACTGCACGACCAGCGAGAAATAATGGATTCAGCCAGTTTCCAAAGCCTGTACCAATGTGAGCCGATAGAGCGAGAAGGGCAGTTATATGACCCAGATGAGTTGAGAAGGTTCTTTGAACTGCCAGAGCAAGAGCCAGATGTCATATTTGCGGCGTGCGATACCAAAGAGCAAGGGCAAGACTACTGTGCTATGCCGATTGTTTACAAATATGGCGACGAATATTACGTTGACGCCTTTTTATGCGACAATTCCAGCCCAGATTACCTTGAACCGCGCATCACGCAGATGTTGATAGACCGAAAAGTGAAGATAGCGAGGTTTGAATCCAACCGTGGCGGGACGATATTCGCCCAGAATATCCAGAAAATGATTAAAGAGAAGGGCGGACACACGCGAATCACGACGAAATGGAATCAGACGAACAAGGAAACGCGAATCATCACGCGGGCATCGTGGGTAAAGGCGCATTGTCTGTTCAAAGATGATTCGGTTATGGACAAAGAATACCGAACTGCTATGACGATGCTGTGTTCGTACAATATGGCGGGCAAAAATCGGCACGATGACGTCCCAGACGTGATGGCGGACGTGGCTGATTATGCCGAAAGTTTAGGCATTTCAACGATTTCGGTAGGAAAGCGACTGTTCTGATACGAAAACGACACTTAACGTATTGCATTTTATGTCAACATATGGTATGGAATAATCAAGTTTATCCCTTTTAACCACCAGCGGCGGGGTGGATAGACCGCCGCTACCTCCCTTATGAAGCACGAAATTGATATATCCAAAGACAAAAGGTTGATTGAGACCATAAACGATTCCCTAAACAAAGGGGACACGGTGGAAATCAAGAACGAACCGAAGGGCGTGACGCTTGTGAGGGTATCACGCAAAGTAATTTACAGGATTGAACAGTAGCGGAGTAGGGCTACTGGATAGCCGTTAGAGGGGCTTGCGAAGAGCAAGTCCTTTTTTCTTGGAGAGTTTATGGCAAACGATAATTACGGAACATTTTTATACGGGCGGTTGCCTATCTACACCACGATAGACGGATTAGACCCAGAAAGACCCGAAGACATCATCGCAGAGGTCAACGAAGCGTTAGGCGTACACGTGATGAATCTTATCGCGATGGAGTACCTGTACTGGTACAGACGCGGAGCGACGCCGATTTACGCGAAGACGAAGGATGTGCGTCCCGAAATCAACCACAAGATTTCGGAAAACCTGTACGGAAGCATAGTTGACTTCAAAAACGGCTACTTCTTGGCGTCTCCAGCGTTTTATACGACGCGCAAAGAGGACGAAGAGATTTCCGCCAAGGTCAAGCAGTTAAACGAGTACCTTTACGT
>JAZOVT010000054.1:0-20718 GCA_045658845.1 Alistipes sp.
GTGCTCCTTTCTTCTTAATTCAAGTCCAAAACCCAATTTTGAATTTTGAATCTTGAATTACAAAAAACTATTATGCGAATATAGCGATTTTTATTGTAAAACACTTATATTTGTGAAAACTAATTCCTAAATGACAATGAAGCGATTTACTTTTTGCGGTCTATTGGCCGTTGTCGTGTCGATGATGATGGGTTGTAGCGAGGCCCCAACAATCGACCTTAAAGAGTGTGATGCGTTTGTCGTAGCCAAGCCCGTATGGGCCGAAGGACGTGAGACCGAGCGCAACCTTACACTCGCATTTCGTGAAGTTATAGAGGCTGGCCGCATAGGTGAGGCTTATATGCGCCTGACAGCATCGTGCGACTATCGTCTGCGCATCAATGGTGAGTTCGTGGCTCACGGACCATCGGTTGCGGCGCACGACTTTTATCGAGTAGATTGCATCGACATTGAGCCCTACTTGCATCGTGGCGAGAATGTGATTGCTGTCGAGGTGGCAGGTTACAACGACGATAGTTACTACTTGCTGAATCAGCCCTCGTTCCTGCAGGCCGAGGTGGAGATTAACGGCGAGGTGGTAGCCGCTACGGGTAGCGCATTCGAGGCCTACGACCTCAAGCAACGCAAGCAGGATGTTCCCGAATTCAGTTTCCAGCGTCCTCATACCGAGTATTACATCTTGTCGGCTGATTTCCAGCAGTGGCTCTCGGATGCCGCTTGGCAGGGTGCCGAGGCTGTGAAGTTGGTTGAGCAGCCTACAAAGACTCTGCTCTCACGTCACGTCGAGTATCCCGATTACAGATTGCACGATGCCGTAGCGCAGGAGAATAACATCTACGCCTTTGAGTGCAACAGCACAGGTTTCTTGGGCGTGAAGGTCAAGGTCGAGGAGCCTACACGCTTACAGGTACGTTTTGACGAGGTGTTGTGGGAGGATGGCAACGTCAATGCAAGCCGTCTGGGATGTCGGGCATATATCATCTATGAGTTGCAGACGGGCGACTACACTATCGAGAGTTTCGAGCCCTACACTATGCAGTATGTGCAGACTGAGGTCGAGAGTGGCAAATGCTCGGTCGAGGGTATCTATATGCGCGACTATTGCAACTCGGATGTTGACCGCGCTACATTCGTTTCGGGCAACGCGGATTTGGACCGTCTGTTCGAGGTGGCACGCGAGACTTTCCGCCAGAATGCTCTCGATGTATTTATGGATTGCCCCTCACGCGAGCGTGCAGGTTGGTTGTGCGATAGTTACTTCACTTCGCGCGTGGCGTTTGACCTTTCGGGCGACACGCAGATTGAGCGTAATTTTATTCAGAACTTTTTGCTTCCCGAGAAGTTTAAGCATATAGACGAGGGTATGCTCCCGATGTGCTATCCCTCGGACCACCCCAACCATAACCATATTCCTAATTGGGCTATGTGGTTTGTTGTCGAGTTGGAGGAGTACTTGCACCGCAGTGGCGACCGCGCGATGATTGACGCTGCCAAGCCCCGCGTATATGCCTTGATAGATTATTTCAAGCCCTTCCTCAATGAGGATGGTCTGTTGGAGAAACTCACTCGCTGGGTATTCGTAGAGTGGTCACACGCCAACAACTTGGTGCAGGATGTAAGTTATCCGTCAAATATGCTCTATGCCCATATGTTGGACGTTGCAGGTCGCCTCTACAACGATGCTGCACTCAACAAGCAGGCCGAGCAGGTACGCGAGACCATTCGCCAGCAATCGTTCGATGGCGAATACTTCGTAGATAACGCTATTCGTGGCAAGGGTGGTAAGTTGGCTCTCTCGGGCGAGCATACCGAGGCTTGCCAATACTACGCCTTCTTCACTCGCACCGCAACTCCCGAATCGCATCCCGACCTCTGGAAGCGTCTGCGCGATGAGTTTGGCCCTGTACGCAAGCAGACAAACGCTTATGCGGATGTGCCTTTTGCCAATGCATTCATCGGTAACTACCTGCGTAACGAGTTGCTCTCACGCGAGGGTTTGTCGGCACAGATTCTCAACGAGGTGGTTGATTTCTATCTGCCGATGGCCGACCTGACGGGTACATTGTGGGAGAATATGACAACCGTAGCAAGTTGCAACCACGGCTTCGCATCGCACATCGCACACGTTCTGTATCGTGACGTGCTGGGCGTTTACGACATCTCTCCCGCCGAGAAGATGGTGACATTGCGTATGATTGACAGCGGCTTGGAGCAGTGCAAAGGCTCGATTCCCGTTGGCGACGAGTCGGTGGACATCGAGTGGACCAAGAACGGCGAGGAGTTCTCTGTTTCGCTCTCATTGCCCGAGGGTTATAGTTATGGCGTAATGCCGACAGAAAATAAGGTGACAGTGGTTGTAAAATAGACCTCTACGCCAAACAATGGGGCTACCGATGTTATAATTGGTAGCCCTTTTTTATTAGTTCCCACCAAAAAGAAACAATGAATAAGATTCCTTTGCGAGATTGTTGATAAATATCCCGAATATTATTACCGAGTTTTGCGGCAAAATCTGTAACTTTACCCCCAAATTTATTTATATAAATAGGAATATGTCCTCAAACGACAATACATACCACGTTTCGGTACTCCTCGAGGAGTCGGTTTCGTTGCTCGACATCAAGCCCGATGGCATCTATTGCGACCTGACGTTTGGCGGTGGCGGCCACTCGCGCCACATACTCTCGAAGTTGGGCCCCAAGGGGCAGTTGTACTCCTTCGACCAGGATAGAGATACGCTGGCCAACGCCCCCGACGATGAGCGTTTCCACTATGTCGAGAGCAACTTCCGCTTTCTGCGTGGCGCGATGCGTCTGCGTGGTGTGGAGCAGGTGGATGGCGTGCTGGCCGATTTGGGTGTCTCGTCACACCACTTCGATGCCGCCGAGCGAGGCTTCTCGTTCCGTGGCGATGGCCCGCTCGATATGCGTATGAATCAGCGTGGCGGACGTACCGCAGCCGATGTGGTTAATGGCTACGATGCAGAGACGTTGGGCCGCATCTTCAAGGAGTATGGCGAGTTGGATACCACGTGGAAGATAGCCTCGTGCATTGTCCGTGCCCGCGAGCAGCAGCCCATCACCACAACGCGCGAATTGGTCGAGGCGGTGAAACCCTGCACTCCCAAGCGCGACGAGTCGAAGTTCCTGACAAAACTCTTTCAGGCCCTGCGCATCGAGGTCAATGGCGAGATGGAGGCGCTGAAGATGGCACTCGAGCAGTCGCTCAAGTTACTCAAGCCGGGAGGCCGTTTGGTAGTTATAGCCTACCACTCGCTGGAGGATAGATTGGTGAAGAACTTTATGCGGAGCGGCAACTTCGAGGGCAAGGTCGAGAGCGACTTCTTCGGACGTGCGCAGACTCCCTTTGAGATTGTCACGCGCAAGGTTGTCGTTCCCACGCCCGAGGAGGTGGAGCGCAATCCCCGCTCACGCTCGGCAAAGTTGCGTGCCGCAGCGAAGTTATAGTGATAGATTTTGCAGTAAAACATACTCAATAATAAATAAAACAGTGTTATGAGACCTCAAGACGATGAATTTAATCCCCTGACCGAGGAGGAGTTGCGCCGCTTGGCTGAGGACGAGGAGTTCCGCCGCCGAGTTCGTCGTGAGGTGCTGCGTATCCAGAGCGGCGAGGCCGACGAAGACATAGAGGCCGACAAGGAGCAGGTACGCGAAGAGCAGGAGCGCGAGCAGGCCGAGGCCGAGAAGAAGCAGCGCCGCCGTTCACGTCTGTTCTGGCAGTTGTTTTCGGGTAATATCCTTGTGACGAGCAGTGTCAAGGCCAACTACTCCTACCTGATAGCCATTGCGGTGATGTGCTTTGTGAGCATCTTCGTGATGTTTACAGCCTTGTATGCCGACCTGCGTTATTCGCGTGTCGAGCGTGAGGTGCAGTTGGTGCGTGAACGCTCAATACGTCTGCAGGAGCAGTTGTATGGCAAGACCACCCACGCCGCCATCCGCGAGGAGTTGCAACGACGTGGCATCAACCTGCAAGACCCGCAAAAGACAAAAGAGGTGGTTGAGGATTAAGAAATTCAAGATTTAGAATTCAAAATTCAAAATTAATAATCAGCCGTATGGCAAAGCAGAAACGAGAAGTAGACGTACGCGAAGAGATGTTCGATAGGGTGAAGGCGCTCCATTGGTGCTTCATCCTTATCGGTGTGTGCGTCTTGGCCCGTTTGATATGGGTGTCGTTCTTCAGCGCAGAGGTTGCTCACAACGCTTCGCGCCTGGAGGAGCGCATCTTCATTGCCGATTCGGTCTATGCCCGCCGAGGCTCTATCTTGGCGCGTGACGGCGAGCCGTTGGCTACCTCGATTCTGCGTTACAGGGTCGATTTCGATATGTCGAGTGAGGGCTTCGACTCTCTGGAGATATTCCGCAAGCAGGCCGACACGCTATCCAAGCGCCTTGCAGGGTTCTTCGGTGGCTCGGCAGCCTCGTATCGCGATTTGATGCTCAAGCGCCACAGCGAACACTACCGTCTGGTCTATCGCAAGGATAGCAATGTGCTGCGTAGCGAGGGGTGGTTTGACCGCATTTGGGATGCCATACGTAATGACCAATTCAAGACCATCAAGATTTACGATACGTTGCGCGACCACTCGCCCGTAGAGATTCTGCCGCGTGCGGTGGACTACAACGAGTGGCAGGAGTTGAAGAAATATCCCATTCTGAATTGGAACCTGGGTATGACCTACCGTCTGGTGACGCTCGACCAGCGAGTATATCCCTATGGCGAGTTGGGCCGTCGTACGCTCGGCCTTGTGGGCGATAAGGGTAACTACGGCATCGAGGCTATCTACCGCGAGACGTTGGAGGGGCGTAACGGCTGTATGTTGCGCCAGCGTATTGCACCCGGCTTCTCGAGTGTGGTACATAGCAGCGATAATGTCGATGCCGAGGATGGTCTGGATATAGTCACCACGCTCGATGTCGATATACAGCACGCCGCCGATGCCGCCCTGCGCCGTCAGTTGCAGACGCAGAATGCCATTTGGGGTACATCGGTTGTGATGGAGGTTGCGACGGGCGATATATTGGCGATGGTCAATCTTGGCGAGACGAAGGAGCGTAGCGGAGTATATATCGAGAAGGAGAACTATGCTTTGAGCCGCCGTATGGAGCCGGGCTCTACATTCAAGTTGGCGGCCCTGCTGGCGTTGGTCGAGGATTGCAAGATGCCCATCACCCAGCGCTACGACACCCACGAGGGCCGTCAGGTCATTGTCGGAGGCCCCAAAGGCCCCAAGATTCGTGACTCGCACAATATAGGTAAGGATATCGATTTGAAGGAGGCTACGGCGCAGTCGTCAAACGTCTATTTTGCCGAGGCCATCTATCAGCACTATAAGGATAATCCGCAACGATATGTCGATTTCCTGAGCCATCTGTGGATTGACCGCCCCGTAGGATTGGAGAATTTGGGTGAGGCTTCGCCTCTCTATCAGCAGGATGTGAAGAAGTGGAGCGCCCACAGCCTGCCCAATATGGGTTATGGCTATGCTATCGAGTTGCCGCCCATCCACACCCTCACGCTCTACAATGCCGTTGCCAACGGAGGATGTATGGTTGCACCGCGACTCATCAAGGAGATTCGCCGAGGCGACAATGTAGTCGATAGATTCCCGCCACGAGTGCTGGTCGAGAGCATCTGCTCGGATGAGACGATGAAGGTCGTGCGCGAGTGTTTGGAGGAGACAGCCCGTACGGGTACGGCCAAGCAATACTTCCGCGACACCACATCGTTCCGTGTAGCGGGCAAGACGGGTACGGCCAAGTTCGCGCAGAGCGGTATAAAATATAGCGACGGCTATTATCTGGGTACGATGGTGGTTTACTTCCCCGCCGACAACCCCAAATATACGGTTATGACCTCAATCTTTACCCGTGCAGGCCGAGGCGGCACAATCTATGGTGCAGGTTTGGCAGGCCCTGTCGAGCGCGATATTGTCAATTACATCTACTATCGTGATGAGGATTGGCATCAGACGCTCTCACCCTCCGACGAGAAGCACTATCCATCGACTGTCAAGGGTGGTAACATAGCCTCGGTACGCCGAGTATCCGATAAGTTCTCGCCCCGAGTGTCGTTTACCGACCGTGAGGGCTGGGGCAAGGCGCAGGTCGATACGATGAAGAATGTGAGTATCGAGACTCTGGCCGACGATGGCTTGATGCCAAATGTCGTGGGTATGGGCCTCAACGATGCCCTATATCTGTTGGAGAGCCGAGGTTTGCGTGTGCATTTTTCGGGCAAGGGTATGGTGCGCCAGCAGAGCATCCCCGCAGGACGCAAGATTCAGGCAGGACAGACCGTTAGTTTGACATTGAGATAGAGAAAAGAGAAAAAAATAAAAATGTTTTATAAAAACGTCATTCCACATTTTCGCACGGTAGGCAGTGTTGATACTAAAATAGTTTGCTTGCGAAAATGATTGGAATCTACCTTTTAGGATGGGCGGTGCTGATGCCGACTTGTTGCAAATGAGATTACCACGTCGGGCGTTGCCCTCCTCGTAATGACTTAATTTTATGAAACAAATGAAGTAAAAATTATAGATGAAACGATTAAGCAATATATTATCTTCCACAGAGGTTATCTCGTTTACGGCATCGTCCGACATAGAGATACACGCCTTGCAGTACGATTCGCGCAAGATAGAGGCGGGCGACTGCTTCTTTGCCGTCAGAGGTACGCAGACCGATGGCCACCAATACATCGACAAGGCCATTGAGTCGGGTGCTGCCGTTGTCGTATGCGAGGAGTTGCCGCGCAATGTGAGCGACAAGGTGAGTTATGTTGTTGTCAAGGATAGCAATGTGGCTATGGCCGATATGGCCGCCGCCTTCTACGACAACCCTTCGCATCAGTTGCAGTTGGTCGGTGTGACGGGTACCAACGGCAAGACTACTGTTGCCACGCTGCTCTGCGATTTGTTTGGCGCATTGGGCTATCGTGCGGGATTGATTTCGACGGTAGTATATCGTGTTGGCGAGCGTGAGATTGAATCTACCCACACCACCCCCGATGCCATCCGCCTGAATGCTATGTTGCGCGAGATGGTCGATGCGGGCTGCGACTACTGCTTTATGGAGGTGTCGTCGCACGCATTGGTGCAGGAGCGTGTCAGGGGGTTGAAGTTCCGAGGTGCGATTTTTACAAACCTCTCGCACGACCATCTGGACTATCACGGCACCTTTGTAGAGTATATCAGGGCCAAGAAACTATTGTTCGACGGATTGGACAAGCGAGCCTTTGCATTGGTTAATGTCGATGACCGCAATGGTGAGGTGATGGTGCAGAACTGCCGCGCTCAGGTGAGCCGCTACTCACTGCGTACGATGGCCGACTTCCGTTGCAAGGTGCTGGAGATGTTGTTCGACGGTATGTTGTTGCGTATGGGTCAGCACGAGTTATGGGTTAAGTTCCTCGGCCGATTCAATGCCTACAATCTGCTCTCGGTCTATGGTGCCGCTATGTTGCTGGGTGCCGACGAGGGCGAGGTGTTGCAGGCTATGAGCGGACTAATGTCGGTGAGCGGACGTTTCGAACCTCTGCATTCGGAGCAAGGTGTTACGGCTATTGTCGATTATGCCCATACACCCGATGCCTTGGAGAAGGTCATTGCGACGATTAACGATATTCGCTCTGGCGCAGGCCAACTCATCGTGGTGTGCGGTTGCGGTGGTGACCGTGATGCTACCAAACGTCCCGAGATGGGACGCATTGCCGCCCGCGAGAGCGACTTGGCTATCCTCACGTCGGATAACCCCCGTACCGAGTCTCCCGAGGCTATCCTCGAGCAGATGATGGCGGGTGTTGAGGCGGGCCGCAAGGTATTGCGCATTGTCGATAGGCGCGAGGCGATTCGTACGGCCGTGATGATGGCTCGCAAGGGCGATATAATACTCGTTGCGGGCAAGGGCCACGAGACCTATCAGATTGTGGGGCGCGATAAGCGACATTTCGACGACAGAGAGGAGTTGCGCACAGCCTTCGCCGAGTTGGGGTAAGGACATTTAGAAACAGAGTCATTACGAGGAGGACTTTAGTCCGACGTGGCAATCTCCTTCAGCCCTGAACGTAAGAGATTACCACAGTCGCTACGCTCCTTCGTAATGACAACAATATAAATAAAAACACACGAAAAACTTAAATAAACGATGTTATACTCACTTTTTAGATTTCTTGACGCTAAATATGACCTGCCGGGTGCGGGTGTATTCCAATACATATCGTTCCGTGCGGCCATAGCCATTGTGTTGGCTCTGCTTATAATCATCTTCTTTGGCCGCCCCATCATCCGTATGTTGCAGCGCCACCAGATTGGCGAGGAGATACGTGACTTGGGTCTTGAGGGACAACTCTCGAAGCGAGGCACTCCGACAATGGGTGGTGTACTGATTCTGTTGGCCGTTTTGGTGCCCATATTGCTCATTGGCCGATTGGACAATGTCTATGTTCAGTTGATGATTGTATCGACCATTTGGCTCGGCACGCTAGGTTTTCTGGATGACTACATCAAGACCTTCCGCCACAACAAGGATGGCTTGAAGGGTAAATTCAAGATTGTGGGCCAGGTAGGCTTGGGTATCATCGTAGGCACGGTGATGTGCTTCTCGCAGGATGTTGTAATCCGCGAGAAAGAAAATACCCCCAGCGAGACGACCTACATCAACGATGCCGGCTATACCGTAGTCGAGAAGACGCAGGTGGCCGTTATGGGCTCTACACCGCAGAAGACAACCAAGACGACAATCCCCTTTATCAAGGACAACGAGTTCGATTACGGCTGGCTGGTGGGTGGCAACAACTTCCTGATGTGGTTGTTGTATATCTTGGTGGCTATCTTTGTGGTGACGGCCGTGTCGAATGGAGCCAACCTTACCGATGGCCTGGATGGATTGCTCACCTCGGTCTCGGTGCCGATAGTGCTGGTGCTGGGTACGCTGGCCTATCTCTCGGGCCATATCATCTATGCCGACTACCTTAATATAATGTATTTCCCCGAGTCGTCGGAGTTGGTGGTCTTTGCCGCTGCGATGACGGGTGCGTTGCTCGGATTTTTGTGGTATAACTCGTTCCCTGCGCAGATTTTTATGGGCGACACGGGCTCGCTCGCTATCGGCGGAATTATCGCCGTCTTTGCACTCTGCATCCGCAAGGAGTTGCTCCTGCCGTTGATGTGCGGAATATTCTTGGCGGAGGCTGTGTCGGTTATGGTACAGGTGGGTTATTTCAAATATACCAAACGTAAGTATGGCGAGGGCCGACGCATATTGCTTATGTCGCCCCTGCACCACCACTACCAGAAGCAAGGCGTTTTCGAGACGAAGATTGTTATGCGATTCTTCATCATCTCGATTCTGCTCTGCGCTGTAACACTTGCAACATTGAAGATACGATAAACAATTTCGATAGCGATGAAACAGAAGAAGATAGTTGTTTTGGGTGGCGGCATCAGCGGCTATGGCTCGGCGGTGTTGGCCAAGAAGCAGGGTTTCGATACCTTTTTGAGCGATGCTGGCTCTATCGGCGAGCGTTATACGAAGATTCTCGACGAGTGGCAGATTCCCTACGAGCAGGGTGGTCACACTATGGAGCGCATCTTGGCGGCCGATGAGGTCATCAAGTCGCCCGGTATTCCCGACAAGGCTCCCGTTGTGAAGGCTTTGCGCGAGAAGGGTGTGCCCGTAATCTCGGAGATGGAGTTTGCTTATCGCTACAAGGGCAAGTCGAAGACCGTATGTATCACAGGCTCAAATGGTAAGACCACCACAACCTCGCTCATCTATAAGATTATGCGCGATGCGGGTTGTGACGTCGGCTTGGGCGGCAACATAGGCGAGAGTTTCGCATTTCAGGTGGCCACCGCACCCCGCGAGTGGTATGTGCTGGAGTTGAGTTCGTTCCAGTTGGACGGGATGTTCGACTTCCGTGCCGATGTGGCCGTTTTGATGAACATCACACCCGACCACTTGGACCGCTACGACTACTGTTTCCAGAACTATGTAGATTCGAAGATGCGCATTACGCAGAATCAGCACTCGCGCTCGGCTTTTATCTATTCGGCTGACGATGAGGTTATTGCGCAGGAGATTTTCAGTGGCAAATACCCTATGCCTATGCGACAGTTGCCCTTTGCGGCGCGTGAGGCCGTGGCGAGTGGTGCAGGCGATGCCTTCCTGCTTGGTGACGGCGAGTTTACGGCTCGCGTGGGTAAGCAGAGCGTTAAGATTGATACCTCGAAGATGAAGATTCAGGGCCTGCACAACTGCTACAACGCTATGGCAGCCGCTTTGGCGACATTGGCGGCGGGTGTCGAGCCCGCAAAGGTGGAGCGTGCCATCTACGACTTCTCGCCCGTCGAGCATCGTTTGGAGCCCGCTGGCGAAAAGGATGGCGTGAAGTGGGTGAACGACTCAAAGGCTACGAATGTCGATTCGGTGTGGTATGCGCTGGAGAGTGTCAAGCAGCCGACCATCTGGATTGCAGGTGGAACAGACAAGGGTAACGACTATTCGCCCCTGTAGGCTTTTGCCCGCGAGAAGGTCAAGGCGCTCATCTGTATGGGTTTGGATAACGAGAAGTTGGTGCGCGAGTTCAGCGACGTTGTCCCCGAGGTTGTCAGTTGCTCGTCGCTCGACGAGGCTATGCGTGCTGCACAGCAACGTGCCGTAGCAGGTGATGTGGTGTTGCTATCGCCCGCCTGCGCAAGTTTCGACTTGTTCAAGAACTACGAGCAGCGAGGCGAGTTGTTCAAGCAATGGGTTAAGGAGAATATTTTATAATTCAATATGAATAACCAAGAAGTAGATTACAGCCGTTATGTCAGGCGTGAGAATGAGGCAGCGCAGGCCGAAGGCTCGGCAGGCGTAGGCTCGGCATCACATAAACCCTCGCAGGCCGAGGTGCGTGAGGCTATGGCCGCGGGTGACGATGTAGCGGTGAGGAGCGATATGTTGCGCGAGGGAGGCTTTAGCGATTTGGTGAAGCGTCTGTTTGGTGGTGACCGTGTGTTGTGGGTTATCATCACAGCCCTTATGACCATATCGGTGCTTGTGGTCTACTCCTCGACGGCCAAGATGGCCTACAATCCCCGCTCGGCCATCACGACGGCGGAGTTCCTGCGCTCACAGTTGGTCCTGTTGGCTATATGTGTTGTGGCGCTGTTTGTGGTGCATCGCATCAACAGCACGACCTATCGTCGCCTGACCAATCTGCTGTGGTGGGTTTCGATAATCCTTACGGCGGCCGTCTATTTTACGGGTGCTACGACCAATGGCGCGGCACGTTGGATATCCATAGCGGGTTTCCAATTCCAGCCCTCCGAGATGCTGAAAATAACGTTGATAATGTATCTGGCCAACCAATTAGCCAAGCGACAAACCACCATACGCGATATGCAGATTGTGCCGAGCATAATGTTTTGGCGATGGAATACCCCCAAGCAGAAACGTATATGGCGCGACGGCGGCCGTTACATCTTTGCGCCGATAGTGCTGACGTGTGCCGTCATTCTGCCTGCGCATACCTCATCGGCGGTGTTGGCCTTTGCCATATCGCTCGCTATGTTGTTCATAGGTCGTGTTCGCTGGATTGAGATTTGGCGCGTTATACAGTGGGCTCTGGTGGGTGTAGCGTTTGTGGCGGTGCTGGGTTTGGGCCGTAGCCATACGGCGGGAGGCCGTATCTCGACGTGGATAGAGTTGTGGACCACTGACCGCACGGAGATTCCCGTTGAGGATTTGAGCGACACCGAGCGCTCGATGATTGCCATCTACAACGGCGGTATATTGGGCCGTGGCGCGGGCCAGAGTGCTGTGCGTGTCGAGATGACACACCCCGAGAGTGATTATGCGTTTGCCTTCTTTGTCGAGGAGTATGGCATCGGCATTGCGATGATATTGGTTGCGTTGTATGTGTGGATTTTCTTCCGCGCGATAGAGATTTTTGAGCGGTGTCCCAAGAAGTTCCCTGCGATGTTGTCACTCGGAGTGGCGTTGCTGATTACGGGACAGGCACTGTTGCACATTATGGTGACGGTCAATATAATCCCCGAGACGGGACAGACCCTGCCGCTTATCTCGCGCGGAGGCTCGTCGCTGCTCTTCACGTCGATAGGCTTGGGTATGATTTTGAGTGTCAGCCGCCAAACCGAAGAGGGGTCGCATACGGAGTAAATTAAAAATTCAGAATTAAAAATTCAGAATTCAAAATTCATAATTGGGGAAATAATGAGCGAAATACGTTTAGATAAATATCTTTGGGCTGTGCGTGTCTTCAAGACTCGCTCGGATGCTGCCGATGCCATACGCAACAACCGCGTGTTGGTGAACGATTCTTATGCCAAGCCCTCGCGTGAGGTGAAGCAGGGCGACATCATCTCGGTCAAGAAGATGCCCGTCACCTACAAGTACAAGGTGCTGGAGTTGGTCAGCAGCCGTCAAGGCGCAAAGAATGTCCCGACCTATTGCCTCAACATCACCCCACAGGAGGAGTTGGACAAGTTGAGCGTACCGCGCGAGACGGTCTTCGTATTCCGCGAGCGAGGCACAGGCCGCCCCACCAAGAAGGAACGTCGCGAGATTGATGCCCTGATGGATGGCTTCTATTTTGAGGATGAGGACGATGAATAGTGGCCGCGCTGAACGTTAAATTTGTGTTAATATTAGTGCAAGTGTATTACTTTTTAGCCGAAAGGTTTTAACTTTGATGCAGTTTAATGTTCTTTATGCAGCGAGAAATAACCTAAATGGACTGCTGCTAAAGCCGAAACAAACTGTTTATGAGTGAGTTATACACTGTAGTGTTGGCCGTGTTGGCCATTTTGGCCATCTCGGGCCTTTATGTAGGCGTAACAAACGACGCCGTAAATTTCCTTAATGCCGCCATTGGCTCTAAAGTAGCCAAGATGAAGACTATCTTGCTGGTGGCATCTGTCGGTATCATTTTGGGCGTATTGACCTCAAGCGGTATGATGGAGGTTGCGCGCAGCGGTATGTTTAATCCGGGGCTATTTACTTTCCACGAGATTATGATGTTATATGTCAGTGTGATGTTTGCCAACGTCATCCTGCTCGACATCTACAACTCGTTGGGTCTGCCTACTTCGACTACCGTAGCGTTGGTATTCAGCTTGTTGGGTGCCGCCATTGCCGTCTCGTTGTATAAGATTTCGAACGATGCGGCGTTGTCGTTGGGCTCGTTGGGTGGCTTTATCAATACTACCCGCGCTATGGGTGTTATCTCGGCTATCCTGCTTTCGGTAATCATTGCGTTTGTGTTCGGTACGTTGGTGATGTGGATTTCACGCTTCATCTTCTCGTTCCGTTATCTTAATATCTTCCGCCGCTGGGGTGCTTTGTGGTGCGGTGCATCGTTTACCGCAATTGCCTACTTCGCAGTTTTCAAGGCGTTGAAGGGCGTTTTGGCAGGTACAACAGTATATATGTGGATTAGCGAGAATCTGCTTTTGGCCGTAATCTTGTGTTGGATATTCTGTTCTGTGGTGTTGGCATTCTTGCAACTCTTCCACGTCAATATCTTGCGTATCAATATCCTTACAGGTACATTCGCTTTGGCGTTGGCCTTTGCGGGTAACGACTTGGTGAACTTCATCGGTGTGCCTATCGCAGGTTTGGATGCCTACAATATCGCCAAGGAGGCGGGCTCGACAACAATTTTGATGGAGGGCTTGAATCAAAATCTGCCAGCGCAGTTTATTTGGATGATGCTGTCGGGTGTTGTGATGGTGTTGACCTTGTGGACCTCGACAAAATCTATGCACGTATCGCAGACCGAGATTTCGTTGGCTGGTCAGGGCGACGATATGGTGACAGGCGACCAGGATTCTAACGTATTCTCACGCTCTATCGTGCGTGCTTCAATCAATATCTCTAATTTCTTCGATAAGGTGACACCCGAACCGGTTAAGGAGTTTGTCGGCAAGCGTTTCGAGTATGTCGATGTCGAAAAGAACGGTGCTCCGTACGATAAGATTCGTGCCGTTGTAAACCTTACGACTGCCGCATTGCTTATCTCGGTGGGTACATCGCTCAAGTTGCCTCTCTCGACAACCTATGTATGCTTTATGGTGGCTATGGGTTCGTCATTGGCCGATAAGGCGTGGGGCCGCGAGTCAGCCGTATATCGTATTACGGGCGTTATGACCGTTGTGATGGGTTGGTTCGTTACAGGTATCGGAGCCTTTATCATTGCTATCGTCGTAGGCTTGTTGCTCATCTGGGGCGGCACACCAGCATTTATCGTGGTGACTATCGCTTGCGCCTATATGCTCATCAAGAGTAACTTCAAGAGCAGCAAGAAGAGTGACTCGATGCCCGAGGCGGTTACAGAGAACAGCCAGGTGGATAACGTCATCGGCGAGGTTTGCAGTATGATGAAGGTATCGACTCAAATCTACGACCGCACGCTGGTGGCCGTACTGAAGGAGGACCGCAAGGCGTTGAAGGAGTTGGTGCGCGAGTCAAAGGAGATGTACGACGAGAGCCACAAGATTAAGTATAGCCTTATGCCCGCATTGCGTAAGATGAAGGGCTCGGGATTGGAACTCTCGCTCTACTATATTCAGGTTGTGGATTACCTTAACGAGATGGCCAAGGCGTTGGTACACATCACCAAGCCCGCCTTCGAGCATATCGACAATAACCATAAGGGCCTCTCGCAGGAGCAGACCGACGATTTGATGCACATCAACGACGACGTGGCCGAGATTTATGGTAACATCAACCGTATGATTACCACCAACGACTTCTCGGATATCGATACTGTCCTGACTATGCGTGATGCGTTGTTCGAGCGTATTGCACTCACTACAAAATCGGAGTTGAAGCGTATCAACGCTGGCGAGGGTAACACCAAGGCAAGTATGTTCTACTTGACGGTTATGAGCGAGACGAAGGCTATGGTCTTGCAGGCTCGTAACCTGCTGAAGGCACAGCGCTACTTCCTGGAGCACGCGGGTGGTAACAAATACCGCATCTAAGCGGTCAGAGTTAATCTAAACATCCCAAGTTAAAAAGAGTTGTCACGAAAGACAACTCTTTTTTTTATTCAACCTTACAGACTCCTCCGCCACTCGCACCTGCGAGTGCCACCTCCTCTAACTTAGAGGAGGAAATAAATAAGGGAATGTCATTACGAGGAGGACTTTAGTCCGACGTGGTAATCCCCCACGTTAAGGGCTGTAGGAGATTGCCACGTCGCTAACGCTCCTCGCAATGACAGAAAAAAGAAGTTAGAGACTAATCCGCTACGCGGCTTTTAGTTGCTTCGGCTCGGCAAAAAGTGTAAACACTATCTGCTCTCGCCTTAATCGCAACTTTCCAATCAAAATCGGCAAGCCGATTTTGTGGAGTGACGCGGGCGAGGATGCATCAAAAATTGGCTCGGTGGGAGTGGCGTGGGGACAAAATCGGGAATTTGCTTGGTGAAATGAAGTAAGGGTGTGATGCTGGATGAGTACATTTTACAATACTAACCGACTTTCACAATATTAACCTATATGATTGCGAATTAATATCGTAGAGCAGATAATTCCTAAAACCTATTAAGCATTTTTTGATTTACACAAGTCGAAATGCACAGCCAAATCGGCGTAAGTTGCCTATATTCAAACAATAAAACAGTCTTTCAAATGGTAAAAAAATGACTTAAAGTTTGTTATTGTCGGCAAGTCGTTATAACTTTGTAATAATCTCTATTGATAATTTTCAATTTTAATAATAAAACTACACACTTTATGAAACGATTTTTACTCTACCTTTTCACTCTGGTGGCTATGAGTATGGTAGCCTGTACAGAGGTTGAGGGTGATGACCCTGGTAAGCAACCAGACCAGCCTCCTCAGCCAAAACCACAAACGGAGATTAAGATTGAGTCATCGGCACCTAACTTCAGCGAGGATGGTGGCGAAGCCCAGATTTCGTTCACTGCCAGCGAGGCGTGGACAGCCAAGGTGATTAACACCCGTGCCGATAGTTGGATTTCGATTCACCCGACAAGCGGAGGCGCAGGTAGCGCGACTATCACCGTCAACACAGAGCCTAACGACACACCCGACGACCGCTCGGCATCAATCGTTATCGAGGCTGGCTCTGCATCGAAGACCGTAACCGTATCGCAGAAGCAGAAGGATGCGCTCACTGTAACAGCCTCAACATTTGAGGTTGGAACCGAAGGTGGCGAGGTGAAGATTGAGGTTAAGGCCAACATCGACTTCGAATATGCCATCGACCCTGCGGCCGAGGAGTGGATTTCATACGAGGGCACTCGTGCAATGAAGACATCGACACTCACATTCTCGGTTGACAAGAATGACGACACCGAGAAGCGTGAGGGTAAGATTTATATCCAAAGTGGCGAGTTCAACGAGGAGATTACAATCTACCAGGAGGGCGAGGAGCCTTCAATCGTAATCTCACAGAATGAGTATGTTGTTGCAGCCGCTGGCGAGACTATTGCAATTGACGTAACAAGCAATGTTGATGTAACGGTAGAACTTCCGTCTGATGTTGATTGGATTTCGGAGAATACTACTCGTGCCACATCGACCAACACCTATCGTTTTGATATTCAGCCAAACGAGGATTACGACCAGCGTTCAGCCGAGATTAAATTCACCAACAACGAGAGCGGTCTTTCGGAGGTGGTTATAGTAACACAGACTCAAAAGGATGCATTGGTTGTTGCCAAGGATAGTTACACTGTAGATAGCGAGGGCGACCAGATTGAGATTGAGGTTGGTCACAATGTTGATTTCGACATCGAGATTTCGGCTGACTGGATTAAAAAGGCACAGAATACTCGTGCTTTTGTAACCGACGTACTCGTATTCGACATTGCAGCAAATACCAGCGACGACAACCGTGAGGGTACTATCACTTTCAAGTCAAAGGATGGTGCGCTGAAGCAGACCGTAAAGGTTTACCAGAAGGTGGAGGGTACAATTATCGTAAGCACCAAGGAGATTGTCCTGGAGCCCGAGTCTGGTACTTTCACTGTTGAGATTCAGGCGAATGTAGAGTTTTCAGCATATCTGCCTTTGGTGAATTGGATTCGCGAGATTGAGCCGACACGAGGTATGACCTCTCATACATTGTATTACGAATATGATGTAAACCCGTCAGCCGAGCCTCGTGAGACCTTTATTGAAATCGTAAACAACGAGACCGGCGATTACGAAGTTATTACCGTAGTACAAAAGGGCGCAGAGATTGACGAAGGCTCTTATACATTGGTGGGTACAGGTAAGTGGACCGACGACATTGTAGCATCATTATTCGGTCTTCCAGCACCAACCTACGATGTTGAGGTTTACGAAAATTCTGCAACTCCTGGATTTATCTACCTAAAGGACCTCTATACAAATGCCTATGCAGGCGTACTTGTGGATACATTTGGTATCGACGCTTCAAATATCCCCACTTGGGATACATCATACATTGCAATCGATGTGTCGGACCCCAAGGCTGTAAATATTCCTAACCAGCCTATAGGTCTTGGCCTCGGCTACGGCGAGATGACTATTTGGAGTCTTGTAGAAGGAACTATGGAGAATGGTACTATCACATTCCCCGCACAGGGTTTGGCAGTTAGCGATGACGAAGGTGCTTTCTACGCAAATCCCGATGGTTTGACAAAACTTGAAATGGATGAAAGCGAGACCCCCGAGGAAGAGAGTTATGAATTGATAGGTACAGGTCGCTGGACCGACGATATTGTAGCCCCTTTGTACGGTTTGGAAGCACCAACCTACGAGGTAGAGATTTACGAAAATCCTGCAAAGCCTGGAAGCATCTATTTGAAAGACCTCTATACAAATGCATATGCTGATGTACTTGTGGAGAAGTTTGGAGTTCCCAGTGATAAGGTTCAGCAATATTTCTCTTCAGAGACTGTCTACTTCGAAATTAACATTTCGGACCCCGCGGAGGTATATATTCCTTATCAGTCTACAGGTCTTGACCTCGGTTACGGTGTGATGTATACAGCAAGTATCGAGGGAGGAACTATGGAGAATAACGTCATATCGTTCCCCACACAGGGTCTGGCAATTGAGGATAACGACGGCGCATACTATGCCAACAAGAATGGCAAGACAAAACTCGATATGAACGAGGAAGAGACTCCCGATAATCCCGACCCAGGAGAGGATGATGATGAGGAGGATACCTATGAATTGATGGGTATAGGTAAGTGGACCGACGACGTCATAGCACCTCTATTCGGTGTTTCAACCGCGACCTACGATGTTGAGGTTTACGAAAATCCTGCAACTCCTGGAGTTATCTATTTGAAGGACCTCTATACAAATGCCTACGCAGGCGTACTTGAGAATGGATTTGGTATCGACGCTTCAGATATCCCAACTTGGGAGACATCGTACTTTGCAATCGATATTTCGGACCCCGCGGCTGTAAACATCACTTATCAGCCTACAGGCCTGAACCTCGGTTACGGTAATATGTGTATATGGAGCCTCGAGACAGGAAAATTGGAGGATGGTAATATCACATTCCCAACAAGAGGTCTCGCATTAGACCTTCCCGATGATGGTGCTTACTACGCCAACCAAAGCGGTAAGACCCGACTTGTATTGCCGGGTTACGATAATGGATTATACGAATCAAAAGACTACTCAAAGGATGGCGAGGTAACAGTTTTGCAAAAGGCTACAAAGGGTAAGGGTATCGACATCGTATTAATGGGTGATGCATACTCTGACCGCCTGATTGCCGACGGCACATACAACAATGTGATGAAGGTAGCAATGGATAAGTTCTTCTTGGAGGAGCCTTACAAATCGTTCCGCGACCATTTCAATGTCTATTCAGTAGCCGCAGTATCTAAGAACGAAGGATACCTAACAGGTATTGAGGAGACTTGCTTTGCTGGTTTCTTCGGCGGAGGAACACACGTAGGTGGTGATGACCAGAAAGTATTCACTTATGCCAAGAAGGCTATTGGCGAGGAGCGAATGGACGATGCGCTAATCGTTGTGATGATGAACTCTACAGCCTATGCAGGTACTTGCTGGATGTATTACAGTTATACAGGCGATTGGGGTAATGGTGTATCTATTTCATACTTCCCCGTAGGCGAGGATGACGAGGCTCTGGCACAGGTATTGCACCACGAGGCAGGAGGTCACGGATTCTCGAAGTTGGCTGACGAATACGCTTACGAAGAGATGGGAGCAATTACAACATCAGAGAAGAATAGCAATAAAGAGAGAATGACTTATGGATGGTTTAAGAATGTTGACTTCACAAGCAACAAGCAAACCATCAAGTGGAGCCACTTCCTCTCTGACGAGCGATATGCAGGCGAAGGCTTGGGTGCTTATGAGGGCGGTATGACCTATTGGTCGGGCGTATGGCGTCCTACATACAACTCTATTATGCGCCACAATACCGACGGCTTCAACGCTCCGTCACGCGAGGCTATCTACTACCGTATCAACAAGTTGGCTTACGGTGCTGATTGGGAGTACGACTACGAGGAGTTTGTGGAGTGGGATGCACGCAACCGCAAGACAGAATCACGCACAGTTGTACCATACCGCTTGGATGTTCCCGAGGACTTTGTACCTCTGCACCCGCCTGTACTTGTGAAGTCTTCTTGGCGTGAGGCTAAGAAGGTAGGCCTCACCGAGCAGGCAAAGAGCCACGCCCTCAGCGAGCAGGTAAGAGCCAACGCCATCGCAAAGGCTAACTCTGTTAGCAAGGTTGGCGGCAAGTTGCAGAAGGTGGCATCTACACCTTACAAGCGACACGAGGCTATGACTTTGCAGAACAATAACCTTGTAGTAAAGGGTAAGAAGATTACAGCAACAAGAAAGTAATCGACTCTACGGGTAGAATAACACTTCTACTCAACATATAACCAGACAAAGGGTGTCCGATAATCGGATGCCCTTTGTTTGGTTTGTGGGGGGGGGTCAAAATTTTGGATTTTAAGAATTACAGACTCCTCCGTCGCTAAAGCGACACCTCCTCTAACTTAGAGGAGGAATTTTTATTAAATAAAAAATGTCATTCCACATCACGAGCGGATGTGAGTGATGAATGGAACGTTGCGAGTAAGGCGAAAGCAGAATCAAACTTGTTTGGATTATGCCGAGCGGGCATATTTTTCTTAATAAATAAATTTGGGTGTAAAGTTACTGATTTTACACCCAAAACTCGGTAATAATATTCGGGATATTTATTAACAATTTCGTAAAAACGCCCCCTGCACCGCTCCGAGGGCAAGACACAAAAAAACACGTATCTCAATTTTGGGATACGTGTTTTTTGTCTTATTCTATTTATATGGTTCTGCCTTTTCCCAGCATTTTGTTTCATCTATTTTGCGAATAAATAATTGTCTTGAATATAAGAATTCGCCATACTTTTTATCTGGTTGTTGTTGTCCTTTGTAATAAGTGTCAATTATGATTTTATCGTTATCGTGTGCAACAATCTTCCACTCGAACACCTCTTTTCCCTCAACATAGAACTTAATATGATTATCTCCTACTATTTCGGCATCGTAATCTACATACACCCAACCTACTCCATTTGTTGGCATTGGATTCATACTTATGAAGTAAACAGTATTGTCTATAAAACGCATAAAAGAATCACCAATCATTAATGCTCCCTCTGGCTGATGAACAACCTCTATCTCCTTTCCATTTTT
>JAZOVT010000055.1:0-38841 GCA_045658845.1 Alistipes sp.
TGTGACCCCAAGAGTTGATACAACCCAAGCCCTGCTGTACCAAGTCGAAGCAGAGGTGAGTCTTGTTGTCGGCCTTCAAATCACCAGAGTGGCGCTGTGCACGACCAACCGATACATCCATAACCTCCTGTGAATATGGTAATGCAGATGCAGAGAAGGGAGCCTCGGCTATGATATTGATACCGCTACCAGAAGAGTCGATTACATTAAGATAGCGCAAATCGCTACGAGTACCTGACTCCTGAGGACGAACATAAGTCTCATCATACTGCTCGGCTACGCTCTGCTTGTAGAGGCCAATCTGGGCACTGCTCTTACGGTCAGAGTAGTTCTCCTCGCCACCACGACCATAGTACTCTACGACATTGAAACGTGCGGGCAAATCCATACGCATACCATAGCGGAACATTCCCGATACCTTGGCATCCTTCTCGGTAGTCATAGCCTGTGACACCTTGATTTGGCCCTCGCCGTTAATAGTATAGGTGATAACCATCTTGGCCTTTACCGAAGGCATATCGTATGATGCCTTAACAACTGCGACACCATTCTCAACATTAGCCTCGAAGCCCTTGAGAGTCATCGCAGGATTACGCCAAGCGGCAAAACGGTTCTGCAACTTAGCACCCAAATCGTTCTCGGTAGGAGCACGCCAGAAGTTAGGACGCAAAGACGAATCATCGACTACGAGCGACATCTGACCATACTCAATCTTATTGATAAAGCCCTGACGGTCGAATGCTACAATCCAATCGTAACCCTCAACGTTAGTAGCCTTCTCGAAGCGAGTAACCTTAACAGGACGTGAAGACTCCTTGAGAGCAAACTGTGCCTTTGCATCATAATCACGCAAAGAGAGTTGCTGCTCTGCTACGACGTGACCTATATTAAGCAGAGGCTGCTTAACCTTCAAGACATAGTTTACATTTACCAATACCTCCTTGGCGTTGGGGCAGATGTCAGATGCGGCATAGCCCAATGTCAACTGCTTACGCTGCTGTGGCGCAACATCCAAATTCTCGATACGGCCAGCCTTTGTTACAACACCATCCTGCTGCAACTCCCACTCGAGTGCATACGCCGAAAGGTCAACGAAGAAGTTCTCGTTATATACCTCAACCTTTGCATTCTGCAAATCTACGGCTGTAGTCCAGATTGACTGATATTGATGACCTACCTCATAAGTGTGTCCGTGAGGACGACGGTCGGCAGCAATCAAACCATTATTATTAAATGAGTTATCGGTAGCATCGTAGTTATTGAAGTCGCCACCATAATAGAACGACACCTTACCATCCTCGTCATACTGTGCCAAACCTTGGTCAACGAAGTCCCAAATGAAACCACCCTGATAGTTAGGATACTTACGAATCAAATCCCAATACTCTTTGAATCCTCCCATAGAGTTACCCATAGCGTGGGCATACTCACACTGGATAAGAGGCTTCTTGGGAGAGTTCTTAAGATAGTTCTCGCACCAATCATATGTTGCATACATCGGGCACATAATGTCGGTAAAGTCGTTACCCTCGGCACGCTCATAATGAATCGGGCGTGAAGGGTCATAAGCACGAATCCAGCGGTAGCACTCCTCGAAGTTGGGGCCCATACCAGCCTCGTTACCCATACTCCAGATAATTACTGAAGGATGGTTCTTATCGCGCTGAACCATACGGCTATCGCGCTCCAAGTGAGCCAACGTAAAATCAGAACGCTTGGCCAAAGTCTGCTCACCATATCCCATACCGTGAGACTCAACATTAGCCTCATCGACAACATACAAACCATACTCATCACACAAGTCATACCACTCGGGGGTGTCGGGATAGTGGCAAGTACGAACAGCATTAAGATTGAACTCCTTCATAACCTTAATATCCTGAATCATACGTTCACGCGACATAACAAAGCCCTTCAACGGGTCAACCTCGTGACGGTTTGCACCCTTGATAAGGATAGGCTGACCATTGACAAGCAACTGCGCATTCTTAATCTCCGATGTACGGAAACCTACACGCTGTGCATAGGCCTCTGTTGCCTGCTTACCATCGCTTACGCTGATGATAACTTTATAGAGATTAGGAGTCTCGGCTGTCCACTTGGCAGGATTCTTAACCTCGAATGAGAGCGCTGCCTCACCCTTAACAGGTGTTACGCTATTCTCTACAACAACATTACCAGCGGCATCAACCAACTTTACATCGGCCTTCTTTACGCCAGCAGTTGTCTGCAACTTGATATCAAGAGCACCGTCAGTATAGTTGTTTGTAAGCGTTGGGGTAATCATCACATCCACCATACGAGTTTTGGGACGTGCCACCAAATCAACATCGCGAGAGATACCACTCATACGCCACAAATCCTGGTCCTCAAGATATGTACCATCGCACCAGCGGAAAATCTGCAAAGCGATAAGGTTCTCCTGGCCAGGAACTACAAATTTGGTCAAATCGAAAGCAGTACCCAAGTGGCTATCTTCTGAGTAACCTACGAACTTACCATTTACCCAAACATAGACGTTAGATACGGCAGCACCGATATTAAGGAAAATATCGCGGCCCTTCCACTCAGCGGGTACATTCACCGTACGGCGATATGAGCCGACGTGGTTCTGCTCATTGGGCACCATAGGAGGATTGTTGGCAAAATTGCCTCTCCAAGCATAGCCTACGTTAACATATACAGGGTCGCCATAACCATTCATCTCCCACATTGCAGGCACCTCCATAGGGCCCCACGCTGCGTCGTTATAACCTACTGCAAAGAAGTCGGTAGGACGCTGGTCGGCATTCTCAACCCAATTAAACTTCCAAGTACCATTAAGCGACAAGCGATAAGAGTAGTCGGCATCACAATACTTGCCAGCAGCCTTATCAGCGTTGTCAAAAATCTTGAACGAGGCGCGCATCGGCACACGATTAATCTCGTTCACACCAGCATCGTGCCACTCAGTGAAGGTCTGCGCATTCAAACCCACTGTTGAGGCTACGGCCAATACAAATAAAAAGATTCGCTTCATTATAAATTAAGTTTTAGATATTTATTTCTTCTTGAATGTAATCTTCGCAGCAATGGGATAATGGTCTGAAGGACAACGGTGCTGATGCTCGCTAAAGTTAATCTCCTGCGGTGCAGCCTCACCCTTGCGAGACTTGCCACTCTTCTCGTTGGGGGTCCAATATCCGTCTGTCAAAACAGCATAGTTGTTTACCGCAACGTGCTCGGTAACAAAGATATGGTCGATACGGCTCTCGGTAAAGAGGTTTGAATCGAAACTGTTGAATGTACCTGTTGTAGCAAACTTCTTATCAGCAACCTCGTATGAATCATACAAGATACCTGTATTGAGGATAGTTCTATAAGCCTCATTGTGCTGGTCCACATTGAAGTCACCCGAAACAAATGCGGGCTCCTTGCCACACATCTCGGTAATCTTCTTGGCAATCAGTTTAGCACCCTCACGGCGAGCCTCAACACCAATGTGGTCCATATGCAAGTTGAAGAACCAGAAACGCTTCTTGGTAACCTTATCCTGAAGATGTACATAAGAGCAGATGCGAGGCAATGCTGCATCCCAACCCTTGACACCAACCTTCTCGGGAGTCTCTGAAATCCAGAACGTGCCACCCTCGAGTTTCTTGAAACGCTCCTTTTTGTAGAGGATAGGAGAATACTCACCTGCCTGCTTACCATCGTCACGACCTACACCCTCATAGTCGTAGTCGGGCAGACCTGCCAACATATCCTCCAACTGATTATGCTTCACCTCCTGCAGGCCAAACACATCGAAACCAACCCACTCTACCTGGTCGCAGATTACGGGGCAACGACGCTCCCAGCCATTACCATTCTTGGTATCGCCACTATTGCTGTTACGGATGTTGTAAGAGCCTACAACAAGGTCCTGTGCCGATACGCTAAATGCCATCAGCATCACAGCCAAAAGTATAAAACACTTCTTCATTTTCTAAACTTTGGATTTTAATTATTATTGATTTGCTTTTTTATCTACTTCATTAAGGGCATAGGCGTATGCTCCGAGCGAGATGGCAGTACTTGCACCGATGTGTGAAATCATCACTCCAATACGTTTCATCGGGTCGTAAGTCACAACCTTATCAGAACCATATACCTTCAAGTCGCGTGATGCACCGCGAGCAAACTGCTCGAACTCGGCCTCATTATCCAAATCAAAGACCTTCATCTGCACACGGTCAAACTCATCACCGCCGATAGAGTGCATCTTCGAACGCAACTCCTTAAGCAAGGCAGGCATAATATACTTCTTCGCAGCAGTGATACCACCACCGATTACGATTACACCATCGATGAGTGTAACGGCTGTAGCCATAGCGTCACCTGCAACCTCTCCCATCGTAGCAAATGCCTTGCGGGCTGCCTCCTGATTACCCTCGCGTGTACCCTCGGCAATATCAAAAATATCCTTCGGCTGCAATGTCTCGTCATTGATACCCGACTCCTCGGCATAAACTCTCTTAACAGCTCTTACAGCGACACCATCCTCAACCATTACATCGGGCATAAACTTGTGGCGCAAGCAGAATGTCTCGATACAAGAGTTATCGCCCGTATGCAACTCGCCATTGCTCACGAAACCGAAGCCGAAACCTGTACCGAAAGTATATCCGAGCAAAGTCTTGCAACGCTTTGCGCTACCCATCTGCTCCAGACGGTCATTAATTTCGGGAATAGCACCAGCCAAGGCCTCACCATAAGCGTAGAGGTCAGCATCGTTATTGATATAAACGGGGATACCGAATTTCTCCTCCAAGAATGGGCCGAGAGCCACACCATCGCGGAACGAAGGGAAGTTGGGGAGATAGAAACCACCCACAATACCGTTAGCATAATCCGCTGGGCCAGGGAATGCAAAACTGATGGCTACGGGTTTGCTATCAAGTTGTGCAATCACTCGCTCAAAGCCATCGACAAGCGTAGCCAAGCAGACATCGAGGTCGGTAGCATTTGCGGGGAGAGTGATAGGCTCTACGATAAATTTATTAGCACGCATTGCGCCAAATACGAAATTCGTACCACCAGCGTCAAGCGTTATGACAGTTCTTTGGTCATTACGATACATAGTTTTATCTGTTTTAAGTTATTATATGCGCAAATTCTCCCCAAAGTTAATGTTTTTATATGACAAAACGTAGGTATAAAGAAAATAATTTATCGGTCTATGAAATTTATTCATACACTTTAACGAGAGACAATTCCAAATAGAGAGAATAACAGACCGGGATAGGAGTAGAAAATATCAAAAATACTACATTTGCAGAAGGGCAAAAGCCGACATTGCAAAGCCGCCACAGAAACCTACCAATATTTGCAGGCCATTATTGCGGCCCATATAGAGTCGCGCCGAAGCAAGCAGAGCGGCAAGCACAATCGACGCAAGCATCGCCCAAAAGAGCGACAAAACGCCCAAGATGTTTAATACAATCAGGATAGCCACCGCACCACCCATAGCCGTCATATGCAGGCTCACTCGCCACAATGGCAAGACAAACAGACAGAAGACTTCACACATCATAGCCGCTACGGCTATCTTGCGGAAAAAGAGCAACGACGGGGCCTTCATAAGAGTAATGGCGCACAAAATATAACAACACGTACCGACCATAAGCGGCAATATTCTACGACGACGGCCACAAAACCAACGCTTAAAGCGATTGTTACCCAGACGGCGCACAAAGGCTATGATAACGGTAGGTAATATTAAGGCATACAACCCAAAGACCCAAAGTATATAAAACTTTAGACGCAGAGGCAACACTGCATAGGCCGTGGCCCCAAACAGAAGCGTCATCACGATATACAGAGGCACCAAATAGGGGTGTAACAGGAATGACAATATTTTACAAAGGTTTTTTAACATCCTTGCCTAATATTACTACTTATTTATGCTAAATCTGTTTACGCAGACGCGCTACGGGAATATCCATCATCTCACGATATTTTGCAACGGTACGGCGTGCAATGCAATAACCCTTATCGTTGAGAATATTCATCAGTGTCTCGTCGGTCAAAGGATGACGTTTATCCTCCTCGTCGATACACTGCTGCAACAGATTCTTAATCTCATAACTCGAAACAATCTCGCCACTCTCGGTCTGCATAGCCTCCGAGAAGAGCGATTTTAATAAGATAATACCGAAATTTGTCTGCACATATTTGCTATTCACGACACGCGATATGGTCGATACATCCAAACCCGTACGGTCGGCAATATCCTTCAATATCATCGGACGCAACTTACTCTTGTCGCCATCCTTGAAATACTCCTGCTGAAACGAGAGAATCTCCTGCATCGTGCGCATCAGCGTATCGTGGCGCTGCTTGATGGCCGATATAAACCATTTGGCAGAGTCTATTTTGCTTTTGACGAATTGTATTGCCTCGCGATTGTTCTCCGACACCGTGCCATCGGCCGACACCATCTCTCGAATCATATCGACATAGCGGCGATTAATCTTCACCTCGGGGATATTGTACGAATTGAGCGACAGGTCGAAATGGCCATCGTGATAATCCAACCGAAAATCGGGAATGATATATGGTGTGGTATCTATACCACCTTCTGAATACAAATTGCCAGGCTTGGGCGAGAGGTGCTTAATCTCATCTATCGCATCGCGGAAGGTATCCTCATCAACGCCGAGGCGAGACATCAACTTCTCGTAATGTTTCTTTACAAACTCGTCGAAATATGAGGTGATAATCTTATGCGCCAAGCGCTTTGATGGAGAATCCATCCTACGTTGTGCCATCTGCAACATAAGGCACTCCTGCAATGAGCGGGCACCGATACCTGCGGGCTCCAACTGATGAATTATAGCCAACAGTCGTTCCAACTCATCAACCGCGACATCAATACCCAACGTAAATGCTATATCGTCGCCTACCGACTCCAAATCACGGCGCAGATAGCCATCCTCGTCGATGCTACCAACCAGAAATTCAGCCACCTGTCTATCTCGCTCCGACAGATTGCGATAGCCCAACTGCTCCATCAGATACTCCTGCAGAGAGCGGCCCTCGCTGATATTGACAGGGCGTTGCTTATCATCCTTCGAGAAGTTGTTTATGCGACTCTTATAACTCGGCGCATCATCCTCGCGCAGATAGTCATCAACGGAGATAGACTCCGCCTGCCCGTCATCATCCATTGGGCGGTCATCCTCCTCAAGAACAATATTTTCCTCTATTTCCTGCTTGACTCGCTGTTCAAGCATAATCGTAGGCAACTCCAGCAGTTTTATCATCTGAATCTGCTGCGGAGATAGCGTCTGTGTTTGTGTTTGAATCTGACGTTGTGAAATAGCCATTGTGTAAAAATTTAGCGTTAATATCCACTTCGACAGGTTCCTTCATCAAGTGGTTGTAAACGACCCCTATCGCATAATTACAGGCGCGAAGCCTTAATGGCGCTCATAATCGCCTTTGCCCAATTATCGGCCAACTCCTCGGCACCCTCAACATTGGGATGTAGATAGAATGTACCAGCATTGCCATCTTCGGCAAACATCAACTTCTTGTACTCGTGCTTGAAAAGGTCATAACTCTCGCAATCACCAAGATAGATGTCTGTGTTCTCGTTGGCAAGTTCTACCAAAACTGTAATATAATCGGTCATACGGTTCAGGCCAGCCACCAAATAACGTGCACCGTTATAGGTGTTGGGGCTATACCATACGGGGCGTTGCAAAACGAATATAGCATCGGGGCACATCTCTCGCAAGCGGTTAATCATAACCAAGAGATTCTTCTTGTAATCCGCATTGCTCACAGGTGAGCCTGTCGGGCCTACCGATGCCGAGTCGTTAGTGCCAAGCATAATCGAGAATACGAATGGAGCGTTATTGGATGCCTTGCATTTCTCGACTGCACTCTCCACACGCTTGAAATCACGATTTCTCTCTGGCAGAAAATCCACAGTCGTAGCACCTGAACGGCCGCAATTATGCATCTCGATATCGACATTCAATTTTTTCTCAAGTCGCTGCGCAGCAAATACAGGTGGAGCGGTCTTCTCGCGCTCTTTATGCAATGCGCCATAAGTAATGCTATTACCTATAAACACTACATTATATGTATCGCTTTGAGGTTTCTTGGCCTCTACGCTGCTGCTTGCCAAAGCAAGCAACATCAGCACCAACAACAATCGCTTCATAGTTATCCTTGTTTAGGTTTAGAACTCGGCGTTATTCGGAGTACGCGGGAACGGAATCACATCGCGGATGTTACCCATACCCGTAACGAACAAGAGCAAACGCTCGAAGCCCAATCCGAATCCAGAGTGAGGAGCAGAGCCCCAACGACGGGTATCCAAATACCACCAAATATCAGCCTCGTTCATTCCGAGTTCCTTCACTCGTGCAGAAAGTTTGCCATAGTCGGCCTCACGCTCCGAACCACCTATAATCTCGCCGATTTTTGGGAACAATACATCCATAGCGCGAACAGTCTTACCATCCTCGTTCTGCTTCATATAGAAGGCCTTAATCTCCTTGGGATAGTTAATCAAGATAACGGGACGCTTGAAGTGCTCCTCTACGAGGTAGCGCTCGTGCTCCGACTGAAGGTCGCAACCCCACTCGCAGGGGAATTCGAACTTACGGCCTGAAGCCTGCAAGATATTGATACCCTCGGTATAGTCCAAACGCACGAAGTCGTTAGCCAAAACAAACTCCAAACGCTCGATAAGTTCCTTGTCCCACATCTTGTTCATAAACTCCAAATCCTCGCGGCAGTTCTCCAATGCATAGCGGATAAGATACTTGAGGAAATCCTCGGCCAACTCCATATTATCCTCCAACTCGTAGAAAGCCATCTCGGGCTCAATCATCCAGAACTCGGCCAAGTGGCGCGGTGTGTTAGAGTTCTCGGCACGGAATGTAGGGCCGAAAGTATAGATACGGCCAAGCGACAAAGCGCCCAACTCGCCCTCCAACTGACCAGACACGGTGAGGTTACAAGGCTTACCGAAGAAATCCTGTGAATAATCGACCTTACCATCCTCGGTACGGGGAGGATTAGCAATATCGAGTGTAGTTACGTTGAACATAGCACCTGCACCCTCACAGTCAGAGCCTGTAATCAACGGAGTATGAAGATAATAGAATCCATTGTCGTTGAAATACTTATGGATAGCATAGGCCATAGCGTGACGGATGCGCAACACCGCACCAAATGTGTTAGTACGAGGACGCAAGTAGGCGATATCACGCAAGAACTCCAACGAGTGGCCCTTCTTCTGCAAAGGATATGTCTCGGGGTCGGCAGTACCGTAAATCTCGATGTCGGCAGCCTGCACCTCGACACCCTGTCCCGATGCGGGAGACTCTACCAACTTACCATCTACACGCAAGCAAGCACCTGTAGTGACCAACTTAAGTTTCTCCTCATCGAACGATGCCAAATCTACCACAATCTGTATATTTGCCACGCACGAACCATCGTTCAATGCGATAAATGCAACATTCTTGTTACCGCGCTTTGTACGCACCCAACCCTTTACAGTAATGTCGCTACCTACGACACCCGATTTGAGAATCTCTGCAATTCTTTGACTCTTCATAGTTTCTATTATTTTTTATTATTTATTCTCGCATTATCACGCCACCCCATCAAAACCCTTTTCAACGGGGCTATCAATCCACAAAGATAGACAATAATTTGATATTTGTCAAAAAAAAAGTACCTTTGCATTTGGTACTTTGTACCACGAAGCATAAATAGAACTAAATACAATTAATTTGTAGAACTAATATGAGAAGATTTATTCTTTTGGGCGCTGCCCTGATGAGTATGATAAATGCCTTTGCACAAGGGCCACGCATCTATCGTTCGGAGTTTATCACCTACGACAAGCGTGAGGATGCCGTAAACGACAACCGTAGCGAAACGGCTAATTATGTCGATTTCAAACCTCAACCCGTATCAGTTGCTGGAGGTGAGGCGCGTTTTGTACAGAAGGTGACTGTCGATGCTACGATGAACGACTACAACATCTTTTTCCACTTGGAAAATGTCGGTATGGCCTATACGCTTTTTATCAACAACGAGGCTGTGGCAGAGGTTGATGACCCCATTACTCCTGCCGATTTCCTCCTGTCGCCATATTTGCGCCAGGGTGTGAACGAGGTGATGGTTGGTGTACGCCAAAGTCGTACTCCGCAACTGCAAGAGAATATCATCCAGCCGGAATTCCCACAATTTGAAAATAGTTACTTCTTTGCCCAGCGTCGTTTGGCGGTGCGTGACTTCGAGATTATACTCGAGCCCGACACAACTCGCCAATATGCCAAACTGAAGTTGGATATTATGGTAGCCAACGATTTCAACTTCAAAGAGAAGATTCAGGTAGGATACGACATATATGACCCCAAGGGAAAACTCAAGGAGTATAGCGTTAACGAGATGGAAATCGAAGGCCGCTCGATTGATACTCTGCGTTTTAACCCCGACATTTATCATAGTTACAACTTCAAGTGGGGCGACGGACAGAAACCGTTATACGATGTGATGATTTATATCAAGCGCAACGGAATGTTGTGGGAGTATATCCCTTTGAAGATAGGCTTCGGCAAGACGGTTTACAAGGACAAGAAGTACTTCCGTTTCGACAACGTCCTGCACATCCAAAAGAAGGAGCATTTCAATGCCGTAGGTGACCGCCACAAGACTTTCGTGGAGATTGAGCAGTTGAAACTGCGCGGTTACAACACCCTATGCCCCGACTATCCACAGCCCAAATGGTTCTATGATATGTGCGACAAGGCGGGTATGTTCGTCATCGAGCGTATAAACATCAACTCGCCTACGAACTATAACATTCGCACCATTGGCGGTACTCCTGCCAACGACCCTGCACTCTATGAGGAGTATATGACTCGTGTTAAGGCTGCATACTACCGCTCTCGAAACCATTCGTGCATCATCGCATATCGATTGGGTGGCGAGAACTCGGGTAATGGTTACAATATGTACAAGGTTTACGAGTGGATGAAGTCTGTCGAGAAGCGTCGCCCCGTATTCTATGACGGAGCGGAGGGTGAGTGGAACACCGATTTGTAGTGGGATGAACATAGAACTTATAGTTGTCGGCAAGACCGACTCCCGCGAGGTCGAGGCTTTGGTTGAGATGTATGCCAAACGCGTAAATCACTATTGTAAATTCTCGATTACAACAATCGCCGATGTGCGTAACACTCGCAATATGGCAGCCTCACGACAGAAGCAGTTGGAGGGTGAGGCAATAATGAAATTAATCGGCGATGGCGATTACTTGGTGCTGATGGATGAGCGAGGCCAGCAATACACATCGATGGAGTATGCACAATGGTTGCAGAAACGTATGCTGAGTGGCGTTAAACGTCTTGCGCTGGTTATAGGAGGCCCTTACGGCTTCTCTGAGGAGGTTTATGCACGAGCCAACCAGAAGATTTCTTTGTCGAAGATGACATTCTCGCACCAGATTGTACGCGCGATATTCGCCGAACAACTCTACCGAGCATTTACAATCCTTAATAACGAACCTTATCATCACGAATAGCGATGAAAATCCTAAAGACACATACCGCATTGCTTGTGTGGCGCATCGTGCTGTTATACGTTGTATTGATGGCATTGCGAGTGGTATTTTATCTATACAACAGCGCATTTATCGGGCCATTGCCGTCAGATGAGATGGGCAGTATGCTACACGGAGCGTGGCAATTCGATACGGTGTCGCTGCTATATGCCAATGCCATACTGATTCTTCTCTCCTTGATTCCTCTTCATATTCGCGAGAGGGGCTGGTGGCAGAGCATTATGTATTGGTATTACATCATAGCCAACGGAGTGCTTGTCGTCGGGTTGAATGTGGCCGATGCCATCTATTTCCGCTACACGCAAAAACGACTCTCGGCAGATGAGATTTTCTTTGCCGACAATGATAACTCGCTACAACTAATCTTTAAGTTTGCTGGTGAAAATTGGTATTTGGTGTTGGCGGGTATCGCTCTAATCGCCTTAATGATGCTATGTTATGGTCGCTGCATCAAACCACAGCCATTATTCACGGGGTGGAGATATTATGCAACGTCGGCTGTGATGTTGCTTGTAGCCGTCGGCTTGGCCATCGGAGGCATAAGAGGAGGTTTTACAAAAATGACACGCCCCATAACGCTATCAAACGCAACGCTATACACTGCGGACAATGCTCGTGCAACGATGCTACTAAGCAATCCATTCTGCATCCTGCGCACCATAGGCTCAAGTGGCAAGATTCACTACGACAAATACTTCGACGAGGAGACTTTGCGCTCGCTCTACACGCCCGAACATTTCCCCGCCGAAAATACATCTGCGACAGAACTTACAGGACGTAACGTGGTGATTTTTATTTTGGAGAGTTTCTCGGCCGAGCACTCTGCACTTCTGCGCCCCGACCTATACGCCGACAAGGAGCAAAAGGGCTATACTCCGTTCCTCGATTCATTGATGCGACAGAGTTATACCTTCTATAATATGTATTCCAATGGCAAACGTTCGATTCAGGCATTGCCAGCGGTATGGAGTTCTATTCCGTCGTTCAAATCGCCTTTCGTACTGATGCCGCAGGCTATGGCCGAGACTCGCGCCTTGCCACGCATATTGGGAGAGAAGGGTTATGAAACGATGTTCTTCTGCGGCTCGGACAACGGCTCGATGGGCTTTGGCGCTTATGCGAGGTCGGTAGGCATCGAGAATCTCTATAGCCGCGAAGATTACGAGAAGGCACACGGCAAGGAGGATTTCGACGGCTATTGGGGAATATGGGACGAGGAGTTCCTGAACTATATGGGTGAGGTTTTGAGCGAACAGAAGCAGCCATTCTTCTCGACGATGTTTACCCTATCGTCGCACCATCCGTTTGTGATTCCCGAGAAGTATGAGGGTAAATTCAGCGAGGGCCTTACGGCAAATCACCGATGCGTACAATATGTTGATGATGCCTTCCGCAAGTTCTTTGCCCGCCACGAGAATGATGAGTGGTTCCGCAATACGGTATTTGTATTTGTCGCCGACCACGTTTCGAGCGAAAAGTTTTCGGAAGAGTTCCGCCGCTCACCCGCCGATTATCAAATCTTCGGTTTTATGTATGCACCCGACAGCGCACTCTTTGGCGAACATCGTCAGGTGGTATCGCAGATTGATATTATGCCCACATTGCTTGGCTTGATGGGTAATGCGGAGCCATATTTCGCATTCGGACGTGATGTATTTGGGGAGTTCGGCCAGACACCTATGTCGGTCAATTACGACAACAACCTATTCCAGGCAATCACGCAAGATTATCTGATTCAGTTTGACGAAAAGAGCATAACAGGTATTTACGCTGTAGATGATATTGCCCACGAACACAACTTGGTCGGAGAGGTGGATATCACACAGATAGAGCAACAACTCAAAGCGCAGATTCAGAGTTATTATTCTCGTATCGAACAAAAGAATTATCTTGTCGAAAAAATCGAAAAACAAGAAGAGTAAAATCTTTTACAATACAACATAAATAACCTATAAGATATGAAACTTAACAAACTACTACTGCTTGCGTTTGCTTTATTGGCTATTACCTCTTGTTCTAAAGATGAAGACGAAACGCTAAATCCAAATGAGAATTATACCGCTATTCAACAGAAAGCATTAAATATCCTTGACGGGACTTGGATTTCAAACAAAATAAACGCGCAGTACAATATGGGAGAGATAACTGTTCAGGCTACTGTTTTTGCCTCTGATACACTTGTCTTTCAAACCCAATACCCTTCTCCCAAAACATTCTACGTTTACGATTATCTTCAAGGAAAGGATATAGAGAATTTTATTGCTTGCGGAACGTGTGAGTTAAAAACAACTTTTAGTCTTGGGGATATGGCTTCATCAACGCCCTATGCTTGTTATTTTTATGTTACACCATCGTGTGATGCTTTACATCTTTACGACACCAAGTCTGAACGTCTCGTAAAATCTTACGATTTTCGTGTAGAGTCTGCCACTCGCTTTTATGCAGGAACATATTACGGCGTGCCTATTATTTTCAACAAACAATAATATCGGGGAATTGCATTAATAGATTGCAACACATAATTCCTCCTCTAAATTAGAGGAGGTGGCGCGACTGAAAGAAGCGACGGAGGAGTCTGTAACCTATGTAGCATACTACCATTTGACACACTCCCTCCCCCTAACGGGTACTCCCTCTAACTATAGAGGGAGAATTTTATACTTTATCGTCTGCGGAATTTTGACTTAGCGGAGAACTCTCGGCGGGTGGATGCTTTAGCGTGTGGCTGTGAGGGGCGAGCCGAGGATTTTAGGCTGCGGGCTACGGTTTTCGGGGCGCGGACCGAGGGTTTATCCTTAAAGAAATAGGCTTTTTGGCGGCGTTTGTCATCCTGTGAGCGGGCAACATAAACCGCTTCGCCCGTATAGGGATTTTCTCCCGTATAGAACATCACCGACGACAAGGTCATAGGCGTAGGAGTAAGGTCTTGCACCTGCTCCAAATCGAAGTGCAGACGTCCCAACACCTTCTCGGCCAGAGCCTGCATATCGCACTCACGGCACGCGGGATGTGATGATATAAAATAAGGTATAAGTTGATACGGAAGTCCGTTATCGGAGCAAATCCTGCGGAAATCACGATTCAACTGCTCGAACATCTCAAACGACGGCTTACGCATAACATCCAAAACGTGCTTCTCGGTATGCTCTGGAGCAACCTTCAGACGGCCCGATGTATGGTGCTTGATGACAGTCTCCAGATAGGCCGAATTGTCGAACAAATCGTAACGTATTCCGCTACCGATAAAGGCCTTCTTGATACCCTTCACACTGCGCACCTTCTCATATAGAGCAAGCAGGCGCGAGTGGTCGTTATTCAGATTGGGGCACATCTTGGGATGCAGGCACGATGGACGGCGGCACTTGCGGCATATATCTTTATTGCGCCCGCCCATACCATACATATTGGCTGACGGGGCACCTATATCCGATAAATAACCCTTGAAATCGGGCATCTGAACAACACGCTCAACCTCGCGGAGGATAGATTTCTCGCTACGCGAATTGATAAACTTACCCTGATGCGCCGAGATAGTACAGAACGAGCATCCGCCGAAACAGCCTCGATGGATATTGATTGAGTGCTTAATCATCTCCCACGCAGGGATATCACCCTTGCCACGATAGCGAGGGTGTGGCGCGCGCTCATAGGGTAAATCAAACGAGTGGTCCAACTCCTCGGTCGAGAGCGTAGCGTTGGGTGGTGTAACCACAACATATCTGTCGCCTACGGCCTCAACCAACGTAACATCCGACTCCATCATATTGCTCAATGTCTCAACCTCAACAAAGTTGCGACCAAAGGCGTGCTTATCACGCTGACACTCCTCATAGGAGGCCAACAATCGGGTAGTCGAGGGATTTAACTTTTCGACATAACTCTTATCAGCGAGGAAAGCAACCTGGCGAATCTTACGCAACAGATTGGCGTTATAACCGTTGTGCATAGCACGAGCAACCTGCTGCACTACCCTCTCGCCCATACCATATATTAATAAGTCGGCACCACTTTCGACCAAAACCGAAGGCTTCAGAGCATCGCTCCAATAATCGTAGTGCGTGAGTCGGCGGAGCGAGGCCTCGATACCTCCCACCACGACTGGTATGTGCGGATATAATCGTTTAAGGATTTGGGTATAGACCGTCACAGCATAGTCGGGACGGAAACCGGCCTTGCCACCTGCGGTATAGGCATCGTTGCTACGCAGACGTTTATTGGCTGTATAGTGATTGACCATAGAGTCCATCGAGCCACCCGACACACCGAAGAAGAGACGTGGTGTACCCAACTTCGTAAAATCGCGCAAGTCGTCGCGCCAATTAGGTTGGGGAACAATAGCCACACGATAACCCTCGGCCTCCAACAAACGACCAACCACTGCCGCACCAAACGAAGGGTGGTCGATATAGGCATCAGCCGTGAAGAGGATTACATCGATGTAATCCCATCCCAAGGCTCGCACCTCCTTTATCGTTGTTGGCAAAAACATAGGTATTATTCGCTTCCTATACTATTTACACTCTTTTTTAAGTTATCTTGCTTCCGACTGCCTACCTTGCGGCCGCTGGCCGCATTTACAATTCTGACCCACCCCCTAAATCCCCCGCCTCAGGCAGGGGACTTTGGTCGCTACGCTCCGTAGGGTGCAGGGCCAAAGGCTGTTTAAGCATCTGTTATTCCTATTGGGTAGCAATCCCTCTTTCGACACTAATTCCCACCCCAATTTTGAATCTCTCTTCGGTTACTCTTCTTCCTCAATCTTGCGGGCAGCAACATAACCCTCCCACTTGGCAATTACGGCCTTCAAGTCATCGGGTAATTCGCTCTCGAAATATACCTCCTTGCCCGTTGTAGGGTGAACGAAACCGAGCGAACGTGCGTGCAAAGCCTGGCGTGGCAGGAGCGAGAAGCAATTCTCGATAAATTGCTTATACTTCGAGAAGGTCGTGCCTTTCAGGATGCGGTCACCGCCATAACGGCTGTCGTTGAACAAAGGATGCCCCTGCCACGACATATGTACACGAATCTGGTGAGTACGGCCCGTCTCCAGACGACACTCGACCAATGTAACATAGCCAAAACGCTTCAAAACCTTATAATGAGTTACAGCGTGCTTGCCATCGCTACCGTCGGCAAAGACATACATCTGCAATCTATCTTTGGGGCTTCGGCCAATATTACCCGTAATAGTGCCCTCATCCTCCTCAAGATTACCCCACACCAATGCCACATAACGGCGATGAATCGTGTGGTCGAAGAACTGCTTGGCCAATCGTGTGTGGGCCCTCTCGTTCTTGGCAACAACCAACAGACCCGAGGTATCTTTGTCGATACGGTGCACCAAGCCGGCACGCATATCGCCCTCCTGGAAGAGTGGCAAATCGCGCAGATGATGGGTCAAAGCATTAACAAGCGTACCGCTATAATTACCGCAACCAGGATGGACAACCATACCTGCCGCCTTATCTACTATGATTATATCGTCATCCTCATATACAATATCCAACGGAATATCCTCGGGGATAATCTCAATCTCACGCTTCGGATAGGGCATCACAAGTGTAATGCGGTCAAGTGGCTTGACCTTATAACTCGACTTTGCTGCTACTCCGTTCACAAGTATATTACCATTGTCGGCTGCCGTCTGTATGCGATTGCGCGAACAATGCTCCATACGGTCCACAAGATACTTATCCAGGCGCAGCAACTTCTGTCCCTTATCTACCGTAATGGCAAAATGCTCGAATAGTTCGTCGGCACCATCCTCCTCGACTTCATCATCAGAGAACGCACTGTCGCCCACCTGACAAGCCTCTTCAGGTATATAATTTTCAAGAGAAGGCTCCTCTAAACCCTGCTCCGATAAAATAAAATCTCTCTCTGCTACCATAAGACATTAGAAAAATTCGTCCTCATCGGTCTCTGTAATAGTCTCATTGCTCTGACTACTCTCCTGCAGCGCCTCGAGCAATGTGTTACGTCCAGCCGCTTCGGCCTGCTCCAACGAATCGCGCAACTCCTGCTCGGCCTTCAAGCGCTCCTCTTCCAACTCCTTGGCCTGCTTGTCGGATGCCTTACTGCTCTTATCGACAGACTCTGCATCTAACGTAAGCCACAAATCAACCACCGCACCCAACGTTGCCGTAGCATTGTGACTGATTGACTGACGATAGACTCTGGCATCTTTTTGATTCAACAGGTTGATACCCTCATCGAAATTAATCTTGCCAACATTGAGTCCCTGCTCCCACAGGCGACTCTTGGCAGATTGCAAGCCCTGACCGATGGCCTTGGGGACAATCGTAGTATTGTTTTCGGGCTCCACGCCGACCTTGAGTACTACACCCGAACCCATCTCAAGTTCCACGTCACTCTTATCGGTCATCTCCTTACCCTCGACAATCTGCGCCAACACATAGTTCGTAGCGATATCCTCCTCGTAAACCAACTCGGTAATACCCAAACCTGCAACCTCCAACATATTCTTTGCCTGACGCAACGAGCGGCCTGCGACATAAGGCACCTTAACCATCTTCTGACGGAAAGAGTTGATAGTTACATAGACCTTACGGCCCGCCTTAACCTCTGCTCCACTCTTGGGCAACTGGTCCAGCACAATACCGCCCTCATAAGCGGGTACGAACAACGAATCGTTGATGATAATCTTGAAGCCACCCTTCTTGGCCTGATACTCCACATCGGCGAGTTTCAAGCCCGTAAAATCGGGTACGGCACGATGTGTTCCGTGACGTGTAATGACACTCATAGCAACGCTTGACACTACAATAATCACCACTAAAACCGCTAATATCAACACCGCGTTATACGCTACGGGCGACTGCTTCAAGCGGCTTAAAATATCTTGCACGCTACTGCTCTGCTTCTTTCGTCCTGGTCTGCGAGGTCTATTTTCCATAATATAAGTTTGTCTTTCTGTTTATCCTATTTCGTTATAATGTGTATCGCGCTCAATGGCTCGGAATCCTACCCTTGCCACCATTGCGTGCATCTCTTCAACACTCATCGAGGGGCGTTTGTCATCGGCACCTGCCATCGAGTAAATCTTGGTCGAATCGTCAATCGTGCCATCAATATCATCAGCACCAAAAGCCAAAGCCATCTCGGTGGTCTGCTTGCCATACATAACCCAATATGCCTTAATATGCGGAACATTATCCAATATCAAACGGCTCATAGCCAACGTACGTAAATCCTCGACTACCGACACCTCGCCTATGGCCGACATCGAGTTGCCGAAATTGCGATACTTAAGCGGAATAAAGGCGTTGATACCTCCCGTTGCATCCTGCAACTCACGCAGACGCAACAGATGGTCTACACGGTGATGCAACTCCTCGATATGGCCATACAACATCGTAGCATTACTCTTTATTCCCAACCCGTGAGCCGTACGGTGTACATCGAACCACTCGGCCGTAGAGCCCTTATCGGGGCATATCTGCTGACGGATAGCCTCATCAAAAATCTCGGCACCACCGCCTGGAATAGCCTCCATACCTGCGTCAATCAACAGACGTAGGCCCTGCTCGGTGGTAAGGCCTGCATTGCGAATCATATACGACAACTCGATAGCCGTAAAGGCCTTAACCGCAACCGCAGGCAGGATGGCCTTCACACGGCGAATCATATCGCAATAATAATATATATCGTGATGAGGATGTACTCCACCCACAATATGCACCTCTGTCACGCCACTTCCCTCATAGCGACGTACCATCTGCTCGACCTCCTCCATCGACATATCCCACGCTTCGGGGCTGCCAAGTGTACGACGGAATGAACAGAACTTGCAGTTAAAGACGCACAAATTAGTCGGCTCAAGATGGAAGTTTTTGTTATAAAAAACCTTATCGCCGCTAATCTCACGTTTACGGGCAACGGCCAACTCACCCAATCGCCACAGCGGAGCCTCACGCCACAGGGTAAGCGCATCCTCGGCAGAGAGTCGCTCTCCCGCCGCAACAGAGGTTGTTATATCTTCCCACTTACGCATTATTTCGGTGCTTTTTGATACAAGTATACTGCTATGATTGCAAAAATTATATTGGGTATCCAAACAGCCAACCCTACAGGCAGGCCACCACTCTTGGCAAACTCCTCGAACACACGGTTACACATAATATACGAGAAGCAGAGTGTAATACCTATACCGATATGCAAACCCGTACCTCCACGCACCTTGCGCGACGAGAGCGACACTCCGATAAGTGTCAGGATAAATGTCGCCATAGGATAGGCATAGCGGCGATGTTGCTCAACCTCGATTATATTGATTGAATCGGAGCCTTTGGAACGTTGCTGGCGCAGGAACTCGTTCAACTCTCCAATCTTCATTGTCGATACTATATCATCGACCTTACCCAATTCGCGCACATCAATATTAAGCACCGTATCCAAATCTCGGCGTTGCTCGAAGGTCTCATTACCCTCGGCATCCATACGGCGAACAAGATAGCGCTCGGCTGTCCAACGGCCCTCGTTAGGCTCAACCGTAACATCCGCAGCCTCCAACGACTCTGCGATAACCGTACCCTCATAACGTTCCAGAACAAGATATGCAGCACGATTTGAACGGCTGTAGCCTCTTACATAGACAAACTGCCCTGGCTCCAACTGACGATATATATGTCGGTCATACTGCATATTTTTATTCTTGCGGAAGTATTGTTGCTGGAAATCGACTTGTGCAACCTGCGATTGAGGAATAACCCACAAATTCAAAGCAAGCGACAAAAGCGCAATCGCCAACGCTCCCAAGAAATAGGGCCACATCAAACGGCGGAAACTCATACCGCCAGACAACATAGCGATAATCTCGGTCTGGTAGGCCATCTTCGAGGTGAAGAAGATTACCGCAATGAACGTAAACAATCCACTGAATTGGTTGATAAAGAAGGGAACAAAGTTGATATAATAGTCAAATATGATGGCCGACAATGGGGCTTTGGTCTCGGTAAAGTCGTCCACACGCTCGGCATAGTCGAACACCACCAAGATGACGGTAATCATCGCAATGGCGAAAATGTATGTACCCAAGAACTTGGCCAAAATATAGCGGTCAAGAATCTTGAATCCTGGGAACGACAAATTTATACGGTTTTTCATTTTACTCTTTTATCTATCTTTCTTCAGCGATACACCTCACTGCAAAAAACTCTTTTCGTTTAACTCTCTTACAACCTACGGCCCAACTTCTGCACCATCTCGGCCTTCCACGTTGACCAATCGCCTGCCAAAATATGGCGACGGGCCTCACCCACCAGCCACAGATAGAAGGCAATGTTATGCAACGATGCTATCTGCGCGGCCAACATCTCCTTGCACGTCACCAAGTGGTGAACATAGGCTTTGGTGTAGAGCGTATCAACAAAACTTACGCCATTGGGGTCCAGCGGCGAGAAATCATCCTCCCACTTCTTATTACGCAGGTTGATTGTACCCTCGCTCGTAAAGATTTGGGCATTACGGCCGTTACGCGTAGGCATCACACAATCGAACATATCGACACCTCTGTCGATAGCCTCCAAAATATTTATCGGCGTACCCACGCCCATCAAATAGCGAGGTTTATCGGTCGGCAAAACAGCATTTACCACCTCAATCATAGCATACATCACCTCGGTCGGTTCTCCTACGGCCAATCCACCGATAGCATAGCCATCGGCATTATACTGCTGAACATTCTCGGCAGCCTTGGCGCGCAAATCGGGATAAGCACAGCCCTGAACGATGGGAAACAACGACTGCGAATGGCCATACTTGGGTTGTGTCTGCTCAAAGCGATTGAAGCAACGCTCCAACCAACGCTCGGTAAGAGCCAACGACTTGGCGGCATAATCCTTCGGAGCATCACCCGGAGGGCACTCATCGAATGCCATCATAATATCGGCACCAATCGTACGCTCGGTATCGATAACACTCTCGGGAGTAAAGAGGTGCTTCGAGCCATCGATATGCGAACGGAAGTGGCAACCCTCCTCCTTGAGTTTACGGCAACCCGACAACGAGAAAACCTGAAAACCGCCGCTATCGGTCAGCATCGGGCCGTCCCACGTCGAAAAGCGGTGTACTCCGCCAGCCTTTTCTATGATATCCATACCTGGACGCAGATAGAGATGATAGGTATTAGCCAATATTATCTGCGCCTTGGCATCATCGCGCAAATCGCGATGGAATATGCCTTTCATAGCAGCCGCCGTACCTACGGGCATAAAAATAGGAGTTTGAATAGGGCCGTGGTCGGTCTGAATCAAACCAGCACGAGCCTTCGACTGCGAATCGGTATGTTGAAGCGTAAATTTCATAAAAATTATAAATTTTTATCCTACCATTAAAACGATAGGCACATAAATCGGACAAAGTTACGATTTTTCAACGAAAAAACCCTCTCAAATTGCGTAAAACTGCACCTACGACTATAACTTTTAATGATTTTACATATCCTACAAGAGCAAGGGAGTCTATAAAAATAAAATTTTTGAAATTTTGCTATGCGGTTTGCTACGAAAAGAGTATATTTGCATAATTATTTCATTACGACAATTTATGCAATTTTTCGATTATATTATATCTCATTACGGATGGCAAGGAACGGCGTTGGCAGCGACGATTCTTGTGCTTTTCGCCGTGCAATTATACTACTACTTGGTCGTCTATGGCCGCATCGGCCGTTTCCGCAATTCCCGTCGCAAAAAGATACTCGAATCGGAGCCACCCATCTCGGTCGTTGTTCCGTTATTTTCAGAGGATTACCGATATTTAGAGGAGTCATTGCCGTTGATTTTAGGCCAGCAATATGGAGCCACATTTGAGGTGGTATTGGTCTATGTTGGTGCAAGCAATGATTTCTACGAAGAACTTGCGCGTATGCGCCTTGTATATCCCAATCTTACAATCACCAAAATCGAATACAATCCCCGCTTCCCAATATCGGTAAAGATGGCTCTTAATGTGGGTATAAAATCGGCTCACAACGAGCATATTATAATCTCAACAACAAGCGCCCAACCCGCTACGGAGCAGTGGTTAGCAATGATGGGTAAGGCCTTTATGCGCGGCAACATTGTTTTGGGATACACAGGCATAGAGCCCAATGCAGGATTAAAGAACTACCTTATGCGTATGTCGCGTATGCAGATGTCGATGTATTGGATGGCGCAATCGGTAAACCACAACACCTACCGCGGCTCACGCCACAACTTTGGATTTACCAAAACTATATATTTTGGCACCAAAGGATTCTCGCATTTGAGTATGAACATCGGCGAAGAGGACCTCTTCATTCAGAAGATTGCAAAGCGCAATAATGTTAGCACCGTTTTAATCCCCAAAGCCACTATGCTCGAACACGCTTGGGGCGGATGGCGCTGGTGGATTGCGCAGTTACGCCACTATGGCGAGGCTTACAAACTCTATCCGATTGAGATTCGCAACACCATAGAGTGGGAGTTGGGTAGTCAGGTGTTATTCCTACTCACTACACTCTCGGCGCTGATAATTATGCCGTTGGAGTTCAAAGTGGCGGCACTTTTGCTGCTCATTCTGCGATATATAGTTGTTATGTTGCAAGCACACTCTATAGCAAAGCGCGTAGGCGAAAAGGGTGTGATGTTGCGTTATTGGATTTTCGACCTATTCAACCCCTTGCTTATGTTGTGCGTGCGCGTGGCAATGATTCGCAAAGATAGCACCGTATGGAGATAGCCGACTATATTGTTTCTGACGACACACATTTGGTGGAGTTGTCGCTCGGTGGCGACCAGATAGCATTCGAATATCTGTTCAATCGCTACGGGGATGCTATACGTCGTCTATTCCTGCAACGCTCAACGTCGGCTGCCGACACAGAGGATTTGTTGCAGGAGACATTCATCAAGGTCTATATCAACCTGCATCGCTACTCACCAGAATTCACATTTGGCCAATGGGTTTACACAATAGCCCGCAACACCCACGTCGATTTCGAGCGTCGCCGACAGGAGGATATTTCTATTGACGAGAAATTCTCATCACCCGCCGCCAGCACACCTTCTCCAGAAGATAATCTAATCAGCCAGCAACAGCGCACACAGATAGAGAGTTACATCGAATGTCTGCCCGAACAATATCGCCGCCTATTCACGATGCGTTTTATGGAGGATTACTCCTACGATGAGATTTCGGAGGCTCTACGCTTGCCTATGGGTACGGTCAAAACGCAGATTCACAGAGCAAGAGAGCGAATGTGCACACTGATAAAAAAGGGTGGAATAAAGTAACAAAATAGGTTGTCCAACATCGAAGTTGAACAACCTATTTTTAGTTATATACGGCCCTGCCTTAACCTTACTTGGCAGAGAGGCGAGCCAACTCTACAGCCTTTGTCGTAGTGTAATATTTTGCTTTCATCTGCGAGCGCTCCCACGCAGGTATCTCACCGCTAATCAAGTGATTGAGATATACCTCCATAACCGAACTGAATCGCTGCTCGTGAGTCTTGGCAATTGAAGCGGGGATAACCACCTGCCACTCCTTATCGCCCGATGGTTTGATATCCAAACCGGGGTATTTATCAGCGATAGATTTGAGCGACTCACGCAAAGTCTTCTCAAATGCCGCAACATCATCACCCTTGCAGGCAACATACAACATCGGCTTATAGCCCTGCTCGGCACCTTGACGAATCATAACATCGGCTTTCGAGCCTTTGACAACAGAGTAATGAGTATCGCCCGTACCCTCAGTACCTACCTCGGCCATAAAGTTCCATACAACGCTAACCTTGCAGTTTACGCCGTTTAACTTATAGTTAAGTTCGCCATTTGAATATACATTCAGCGTATCGTTCACGATATCCTTCTGCAAGAAATCGGGGTAACGCTCCTTACCCGACACCAACTGATACTTATCCAAAGGAATCTTCGTAGCCCAACGCTTGGCCGAAGTGAACTCGATATCCTTCTTGTAATCAATCTCCTGCTCAGGCATCACGGTACACTGCACCAAATCAACCAAATGGGTAGTCACATCGACAATACCCTCACCCTGCTGCTCCACATCGAAGTACCATTCGGGGCGGCGCAACGGCTGTCCCGACACATACTTAAAGAAGTGGTGAACACTCTCCTTGGTGATGGCCGGCTCCTCGGGGGTACCCTTCTCCATCTGACCAAAGAGTTCGGGGATAGCGACCAATACGCGCTGCAACTCGTTGTTGATTTCGCCGCGCTCGGTCATAATATCGTAAACCATAACACCCTTTGCGGCAGCATCGTCGAGAGTCTGCTCCAACATTGCAAAGCGTTCGGCATCGATAGCCATAGGCTTGTCTGACAACACGTTAATACCCGCATCAACGGCAGCCTTGACGTATGTGGTCTTCTTGCCGTTGTTACCCGCCAAAACTACCACATTACCCTTCTTCTCCTGAAGCATCTTCTCGAGAAAATCCTCTCCCGTATAGAGGTTTTCGTTCCACTGCGTAGGGTTCTGCTCACGCTCGTTATAGATATTCACACGGTCAAGGTGCATCTTCACATCATCACCCTCGGGAGCATAGACATAAACCTCGGGCGACACCTGGTCGTACATATACATCTGCACCAACGCAGCGTGGAAATGGCCTGGGTCGAGAGTCATCAACGTCACCTCGCCTTTAGAGCCATCGAAGCCCTTTTTCGTTGCTGACTGCTCGCCGCAACCTACCATAAACAATCCTGCACACATTGCAATTACAAAGATTATTTTTCTCATATCTTCAATATTTTACGATTTTCTTACCACTTACACAGCCTCCCAAGCAGAGCCTCTGCACCCACAAAGATAATATCAAAAAAATATTTTTGAAAAAATATATGCTAAAACATTGAAATTTATGCATTTTAGAGTATCTTTGCAGTCGCTTTCGCGCGCGTACGACGCGGGCGCAGGCATAAAACATTTATTATTAACAATTTAACGAGCGATTGTATCGCAAAAATTTTCCAAGATGGAAGTATTGAACAATGTAGCAAACGAGAATTTTGACTGGAATGCGTTTGAGAACGATTTGGGCCTTTATGGTGGTCAGTCAAAGGAGCAGGTATCAGAGGCTTATGGCCAGACTTTGTCTAACATCGCAGTTGGCGAGGTTGTAGAGGGTACTGTTAGCGAAATCAACAAGCGCGAGGTTACAGTTAACATCGGCTACAAGAGCGAGGGTATGATTCAGGCAACCGAGTTCCGTTACAACCCCGAACTCACCGTTGGTGACAAGGTTGAGGTTTACGTTGAGTCTGTAGAGGACAAGGGCGGTGCTTTGGTACTCTCTCACAAGAAAGCACGTCAGTTGAAGAGTTGGGACCGTGTTAACGAGGCTCTTAACAACGACGAGATTATTAAGGGTTACGTTAAGTGCCGTACAAAGGGTGGTATGATTGTCGATGTATTCGGCATCGAGGCCTTCTTGCCCGGTTCACAGATTGACGTTAAGCCTATCCGCGACTACGATATCTATGTTGACAAGACAATGGAGTTCAAGGTCGTTAAGATTAATCAGGAGTTCCGCAACGTAGTGGTATCTCACAAGGCTCTTATCGAGGCCGAGTTGGAGGCTCAGAAGCAGGTTATTATGTCTAAGTTGGAGAAGGGCCAGATTCTTGAGGGTACCGTTAAGAATATCACTAACTATGGTGTATTCATCGACTTGGGCGGCGTAGACGGTCTTATCCACATCACAGATTTGAGTTGGGGCCGTGTTAACCACCCCGAGGAGATTGTAGAGTTGGACCAGAAGTTGAACGTTGTTATCATCGACTTCGACGAGCAGAAGAAGCGTATCGCTTTGGGCTTGAAGCAGCTTACTGCACACCCCTGGGAGGCTTTGGATTCAGAGTTGAAGGTTGGTGACAAGGTTACAGGTAAGGTTGTAGTTATGGCTGACTACGGTGCATTCGTTGAGATTGCAACAGGCGTAGAGGGTCTTATCCACGTTTCAGAGATGTCTTGGAGCCAGCACTTGCGTTCAGCTCAGGAGTTCTTGAAGGTTGGTGACGACGTAGAGGCTGTTATCCTTACATTGGACCGCGACGAGCGTAAGATGTCACTCGGTATCAAGCAGCTTACTCCCGACCCCTGGGAGGGTATCGACACAAAGTACCCCGTAGGTACAAAGTGCACTGCTAAGGTTCGCAACTTCACTAACTTCGGCGTATTCGTTGAGATTGAGGAGGGTATCGATGGCCTTATCCACATCTCTGACTTGAGCTGGACTAAGAAGGTTAAGCACCCCAGCGAGTTCACTCAGATTGGCGCTGAGATTGAGGTTGTAGTTCTTGAGATTGACAAGGAGAACCGTCGCTTGAGCCTTGGTCACAAGCAGTTGGAGGAGAATCCTTGGAACGAGATTGAGAGCAAGTTTGCTGTTGACACTGTTCACACTGCTGCCATCAGCGAGTTGACTGACAAGGGCGCTGTTGTAGTTTTGGGTGAGAACATCACTGGCTTCGTTCCTGCTAAGCAGTTGGTTAAGGAGGACGGTACAACTTTGAAGGCTGGCGAGACTGCCGAGTTCAAGGTAATCGAGTTCTCTAAGGCTACAAAGCGCATCACTTTGTCACACTCTCGTATCTACGAGGAGGCAAAGCGTGCTGAGATGGCTGCTGAGAAGGCCGAGAAGAAGGCTGCTGCTGATGCAACAAAGTCATCTGTAAAGAAGATTAACGCTTCTATCGAGAAGACTACTTTGGGTGACATCGCAGGCTTGGCAGAGTTGAAGGCTGCAATGGAGAAGAGCAAGTAATAAAAGTTCATTCCCTATAACGAAAACTCCCGAATCGAAATGATTCGGGAGTTTTTATATAATAGATATTGATATCCTACTCAAATATCTCATTAATAACCTTTCCACGCCATACATCGGGAGTCTTTGCACCGAAGATGTAGGCAATAGTAGGCGCTGTGTCGTAGCGAACAACCGAGGCCTCAATCTGGTGACCCTTCTTCACACCTGGGCCAAAGAATACCAACGGCGCCTCCATCTCGGACATTGAGGTGCTACCGTGGCCTGTACCTATGCCGCCGTGGTCGGATACAATCATAAATATAGTATTATCATACATTCCAGCCTCCTTGGTTGCCTCTACAATCTTGGCGATATAGGCATCAATCTCGGGCAAACGATTCATATAAGGCTCCGAGCCCCAGCCGTGTCTGTGACCTTCGGCATCGGGAGAGTCATATATACACATCGAAAACTCGGGCTTATGCTCCTTAAGATATGATATGAAGGCATTGGTAATGTCGGCACTACGGCTCTCACCCATCGGAATATGCTTATGGAAAGTTGCCGCTTTATTATCAATCAAGTCGCCCTGCACATCCCACTCATACATAGCACAAATGTTCATTTCGGGGTTATGCTCGCGCAATACTGTGAGTATTGTCGGGAAGATACCGTTCTTGCCCAACTCTATAGAGGGGAAATCGGGCGTACGACTACCCCAAGTATTATAGCCGTGCATCTCGGGACCTACACCCATATACATCGAAGCCCAATTACAAGCACTCGACGAGGGAAGAATACTGCGAGCCTGCAAGGTCCACGCGCCCTCGGCCATCATCTGCTTAACGGTAGGCATATCGGCCGCCTCAACGGTATTACCAGCAAGGCCGTCAAGACCAATCATCACAACGTGCTTTACGCCGCTAACTCCACCGTTCTCGTTCGTACACGATAGCATCGTCACCGCCATAGCGGCTGCTACCAAAATCACAAATACTTTTTTCATACCTTAAAATATATTATTAATTAAAATTTCTTCTCTTACAAAATTACGCTTTATAACGTAAGATTCAAATAAAAAATCGATATTATTTGCTTTAGAATTACTATTTTTGCGACATAGAAACAGTACAAATAATATAATACTAATTAAAATGAAGCGATTTTTATTACTTTTGACTGCTATGCTCATCGGCACTATCGCCATCAGCGTGGCAGCACCCGCGACTAAATCTTACAAGGTTACATCTCCCGATGGTACAATTACGGTTGATGTAAAGTTGAACCACAAGATTTCGTACTCGGTTTACTCTAACAACAACCTCCTGTTGAAGGATTGCGACCTATCGTTGCAACTTTCAGACGGAGAGATTGGATTCAATCCCAAAGTTAAGAAGGCTAAGACATCGGTTATCGACGAGACTGTAAAGCGCGAGATTCCAATGAAGAATGCCGAGGTTCGCAACCACTGCAACGTATTGTCACTTGCGATGACTGACAACTACACTGTAGAGTTCCGCGTATATGACTGCGGTTTTGCTTACCGTTTCATCCTCGACAAGGGCGGAGAGATTGAGGTAGTGAACGAGGAGGTTGGTCTTAACTTCCCCGAGAACTACAAGGCTCACGTCTCAAAGACTGGTAGTTTCAAGACCTCTTATGAGGTTCCCTACTCTCACACAACAACACAAGAGTACGGCTACCGTGATGAGATGATTTATTTGCCCGTATTGTTGGAGGCTCCCACAGGTGAGAAAATCCTTATCTCAGAGGCTAACCTCAAGGATTATCCCGCAATGTTCTTCCGTAGCACAGGTAACAATGGTTTCACATCACTCTTCCCCAAATATCCTTTGGAGGTAGAGGATGACGGTGACCGTAGCCAGAAAATCTTGAAGGAGGCTAACTACATCGCCAAGACTTCAGGCTCACGCGACCTTCCCTGGCGTATGTTTGTTATCTCAAAGCAGGATAAGGACATCCTTGAGCAGGAGATGGTTTATAACCTTTCTGACCCCAACGAGATTGGCGACACAAGTTGGGTTCGTACAGGTAAGGTTGCCTGGGATTGGTGGAACCACTGGCAGGTATGGGGCGTTGACTTCCGCGCGGGAATCAACTTCGAGACCTACAAATATTACATCGACTTTGCATCGAAGTATGGCATCGAGTATATCATTATGGACGAGGGCTGGGCTCGCAACACTCGTGACCCGTTCAACAGCAACCCCGACATCAACTTGCCCGAGTTGATTAAGTATGGTAAGAGCAAGAACGTTGACATCGTATTGTGGCTTACTTGGCTCACAACAGAGAAGAACTTCTCACTCTTCGAGAAGTTTGCAGAGTGGGGAATTGCAGGTGTGAAGATTGACTTTATGGACCGTAGCGACCAGTGGATGGTTAACTTCTACGAGCGTGTAGCAAAAGAGGCTGCAAAGCATAAGTTGTTCGTTGACTTCCACGGCTCATTCAAGCCCGCAGGTTTGGAGCGCCGCTACCCCAACATCATCTCATATGAGGGTATTCGCGGCTTGGAGCAGGGTGGTAATTGCAAGCCCGAGAACACTATCTTCATTCCTTTCATCCGTAACGCTGTAGGTCCTGCTGACTTTACACCAGGCTCAATGTTCTCGGCACAGCCCGAAGACAACCGCTCGACTCACTCAAACGCTATGGGCTCGGGCACTCGTGCATACCAGATGGCTTTGTACGTTGTATTGGAGAGCGGTATCCAGATGTTGGCTGATACTCCTTCACGCTACTTGCAGGAGGCAGAGTGCACAGAGTACATCGCATCTGTACCCGTTATTTGGGACGAGACAAAGGTTTTGGATGCCAAGGTTGGCGAGTATGTTGTTACAGCACGCCGCAAGGGCGACAAGTGGTTTATAGGTGCAATCACCAACCAGGAGGGCCGCACACTTGAGGTTAACCTCGACTTCTTGAAGGATGGCGAGCACACACTCACTTCATTCGAGGATGGTATCAATGCCGACCGTCAGGCTATGGATTACAAGAAGCGCACATCGAAGATTAATAAGGATACAAAACTTACAATCAAGATGGTACGCAACGGTGGTTACTGCGGTGTAATCGAGTAACACTCCAAGCATAAATAAAATAGGGATTGACTTCACTGTGGTCAATCCCTATTTTTGTATCAGCATCCCACTACTCAACTCAATTAAGGCCCAAAGAAAAAAATACACTCCAAACAAAAAAGGTTTCGAGTAATCTCGAAACCTTTTATCTTGTGGCTCGTCTGCCACCTTACGCACTCTGCTTATCGGATTAAAGAGCGTTAACGTGCAATGCCAATGAACTCTTCAAGTTAGCAGCCTTATTCTTGTGAATAATGCCGTGCTTTGCAATCTTATCAAGCATTGATGATACCTTAGGAAGCAAAGCCTCTGCTGCGCTCTTCTCAGTTGTGTTACGCAAAGCCTTTACAGCGTTACGAGCAGTCTTGTGATAAAGACGGTTGTGCGCACGCTTGGTAGCGGTCTGGCGAACTCTCTTCTTTGATGACTTGTGATTTGCCATAATCTTCTTAATGTTTTATTTTTTACTTTTTTGTTTTCTGTTTTTTCGAGCCTCGCCCTTAAAAGGCAACTCCAACCTATGAGGCTTCTCGCCTCAACCGACACCACGTAGGTATCATAATCTTAATTCACCCTGTCAAACACCCAAAGGTGTAAGTCATAGTAGTCCATAGGAGAGTCGAACTCCTCTTTCAAGAATGAAAATCTTGCGTCCTAACCGATAGACGAATGGACCATACCACTATCGTGCTCACTAGTACGTAGGCACTTTAGCGGTGCAAAGGTAATTAAAAAATCGCAAACTGCAACTTTTAGTATAAAAAAAGTGATACAAATTTTGTCACATCAACAGTTTTGCATCACTTTTCTAGCATTTTGCGGTTGCACGCAACCTATATCATTCTCTCAAGGGAGTAATGGGATTCTACTTCTTTGAATCGATAGCCTCGCAGATGCGGTCAAACACCTCATCCATAGTACCTACGCCGTTAATTGCAATATACTTATCCTGCTTGGCATAGTGCTCGGCAACAACCTCTGTCTGCTCGCGATAAACAGCAATACGATTACGGATAACATCCTCCGAAGCGTCGTCGGCACGACCTGAATCCTTACCACGCAACAAGATACGATTAACCAACTCCTGCTCAGGCACATCCATATAGACCATAACATTTACACTCAAGCCATCCTCGGCCAAGATGCGGTCAAACTCCTCTGCCTGAGCCGTAGTACGGGGGAAGCCATCGAAAATATTACCCACAGCATCCTTGTGCTCGGCCATATAGTTGCGAATCATACCGATTACGATTGAATCGGGAGCCAACTGACCTGACTCGATATAACTCTGCATACTCTTACCCAACTCTGTACCACGAGCAATCTCACCACGAATAACCTCACCTGTTGAGATGTGGTTGATGTTGTACTTCTCCTTAATTCGCGCAGCCTGCGTACCCTTGCCGCAGCCGGGCGCACCAAACAATATAATATTAAGCATAATGGTTTAGTAGTTTTTATTTAACCTAACTGCCGCCAAAATTACAAAAAGTTATAGAAAAAAGCGACTTTATGCCGAACAATTTGTAGCAGAAAATTGCCCAACTAACTTTTTTTTGTACTTTTACTAAAATTTACGGATGTTACGACGCTTACACCGAAGACAAATAGATTATAAATAGCGTATTATTATACGTTTATCGACCAGGAGAAGATATGAGATTAAAAATATATTTTTGCGCCATAGCACTTGCGCTCACCTGCGCTTGTCACCGCGAGCAACCGCCACAATACATTGCTGGATTCATCAGCGAGATTGAGTCGGAGCAACTCATCGCTATTGATAGTATGGGCAGTGGTGTAATCCACCGTTTTACTATTGACGAAAATACTCAACACCAGAGCAGTGGACTAATCGAGGGTAATGTCGCAGAGGTGATGTACATCCCCACAGAAGACGAGCAGACACCCACGGCGATAAGCATAACAACTGACGACACTTATCCGAAGGTCTTAGGGCGATGGGGCACACCCGACGGCGAAAAAATGCCTATCGACATTGAATTACTCACGCGTGGCAGAATCCGTCAGCACACACCTGAAGCGATATTGGAGTACACATCGTGGCAACTATTGGCAAAGGAGGATACCATCCGCCTTATCGGCCGCCTATCGTTGCCGCCCATCGTAGAGAAAGAGAAGAAAACGGCAAAAACCGAAGATAATGAGGAGATACAACCCGCACCTCGCCGAGAACAAGCCTTTACGACTATAGCAGTTGTAGCAACAGAAGGCGACAGACGCACCTTGACACTCATTACGAACAAAGGTACAAAATCGACTCTATACAAACGAGAATAACAAAAAAAGAGTAGCACTTGCTACTCTTTTCTGTATCGGAACAGGCCGTTTCCGTAATCCTCCACAAAACTTACATCACCATACATCTCATAATACTCGGCATCGGTGTACATTGCATAAGCCGTTATGTGACGAATACCTAACTTTGCGTAGGTATCGATATCCTCCAGAAATACATCCTTATGCCAAGGTAACATCTTTGCAGGCTTGCTCCATCCGCTCACAAGCGACACATCGCACCAATATTCCAGCACCTGCGCTGTCTCGGCAGGGAAGACCTCCAAATTCTCCTTCAGCACCTCCATATAACGTCCGTGAGTCAACGTCTGGCCATCACGCACTGCCTCGCCATCGTTCAACGGCTTATCCCAGCGACGGTAAAAGGGGGCGAACTCCAAAAATATACCCTCCTCGGGCTTGATTGTAGCAGGGGCCTCCAGCGTATTGTCGTAACAGAGATGTGCCAACAAAGCCTCGGGGTCCTTCTCGCGCAACACCTTGATGATGCGATTTTCGAGTATCAAGGCCTGGTCGCTATCATTAAGATTCTTACACTTATCGCAATGGCAACGCTTGCCGCCATCGTCCAACCAATAGTAATAACGGTGATTTGTAGGCACATCGCGCTCCGAAAGTTTGCGGGCATTGTCGGCTATAATCTCCAACGCCTCGGCTGACGAGGGACAGCAATTAGAATCAGCCACACGCTCACCCTGCTCGTTCTGGCGGAAATATTCGGGATGCTCAGCAAAGAGTGAACGAGGCAACAGGGCCGATGTAGCGTGCTCCTGATACTCGGTCTTGATACCCGCATCGGCACACGCCTGAAGGAAAGCTTTATACTCGGGAGTCTCGCGCTCGGGGCCGTGGGCGAAAATACTCAACGTATTGATATGTGATTTCTTGGCAAGTTCCAACCAATCCAATCGCTCGGGCTGATTCACATCATACCACCAAAGCACCAAACCGCGCGTCTTAAAAAACGGAGTATTCAGATATTGCCAATAGCCGTAAGCAGCAAAGCCCATAGCGATAAGAATCGCCACAGCACTACACAAAACCAACAATTTACGCATCATATTTTCGTTTGTTTCGTTTTACAATTTCTACGCTTCATCTAAATCGTGCTCGGCACTACTCCTTAAAGCCTTGCGCACGCAGGCGGATGTCGCTACCATCGGGCATTACAAGATAGGCACCCGTAGTCTCGCGAGTAATGTGGCCTATAACATCCACCACACCCAAACGCATCACCTGCTCCTGCATAGCAAGTGGCACAGTAAACATCAACTCATAATCCTCGCCACCATTCAATGCCGCCACAACAGGGTCGATATGCATCTCCTCGGCAAGGGCTGTAGTCTGCTTGGCAATAGGGATACGGTCGAGATAGATTCGCGCTCCACACTTCGACGATTTACATATCTGCAACACCTCACTCGCCAGACCATCCGAGAGGTCAATCATCGATGTCGGCACAATCTTCTCCTCAGCCAACACATCGATAATATCCTTGCGCGCACGAGGCTTGAGATAGCGCTGCAACAGATATTCGTAACCCTTGAACTGCGGCTCGGGATTATCCACATCGCGCAAAACACGCTTCTCGCGCTCCAGCAACTGCAAGCCCATATACGCCGCACCCAGATTACCCGTGATGCAGATAAGGTCGTTGAACTGTGCACCGCTACGATAACTCACCTCCTTGCGCTTGGCGCGGCCTATGGCTGTGATATTAATCACAAGGCCCGTCATCGAGGCCGATGTATCGCCTCCGACCATATCAATGCCCATCTCATTGCAAGCAAACTCGATGCCCTCATAGAGGTCCTTCAAAGCCTCCACCGACATCTTTGACGATACACCGAGCGAAATCATCACCTGCTCGGGGCGGGCATTCATAGCCAGCACATCGCTCACGCCAACCACCACGGCTTTATATCCGAGATGCTTCAACGGAAAGTATGTCAAATCGAAATCCACACCCTCCAGCAGTGAATCAGTCGTTACGACCATCACATCGTCGCGGCCCGCCTTAATCACGGCAGCATCGTCGCCCACACCTCGCAATGTAGTCTTACATTTTGGCTCAAAACCCGCTGTGAGGCTATCTATTAATCCGAACTCGCCCAACTCGGCTATTTCGGTACGTTTTCTCTCGCTCATAGAATGAATATTTTTACAAAGGTAATAAAAATTCACCTCCTAATTCGTCTTTTTTGTTAATTTTACGTCATATAGTCAAACGTGCGTTTGAATTATAAACATTTTTAATATGAAACTAAATTCAGGAACTAATATCAAACAACTATCCCAATGGATAGATGAGTGGCAGGAGCAACTCTTCCGCTATGCATACTTTAGGCTTGGGAATAGGAGCGATGCCGAGGATGTTGTACAAGATGCATTTTTGAAGATAGCATCAACGACCTCTGCCATTGCAAACCCAAAGGCTTATCTATTCCGCATTGTGGCGAATGGTTGCGTAGATTCGCTTCGACACAAGTCGCGCTTAAAACCGCTGGAGGAGAGAACGCCTGCCACAATACCATCCCACAGCGAAGAGATGGAGGCCGAAGAGGAGTTTCGACGCATCGAAAGACTATTATCGCATTTGTCAGAGGCTCAAACCGAGGTGATTCGACTGCATATACACGCAGGATTGAAATTTACAGAGATAGCCGATATGCTCGAAGAGCCCGTAACAACAATCAAAAGCCGATTCGCAAGCGGCATAGAGAAATTAAGACAACAATTTATCAATTAACGTAACCGACTATGAAAACACAAGAATATCACAATCACGAAGAGCAGATTATCGATATGCTCACGCCAAAAGTAGAGGTTAAGCCTTCGGCTGATTTACGCGAGAGAATACTCAATGCCGCCGCACAACAAGCGACTACCAAGCCTCGCAAGAGCCGCCTTACTTATTGGATTGGCGCTGCCACATCTATGGCTGCCGTAGTAGCGATTGCAATCACTTTTATGCTCAATACACCCGCCTATGCTGCACGCAAATATTTCTCAACTGCGATAATTGCGGCACAAGAGGCAAAGACATTGATAATGAAGTTAAGCGTGCGCACCGCACCCGACGAGCCTATAGATTACATCAACCCCACGCTCGATTTTATCCCTGCAACCGTCAAAGTAATATACGGCGAGCCAATGTTGTGGAGCATAGAGAAAAAGGATGGCCGTAAAATATTATACAAAGGAGCAGACACCGCAGGTGATTATGTATATCAGTGGATTGGTGGCAAAGATGGGCGCACGGGATGGAAATTCAACCACAATGGATACTCTACCGACGAATTAGAGGCAATGCTCGACCCGCGCATCTTGCTCGAAGCCGAGCGTCGTACCGCCACAAGAAACAAAGGCACAAATTATGAAGTTTTAGACTTGGGAGAGTTGGTTATCGTAAGAGTATCAACAACGGCTCAGGGCGACTACTCGAAGAGCGATTATATGCTCAACACATCGCTTGCCGAGGCTAACACCATCCGCGAATACTCGTTCTCAAAGCAGACAGGATTGCTATGGAAGATGCGCATTATCATTCCGAATGACAAACAGCCCATAACTATCGTTGAAAGTGAGAGCATTGACTACAACCAGCCTTTGAGTGTAGATGACTTGTTCGACAAAGAGCAATTTAGCAATATCACTTTTAACAACGTATATTTCGAACAAGGGCAGTCATCACCTCTTGCAGGCATTACAGCCGACGAGGCCGCAAAGATTATCTTGGAGGCTATGGGTAGTTGGGACAGCGATATTCTCGACACTGCGATGTACTACTACAAAGGCGACTTAATGACGCAATTAGAGAGCAAATACAAAGGATTGCAGGTGCAATCTATCGGGAAATCGTTCAAATCGGGATTGTATGCAGGTCGTTTTGTCAAATGTAAGGTAGTGCTTGCCGATGGCACGAAAGAGAATTTAACTCTTGCCCTGCGCAATGACAACAAACATAAGGTATGGTTATTGGATGGAGGCATTTAACTCTCTATCGAATAGTCAAAACGCAAACGAGAGGGCCAAATTTGGTCCTCTCGCTTGTTTTTGTCATTACGAATATACGTAACACCTGCGGCAATATCCCTCATTTAGATTATTCAGGAGATTACTCACATTCAACTTTAATCCTATATGGCACACCGTTCAGTACATCGGTGCGACCGCTATACTCCGTTCCATACTCTCCATCCTCGGCCGTCACCGTAGTCTCGCAAAATACCGACACATACCACTCGCCCGCCTTGGGGTTATCTATCGCAAGCGACTTCTTGCAGCCGAGCGATACGACCTGATGCGATGTATTGTCGTGATAGGCCATCTCGCCCCGCTTGGCACACAACGTAAGGTCGAACTTATCTTCACCCTTATACCCGTCGAGCGTTATTACGGCCCGCTTGCATCCTTTGGGGATATTTACGACAAAATGGTGATATTGTCTGTCGCCGATACGCGTATATGCAGGGTCGTTATCTTCGGTACGCTTATTCATCTCGCGCACCTCGCCATTCTCGAGTTCTCCCTTTACCTGCGCATCACCATTGCCTTCCAACGCATAAAGCACCATAGCCGACATATACTCCAAGCGCTCGCCTTTGGTAATTCCCTCTGGGTGAGAGCCCGTCACAACGACACGACCACTATGCTCGTTATGCTTATAGCCCCAAGTGCCGACTCTGCCGTTGATATGCACCTTATCGGTATCCTCGAATATATAACGCGAGAGGGCTACTGTGCCAGCGGGCACGATGCCATTCTTCTCGTTATAGACATAGCAGCCGTTATTGTGATAGATGCTATCGACCACCATATCGCCACCAAAATCAAAGTATCGCAACAACGGCGAGCGTTTCTCGATAGTCATAGCAGTACGGCTGTCGCTCAAACCCGTGCTTCGTGTCGTGCCGGGCCAAATATTGAGGTAACTATCGACGTGAGCAATCGACAAATCCGCACTACGAATAGCGCCTTTTGACGATATAAATGCTCCGGCACACGAGCCCACATAGGAGCCACCATTGGCAATATAATTTCGCATCGTGGTACGGCCCTCAACCTTCAGAGAAGCACCGTGACGCGCGGCACCGCCACCGTTAAAATAGACCATTCTAAAACGTGGCTCTCCATCGGGATAGAGCAATGGACCATTTGTATCGCCACTATAACCGCTAAATATTCGCTCCTGCAACAACGTATCCTTTTGGGTCATCTTTGCAGTCGGCGCCGTAGCAAAATATTCGAGCGAAAGGCCCAAATAACGAGTCACAGGCAACCAACGGCGTGACGAGAGGTTGACACCTCCGTTCATAAACACATCCTTGTAGTAGCCTCGACAGTTTGCCACAACCTCACGACGAGCCCGCTCCCTCCTATCAGCCTTTCCATTGCGACCAGCCTGCACCTCCAGCGGCATTGCCATTGCCACGCACAGCCCAATCAAAATTGGAGTTATAATCCTTCTCATAGCATATTGCTTTTTATCATACTACAAAGATATGTGTTTTCAACAAAAAAAGAAGATTTCTCTTTCGAGAAATCTGCTTAAACATATTTTGCAGGTAATATTTACTCAGCAACTACTGACAATGATACAGTAGCCTTAACCTCGCGGTGCAACTTAACCTCGGCAGTGTACTCACCTACAGTCTTGATAGACTCAACAGTGATAGCCTTGCGGTCAACTACAACCTCCTTAGCAGCCAAAGCCTCAGCTACGTCAGCAGATGTAACAGCACCGAAAATCTTACCCTCCTCAGCCTTAACTGTAATAACCAAAGGCAAGTTAGCAATCTTCTCTGCCAAAGCCTGTGCATCAGCCAAAATCTTGGCATCCTTGTGAGCGCGCTGGCGCAAGTTCTCAGCCAAAACCTTCTTTGCAGATGCAGTAGCAGCCTTTGCAAAACCCTGAGGAATCAAGTAATTGTTTGCGTAACCAGGCTTTACGTTAACGATGTCGTTAGCATAACCCAAGTTCTCTACGTCTTTGATAAGAATAACTTCCATATTGCTCTCCTCCTCTTTATTATTTCATA
>JAZOVT010000056.1:0-68792 GCA_045658845.1 Alistipes sp.
TAAAACTTAAATAACAATTATGATTAAAATCACTTTTCCTGATGGCAACGTTAAGGAGTTTGCCAAAGGAACAACTGCTTACCAAGTAGCCGAGAGCATCAGCCCTCGTCTCGCTGCCGACTGTCTGGCCGCTTCGGTAAACGGCGCTACTGTCGATATGACACGTGCCATCAACGAGGACGCAACAATCAAGTTCTACAAGTGGGACGACGCCGAGGGCAAGCACGCCTTCTGGCACACATCATCACACCTGCTGGCTGAGGCTTTGCAGGCACTCTACCCGGGCATTAAGTACGGTATCGGTCCGGCTATTGACAACGGATTCTACTACGACGTGGATTCTCCTACCCCCATCACCGAGGGCGACTTGGAGGCCATCGAGAAGAAGATGCAGGAGTTGGCTCGCCAGAAAGAGGAGTTGGTGCGTTCTGAAGTATCGAAAGCCGATGCACTCAAGACATTCACCGAGAAGGGTGACCAATACAAGGTTGAGTTGATTCAGGACCTTGAGGATGGCACCATCTCATTCTATACTAACGGCTCGTTTACCGACCTTTGCCGCGGTCCGCATATCCCCAACACGGGTGTTATCAAGGCCGTGAAACTTACATCTGTAGCTGGTGCTTACTGGCGTGGTAACGAGAAGAACAAGATGCTTACCCGTATCTATGGTATCTCGTTCCCCAAGAAGTCAATGCTCGATGAGTATTTGGCAATGATTGAGGAGGCCAAGAAGCGTGACCACCGTAAGTTGGGCAAGGATTTGGAACTCTTTATGTTCTCACAGCGTGTAGGTCAGGGCTTGCCAATGTGGTTGCCCAAGGGTGCCGAGTTGCGTGACCGCTTGGAGCGTTTCTTGCGCCAGATTCAGAAGGATTACGGCTATCAGCAGGTTATCACTCCCCACATCGGTAACAAGGATTTGTATGTTACATCGGGCCACTACGCAAAGTATGGTAAGGATTCATTCCAGCCTATCCACACTCCGTTCGAGGGTGAGGAGTACTTGCTCAAGCCTATGAACTGCCCCCACCACTGCGAGATTTTCCGTTCGAAGCCCCGCTCATACAAGGATTTGCCTGTTCGTTTGGCAGAGTTCGGTACGGTATATCGTTACGAGCAGACGGGAGAGTTGCACGGTCTTACTCGCGTGCGTAGTTTCACACAGGACGACGCTCACCTCTTCGTACGCCCCGACCAGTTGTTGGAGGAGTTCGAGAAGGTTATCGACATCGTGCTCTACATCTTCCGCACGCTGAAGTTCGAGAACTACACAGCACAGATTTCGTTGCGCGACCCCAACAACACCGAGAAGTATATCGGCTCGGACGAGAATTGGGAGAAGGCAGAGTCGGCTATCATCACGGCTTGTAAGGAGAAGGGCCTCAACACTACTGTCGAGTTGGGCGAGGCTGCATTCTATGGTCCCAAGTTGGACTTTATGGTTAAGGATGCTTTGGGCCGCAGCTGGCAGTTGGGTACTATTCAGGTGGACTACAACTTGCCCGAGCGTTTCGACCTTACATACAAGGGCAACGACGATAAGTTGCACCGCCCGATTATGATTCACCGTGCGCCGTTTGGTTCTATGGAGCGTTTCGTAGCCGTATTGTTGGAGCACACAGCCGGCAAGTTCCCCTTGTGGCTTACACCCGACCAGGCTGTTATCCTGCCCATCTCGGAGAAGTTCAACGACTACGCTAACGACGTAGCAAAGCGTTTGGGTAAGGCCGATGTTCGTGTACAGGTTGACGAGCGCAACGAGAAGATTGGCCGTAAGATTCGTGACAACGAGTTGAAGCGTATTCCGTTCCTGCTTATCGTAGGCGAGAAGGAGGCTCAAGAGGGCAAGGTATCAGTTCGCGTACAGGGCGAGGGCGACAAGGGCGCTATGACCATCGAGGAGTTCGCAACATACATCAATTCGTTGGTTGATGCCGAAATCGAAGCAAACAAAATGGAGTAAGGTCGCGCGCCACTCCGCTAAATAAACTTTAGGTAAAACAAATATTTACTAATTTGGCAATTACACAAAAACCTTTTCCGCCGCGTCCCGTGCAGAACGGCGGAAACAAGCCTCAGCAGGGGATGCGAGGCAAACGAGTAGAGAAGGAGAACCCCAATCGTATCAACGAGGAGATTACCGCCCCGACAGTGCGTCTTGTAGGCGAGAATGTCGAGCCTAATACGGTAGTATCACTTCGTGAGGCGTTGGCTATGGCCGACGAGATGGAGTTAGACTTGATTGAGATTTCGCCCAAGGCTGACCCTCCCGTATGTCGTATCGCCGACTACCAGAAATTCCTCTACCAACAGAAGCGCAAGGCCAAGGAGATTAAGGCCAAGCAGGTGAAGATTGTAATCAAGGAGATTCGTTTTGGTCCGCAGACCGACGACCACGACTACAACTTCAAACTCAAGCACGCCGAGAACTTTATCAAGGAGGGTGCAAAGGTTAAGGCATCGGTATTCTTCCGTGGTCGCTCAATCGTATTTAAGGAGCAGGGAGAGATTCTGTTGTTGCGCTTTGCCACCGACTTGGAGGAGATTGCAAAGGTTGAGGCTATGCCTAAACTCGACGGCAAGAAGATGAATATGATTCTTGCACCCAAGGGTAGCAAGAAGTAAGGGTCTGCGATAAGACAAACCCCATAATGAAAAATCCGACACGGAGGTCGAATATTCGATTTCCCGTGTCGGATTTTGGGTAAAATAAATAAAAGATTATCGTTTATTTCGTACCTTTGTTGTGATGAATTTAGCCGATAAAATATTTTCTATCAAAACCGAACAGGAGTTTGAGCAGGTGGCATTGGAGGTGTTTCGCTTCCAGGCCGAGAAGTGCGCACCCTACAAGCAGTACATCGAATTGCTCGGCATTTCTCCCTGCGAGGTTAAGAGCATTGAGCAGATTCCATTCTTGCCGATAGAATTTTTCAAGACTTTTGACATCTATTGCGGTGAGGGAGAGCCCGAGAAAGTATTCACATCGAGCAACACAGGCGGAACAACGCCCTCGCGTCACGCAATGCAGAGCCTTGCCCATTACGAGAGAGTCTTTACAGCCGCCTTTGAATCATTCTACGGTGCGACGGAGCAGTGGAGCATATATGGTCTGTTGCCCAACTATCTCGCTCGCGAAGGCTCATCATTGGTCTATATGACAGACCGACTGATAGCACGTTGCGGCAGCGGAGGATTCTATCTCGATGATTATGAGAAACTTCTTGCCGACATTGCCGCCGACAGCAAACCCAAAATCTTGCTCGGAGTGAGTTACGCGCTATGGGATTTGGCAGAACAGTACGCCCCTAAATTATCCAATACAATAGTTATGGAGACCGGCGGAATGAAGGGCTACCGCGAGGAGTTACCCAAAGCGGAGTTTCACCGCATCCTTACCGATGCCTTTGGCGTCGAGAAGATACACTCCGAATATGGTATGGCCGAACTCACCTCGCAAGCCTACTCGGCAGGAGAGGGCATTTTCTGCGCGCCCGAGTGGATGAAAGTATTTGTTCGTGATGTAAACAATCCTCTGCGAATATTACCGAGAGGTAATCGAGGAGCGATAAATATAGTTGATTTGGCAAACCTCTCGTCGTGCGCATTTATCGCAACGCAGGATGTGGGCTCGGTATCGAGCGATAGCTCATTCAGTATCGAGGGCCGTCTGTCGGGCGCCGACATCAGAGGATGCAACCTACTTGTTCAATAAAAACGTAGCGGCCACCTACATTCCTTTGCCCGCTATAAGCCACGCCAACCAATTGTAGGCCCAAAGCGTCACAGGACGCAAGAATTTGGGTAGAGCATTAAGCATACGCACCTTACGCTCGATACGCTTGGACATAGTATTATAGGCAAAAAACTCCAAAGCCCGACGTGCCTGACTCGTACCGCCACGAGCACTCTCGACAAGCGCCTTGCCCAACGCCACGCGGGCGACATATTCGTTACTTATGGCTGATGCCGACTCGTCGTACAAATCCTCCAACGAAAATTCGCTCTGCTCGGCACGATAGATTGAGGCCGAGCGATTGGCTGCCGACTTTTGATATATCATCATTGGTTGAGCCCAAAAAGCCACCTCCGCCTCGCGGGCTATTTTGGTCCACAGATATTGGTCCTCGCCCATACGCATACCCACAGGGAAACCGCCCAAACGAAGCACCAAATCACGTCGAAGAGTTGTAGCCGAGGGAATAAGCACATAGCGATGCATAGACTCTGTAAAGAAATCGACTTTGCCCGTCTTTTCGGGGGTCGCACCAACGATACTTCGCATATTATCCTCGACGTAAAAGCCCGTACCATAGGCTCCACATTCGGGCCAGCGCTCAATCATCGTGCCGACCGCCTTCAAATACTCTGGACTCCAAATATCATCACCATCAAGCAGGGCAACCCACTCGCCTTGCGCCATCTCGATAGCCCTATTACGCGCGGCACTCACCCCCGCATTGGCCTGGCGCACCAACTTAACGTGAGGCTTATCGGCAATCAACTTTTCTACTATCTCGGCACTGCCATCCGTCGAGCCGTCGTCAACGACAATGACCTCTCGCGGACGCACCGATTGAGCCAACACCGATATGAGCGTGGTGTAGATAGTTGACGCCTTATTATATAAAGGTATTACAACCGATATGTCGCACGATGGCTTTGTATTCTGCATATTATTGCAAATATAACGATTTTTTATTAGTTTTGCAATAGGATAAATTGAAGTCAAATGCGCCTATCAGAAAAAATCATATCGGCTCTGCGCAACTCATTTGAGACTGCGCTATTTTTTGCGACAATGGCCGCAAAGGAGAATTTCCGTAATTATGTTGCCGAGGCTGGAGCAAACGATATGAACCCCTCACGACGTATGGCCATACTTGGTAACGGGCCTTCGTTGTCGGCAGACCTACAGCGACTGATAGATTCAAAGTATTGGGAGCAGGCTGATATGTTGGCTGTAAATTTCTTTGCTATGGGTGAGGAGTTTTCAATCGTAAAGCCCAAATACTACATAGTCTCGGACCCTGTTTTTTTCCGCAAAGCGGGTCACTCGGAGCGTATAGACAACCTTTATGCCGCATTGCGCGACAAGGTGACGTGGCCAATGACTCTTTATGTGCAATACTACAATCCCGACAACTTTGACTATGCGGCGGCCGTGGGGCACAATCCCAACATCCGCATCGTGAAGTTTCACTCAACCTTGTACAGAGGTTTCCGCAATATAGAGTTCTGGTGTTATCGCCGAGGTTTAGGAGCAGGCAACTTCGGCACTGTGGTACAGAATGGAGAGTTCATAGGCATCCTGCTCGGCTACAAAACAATAGAACTGTTCGGAGTGGACCACACTATGCTTGAGGGCTTGATGGTCAATGAGCGCAACCAACTATGCCGTTGCCAAACATACTACTACGACAAAGAACCAGCGGCCCCCAAACCCATATACGTCAATGCCACCACGCCACCACAGCCATACACGATGCATACTTTCTTGGCAGAGATGGCTGAACTATTCCGCGGACACGAGGTGATGCGCGATTATGCCGCAGAGCAAGGCGTAAGAATCATAAACCGCACGCGAGGCTCGATGATTGACGCCTATGAGCGCGAGCCGTTGCAATAGACAAATCCACAAAAAAAACGAATTACCCCTGCAGGATAATTCGTTTTTTCTTCCATATACAATCCGCTACTCTGTGGCGGCTACTGAATCCGACGCTTGGATTATCTGTACAAGATACTGCTCGATATCGTCGGCTTTGGTATTTTTCAACAAGACGGTCTTCTGCTCATCCAACAGATAGAGGCGGGGCAATGTGCGTAAATCATAGAGATTCTCCGACTTAATCTTACCCGATGCATCAAATGCGTGTACCCACTCTTTGGGTGAATCGCCACTGAACTTCTCCCACGCCGTCTTATCACCCTCAACACATACGGCAACGACTTTGATGCCACCTGCTCGTTGCAAATAATTCACCAAACGGGCCTGTGTCAAACGGAAACGCTGCAACTTGCAATCCAAATTATCGGCCGCATAGAAAAAGAGGATGGTAACAGGAGACTCGACATCCGACAACTTGGCTTTGCTGCCATCGACCAACAACATATCAAAATCTACAGCAGGGCCACCCTCGTTGTTCATCTCCAATATCACCAACTGCTTTTGATAAGGCTCCTTCTCGGACTTATTCAACGCCTTTGAGATTAATGCCGACTGCAACAAACCTCTATACGCCGCCTCGTTATACAGCGGAGAGGCAGTACCATAGAGATATTTATCAGCCAACGACAACATCATAAGCAAACCCGCCTTTGAAGTCTCGGCCTTCTTTACCAGCGCCGTCATTGAGGTTATCAAAGTCTCGCCACCAAGCAACGGGAAGATTGAGGCCATATCAATCAAGCCCTGCTCGACAAGGGCTTCACTCGCCGTAGCGAAATCGACATTATCCCAGAAATGCTCACCCAAATATTTTGCACGCGCTTGCGGGTCGGTTATCTCGTCAGGTACAGCAACCATCGGGAATGTCACCTTCTCGGCTACGGGCGCCGTCTGCTCCTGCGCAAAAACACTACTTGACAGCACAACGAGCATCGACATCAATAAAAATAATCTCTTCATATAATCTAAATCGTTTTATTTCACCGAACAAATGTAACTATTTATTCGGAATCTACAAAAAGTGAGGCCCGCCCAATCGTTTAAGGCAGGCCTATTTGATTAATTAGAAAACGTCAGTTCCTCGCCGTCGGCATCTATGGTGATGGGGCGTTCGCGGTTAACCTCGCCCGCAAGGATTCGCTTCGAGAGGTCATTCACCACCTCACGCTGGATAACTCGCTTGACGGGACGCGCACCATACAATGGGTCGTAACCCAACTTTGCAATCAGCGCCTTTGCGGCTGGCGTATAGTGCAGTTCTATGCCGTTCTGCTTCAACATACGCGATATTATGCCCATCTGAATATCCACAATCTGCTCGATATCGCTACAGGTCAGCGGCTCGAACATCACAATCTCGTCTATACGATTCAGAAACTCGGGCTTGAGTTGCGTCTTCAGCAATTCAATTACCTCTTCACGCGTGCGCTCTACCACATCCGCGGGTACTACCCCACCATCGAACGCCAGAGAGAAATGTTCCTGAATCAAATGCGAACCCATATTCGAGGTCATAATGATTATCGTGTTACGGAAATCGACCGTACGGCCCTTGTTATCGGTCAGGCGACCATCGTCCAACACTTGCAACAAGATATTAAAGACATCGGGATGCGCCTTCTCAATCTCATCCAGCAACACTACAGAGTAAGGCTTGCGACGTACCGCCTCGGTGAGTTGGCCACCCTCATCGTAACCTACATATCCCGGAGGTGCGCCCACCAAACGCGAGACGCTATGGCGCTCCTGATATTCGCTCATATCTATTCGTGTCAACATAGAATCGTCGTTAAACAAGAACTCCGCCAAAGCCTTTGCCAATTCGGTCTTACCCACGCCTGTCGTTCCCAAGAAGATAAACGAGCCAATCGGCTTGCGGGCATCGCTCAAACCTGCACGCGAGCGGCGCACGGCATCCGATATGGCCTCTATGGCATTCTGCTGACCCACTACACGTTTATGAAGTTCCTCCTCCATCTTGAGCAACTTTTCGCGCTCCGACGAAAGCATACGTTTTACGGGGATACCCGTCCAGCGTGATACCACCTCGGCAATATCTTGCGAATCGACCTCCTCCTTAATCATTGCATCACCACCCGTTGTAGTCAGGTGTAACTGCTCTTGAAGAGCCGAAATCTGCTTCTCGGCCTCGACAATCTTACCATAGCGAATCTCAGCCACACGACCGTAATCGCCCGCGCGCTCGGCCTGCTGTGCCTCAACCTTGAGATGCTCTATAGCATCCTTATTCTGCTGAATCTTCTGCAAGAGGTCGCGTTCACCCTGCCATTTTGCTCGCAAAGCAGCCTCCGACGACTTCAACTCCTCGATGTCGCGCGTCAAAGACTCCACTCGCTGCTCATCGTTCTCGCGGCGAATGGCCTCGCGCTCGATTTCGAGTTGACGAATACGGCGGTCAAGGTTATCAATCTCTTCGGGAACAGAATTCATCTCCAAACGCAGATGCGCCGCAGCCTCATCAATCAAGTCGATAGCCTTATCGGGCAAGAAACGAGATGTAATATAACGGTGAGATAATTCTACCGCAGCAACAATCGCCTCGTCCTTGATGCGTACTTTATGATGATTCTCATATCGCTCCTTCAAGCCACGAAGAATAGATATTGCATCCTCCGTGGTAGGCTCATCAACCATAACCTTTTGGAAACGGCGCTCCAGAGCCTTGTCCTGCTCGAAATACTTCTGGAACTCATCGAGCGTCGTAGCGCCTATGGTGCGCAACTCGCCACGCGCCAAAGCAGGCTTCAAGATATTAGCGGCATCCATCGCTCCGCTCGACTTACCCGCACCGACCAAAGTGTGAATCTCATCAATGAAAAGCAATATCTCGCCATCGCTGGCTATAACCTCCTGCACAACGCCTTTCAATCGCTCCTCAAACTCTCCCTGATACTTTGCTCCTGCAACCAACGCGCCCATATCGAGCGAGAAGATTGATTTCGATTTCAAGTTCTCGGGCACGTCGCCATCGACAATACGATGAGCAATACCCTCGGCAATAGCCGTTTTACCGACACCCGCCTCTCCGACAAGTATAGGATTGTTCTTCGTACGGCGAGAAAGAATCTGCAACACTCGGCGAATCTCCTCATCACGGCCAATGACGGGGTCCAACTTACCACTGCGGGCCATCTCGTTAAGATTAATCGCATACTTGCCCAAAGCGTTAAACTCCTGCGATGAGGTCTGCGAATCGACAGTCGCCCCCTTGCGGAACTCACGCACGGCAGCCACCAAATCCTTCTCGTTGGCTCCATTACGTTTGAGCATATCAGCCACCGCACCACGCTCGGCCACAAGGCCTAACAACAGATGCTCAACAGAGGCATATTTATCGTTAAACGTGCGGGTAAAATCCACACCTCGCTGAATCACTTTTGATGTATCACCCGAGAAGAACTGCTCGCCATTGCCACCCGAAACGCGCGGAATAGAGTCCAAAGCCTTTGCAACCTCATCCTTCAATGTGCGTACATTAACGCCAACCTTACCCAATAGGAACGTAGCCAAAGAGTCATCATCCTTAATCAATACGCTCAACAAGTGCATTGGCTCCACGGCCTGCTGCCCTCTCTCTCGCGCAAGCGACACCGCCCCTTGCAGAGCCTCCTGCGCCTTAATTGTCAAAGAATTAATATTCATAATATCTCGTTTTTTGATTTTGCATTTTACTCAATTAATCGCAAATCCTTTGCCACAAACCCAAATCGGACATTATTAACATCGTATGGCAGACAATGGCAGAACAACAATGCCACTTTCCGACATTTTGACACACTACAACAGAACAACTCATTCGCTACATTCACAAAAAAATCCCTCCGCCCGCAAAGGCGAAGGGAACCACAAAAAAACCGAACAACAATATCGGTCAAACACCTTCAAACAAGGAAACCACACCTCGCCCAAAGGCTACCGACACTGTTTAATGTTGCGCTGCGCGTTGCTGCATCAGCACATACTCTTTCTTCCACGTTACGGCACAAATCAGCGTTGCCACGACACATCCCGCAATAAACAACCAGAACGTCACACCCCAACCGAGCGAACTATGACCTGCAATCTGGCCTACGACAATCTTCGACAATACCGCATCGCCCAGCAGATAACCAAACAAGCCAACAAAGCCAGCGGCAGTACCTGCGGCATTCTTCGGAACGAAACTCAAAGCCTGAATACCTATAAGTGCGATAGGGCCATATACGGCAAAACCCGTAAGTGCCAACGAGCAATAGACTACCATAGCCAGCACTCCTTCGCCACCACCAAACAATGCGGCAACGGCCTCGGCCTGCCAATAACCCAAGATGCCGACCAATACCATAATCATATATATAACATTGACGGGGGCGCAACGGCCACTAAAGAATTTAGACGAAAGCCAACCACAGATGATAGTACCGGGAATACCCGCATACTCAAACAGTGAGAATGCGAAACGACTCTCGTCGGGCGACATAATCTGCATCTCCTGCAGATATGTAGGCGACCAGTCGCTAACTCCGTAACGGATAAAATATACGAACACATTGGCTATGGCAATCATCCACAGCAAGCCATTCTTGAAGACGTAATCGACAAACAAACGACGGAACGGAATCTTTGACTCCTCGCCTGCGGCAGCCTGACGGCTTGTATAGTCGTTACGATGCTCCTCAATCGGAGGCAGACCACACGACTCGGGAGTATCACGCAAAGTCCACCAGCAGAAAGCCGCAAAACAGATAGCGACAACCGATGGGAAGATAAACGCCGCACGCCAACTCTCCGCAATGCCCATCGTTGCAAATACGGCTATACCCGCAGAGACAAGCAAACCGAGCGAGCCGCCACCTACATTGTGCGAACAATTCCAAACCGACATCTTGAAACTACGCTCGTTCTGCGAAAACCAATGTGCCATAATACGGCCACACGGTGGCCATCCCATACCCGAGAGCCAACCTACGACCAACATAAAGGCAAAAAGGATGATACCATTGACGGCAATCGTTGCCGAGTAAGGCACCAAGCCCACACTCATCATCACAAGCGATGCAATAATCAATCCCACGACCAAGAACTTACGGGCATCGGAGTGGTCCGACAGACTACCCATAATAAACTTACTGAAGGCGTAAGCAATCGGGATACCCGCCATGGCAAAACCTGCCGTCTCCTTATCGAGCAAGCCCTCGGCAATCATACCCGGAGCCGCAAGCGACAGATTCTTACGCACCAGATAATAGGCCGCATAGCCAAAGAACGCACCCAAGAAAACCTTGAGTCGCATACGGCGATACTCCGCATCTATCTTATCGGCAGCCAAACGCTCACGCGCGGCAGGGGGATTAAAAAATTCGAGCATAGACATCTTTTATTTATCTGTTTACGATGGCGAATTTAATAAAAATTCGGCAAATCGACCTTAACAAACAATATAATTGTTCGAAACCTTAACAAAAGCCTCGACCTGCGAATCAATCCAAGCATTATCTTTGCCCATCTCCTCGGCCATCACTTCAGCCACTCGGCGGGCTGCCTTTTGCGCCTCGTGGGCATCGACAAAGAGTAGACGCACACGGCGAGCCAATACATCCTCTACCGTCTGTGCCATCTCCTCGCGTACGGCCCACAACACCTCGGCAACAGTATAGCCATACTTTTCGCTTAGGCGCTCACCCAATGCAGGATTTTCGTTAATCATCTTTCGAATAGCCGCCTCGTCGCTACCATATACATACATATGGTCTGCCAAATTGGGATTAGGACGCCAGCCGTGTACCTTCAACTTGCGAGTTGCACACTTGCGCTTTTCAACCTTACCCATCTCGATAGCCTTATCCACAGTATCCTCGGCCATACGTCGGTAAGATGTCCACTTGCCGCCTGTAATTGTAATAAGGTCGTGGTCCGAAACGATAATCTTGTGGCTACGCGACACCTCCTTGGAACTCTTACCCTCCTTCTTGGGTGCAGCCAAAGGACGCTGACCAGCAAATACCGATACTATATCTTTACGCGTGGGCGCAGGGTTCATATAGAGACCCGCTGTCGAGAGGATGAAATCAATCTCCTCATCCAACGGCTTAGGTTCGCTCTCGGCTACGGGACGCTGAATATCTGTCGTACCTACAACCACCTTATCGTGCCAGGGCACAGCAAACAGCACTCGGCCATCCGAAGTCTTGGGGACCATTATCGCATAGTCGCTCTGCAAGAACTTCATATCAAGAACGAGGTGAACGCCCTGACTCGGCACCACCATCTTGGGCATATCGGGCTTATCCATCTGCATAACCTCATCGACAAATATACCCGCAGCATTGATTACCGCCTTGGCCTTAACAGTGTACTCCTTACCGCTCATCAAATCGCGAGCCACCACACCGCAGACCTTACCCTGCTCATCGTGCAACACACGCTCTACGCCTGTATAATTGGCAACCACAGCACCCTGCTCAACAGCAGTCTGTGCCAGATTGACCGCCATACGCGAGTCGTCAAACTGACCATCGTGATAAACTACACCACCCTTCAGGCCCTTAACCTCCGACGTGGGCAGATACTCCAACACCTTCTTGGCCGAGATGAAACGAGAACGGCCATAGCCGAATCCAAACGACAGAATATCGTAGAACAACAGACCGCAGAAGTACAAGAAGTTGTCCCAATGGCTATAATTCGATATTACAAAAGCCTGGTCCTTGACCAAATGGGGGGCATTCTGCTTCATCAAGCCACGCTCGTGCAATGCCTCACGCACCAAATCGACCTCCAATTTCTGCAAATAACGCACTCCACCGTGAACGAGTTTCGTAGAGCGACTCGACGTACACTTCGCAAAATCCTCACGCTCGAACAACGCCACTTCATAACCACGCGCTGCGGCATCGACAGCACAACCCAGACCTGTAGCACCACCACCAATAACTACCACATCCCATACCTTCTCCTGGTCATCGAGACGTGACAAAAGTAGATTTCTATCCATTTATCTTATGTATATATTTATTATTTTCGAGTCAAAAGGGCAATTCGTCGAGCGACAAACATCGCTTCGAAGGTCATCATTGCTTGATTTTGGGAACTTTCACAGATTACTATCCCCTCACAAAATCACAAAAAACAATGCAAAGCGTTTCATTTCGAAACAAAAGTAGTATTATTTTGAAACATACACAAATTTTAGCCTAAAAAACTGAAATATTGACTCTTTTCTCTAATAATTTAGGCTTTTTTAGGCGAATTGTACGATTTTTACTACCTTTACGAATCGAAATCAATACAAATTGCCCCCATATGACAATAAACGAACGACATAGTTTCATAATCAAAGAGTTGGACTCAAAAGGCTCGGTAAGTGTAACAGAATTATCTACTCTGCTCAACGTTTCGGAAGTGACCATCCGAAAGGACTTGACTCTGCTCGAAGAGAACAAACTGCTCTACCGTGCTCACGGCAAGGCTATCAAAATCAGCCCTTACATCAACGACCGCGACGTAAACGAGAAGGAGCATCACTACCCCACCGAGAAGAGCGCCATTGGTCGTGCCGCGGCACGTCTTATAGAGCCCAACGACTCTATCATCATCGCTTCGGGTACGACTGTTCAGTTTTTTGCACGCGAGATTTTGCCCGACCAGGTGCAAGGCCGACTGACCGTCATAACACCTGCGCTGAATGTAGCCTCGGTATTGGCAAAGAATCAAAACATAGAGGTGATTTTGCTGGGCGGTATCGTACGAGGTAGCGCACTATCAGCCGTAGGCTGCGATGCCGAGCGTATGATGGAGAACTTCACCAGCAGTAAACTCTTCCTCGGCGTAGATGGTCTTGACCTGGAATATGGGCTCTCGACAACCAATCTTCTGGAGGCCAACCTCAACCGTCAGATGATACGCTCAACTCAAAAGACCATCGTGCTGTGCGACTCCTCGAAGTTCGGCAGACGCGGGTTTAGCCGTATATGTGGCATAGATGACATTGACCAGATAATAACCGACAATGGCATCCCACCACACACCCTTGCGGCATTGCAGCAACGTGGCATTGAAGTTACCATCATAGAGCCATAACAAGCCAAACAAGAAAAACCAAACAGAAAACAGATACGCATTTCAGAAAAATTACTATCTTTGCGCTGTTATGAGTGAATTTATCGTTTCGGCACGAAAATATCGTCCTGCGACGTTTGCGTCGGTTGTAGGACAGCAGAGCATCACCTCGACATTGAAAAATGCCATCGAGCGTGGTCAGTTGGCGCACGCATATCTATTCTGCGGTCCTCGCGGAGTAGGTAAAACAACGTGTGCCCGTATTTTTGCCAAAGCGATAAACTGCCTCAACCCCAACGGAGCGGAGGCGTGTAACGAGTGTGAGTCGTGTCGTGCTTTCAACGAAGGACGCTCGCTGAACATCCACGAGTTGGATGCCGCATCGAACAACTCGGTTGATGACATCCGCTCGCTGATTGAGCAGGTGCGCATTATGCCGCAGATAGGTAAATATTCGCTCTTTATCATCGATGAGGTACATATGCTTTCGCAGCAGGCCTTCAATGCCTTTCTAAAGACTTTGGAGGAGCCGCCCAAGCACGCCGTATTCATCTTGGCAACAACCGAGAAACATAAAATCATCCCGACGATTCTTTCTCGTTGCCAGGTTTACGACTTCAACCGTATTCGTGTCGAGGATTCGGTGCATTACCTCAAACATATCGCCGACAACGAGGGCGTAACCTACGACGAAGAGTCGCTTAACCTCATTGCCCAAAAGGCTGATGGCGGTATGCGCGATGCACTCTCGATGTTCGACAAAGCGGTATCATTCTGCAATGCCAATTTGCAATATCGCGCCGTAGCCGACACACTCAATGTCTTGGACTACGACACCTACTTCTCGATGACCGAATTGTTGCTCAACGGAGATTATGTTTCGGCCTTATTGCGTTTTGACGAGGTGTTGTCGAAGGGTTTTTCGGGGCAGACCTTTATGGCTGGACTGAATCAGCATATGCGTGATTTATTATTGGCCAAGGGCCCTGCCATATCGCTCATTGAACTTACGGGAACATTGCTTGAGCGTTATCGCGCCCAAGCCGTACAATGCCCCGAAGAGTTTTTATTCGGAGCCATATCGCTACTCACCGAAGCCGACGGCAAGATAAAACAATCATCAAATCAGAGATTGCTGGTTGAACTGGGACTTATGAAAATTGCAGGTCTCGGCAAAAAAAAAAATGATGGGGGCTCAATAAGCCTTTCGGCAGAGGATTTTTCATTACCCGACCTGCCTGATAAGATTACACCCGTAGCCAACACCGCCACAATATCGGTTACGCAGACTCAACCCAAACAACCCTCGCAACCTATCGCATCGGTATCGGCTAACGAGTCGCACAACGAATCACAGAGCATTCCGCAACCGACACAACCTCAACCAAAGATTGAGTCCACACCCGCTCGAGAGCCAAGCGGCAATCGACCTCAACCAACATCGGCTTCTCGTACAAGCGTTTCGGGATTATCTATAGCCGACCTGATGAGAGGAGCGGCCAATGTACCAAAGGAAGACGACGAAACAATAGTTGACAGCAACGATATAACAATAGATGCTCGTAGCGAGGAGAAAATTAACGCTGTAAAGGATAGAGTCATAAAGGATATTCTCGAGGAGCGTCCACGTTTTGTAGTGGCATTCGAGTCAATGCAGATTGATGGGCATCGCATAAAAGTCGAAGTACCCACCTCGCAACTCTACGAGGAGATTATGCGCTCGAAGACCGAGATTTTGATGCAGATAGCACAAACGGCAGGCGTCACGGGAATGTTGGAGTTGGATATTAAAATCAACGAGCAGATAAAGGCCTCGCGCCCCATAAAGTTAGAGGACCGCATAAAGTTTATGACCGAGCGCAACGAGAACATACTCGAACTCAAGCGACTGCTCGATATGGACTACGAATAGATAAACAACAGGGTACGCAGATGCGTATCCGAAACATAATTAAGATACAATAAACTAAAAATATAAAAGAAAAATGGCAAAGAAGAACTTTGTAGAGGAGTTGGAATGGCGTGGTATGATTCACACGATGATGCCCGGCGTCAAGGAGCAACTCGAGAAGGAGATGACTACGGCTTACTTGGGCATTGACCCCACAGCCGATTCGTTGCATATCGGCCACTTGGTAGGCGTTATGATATTGAAGCATTTTCAGATGTGTGGCCACCGCCCCATCGCATTGGTAGGTGGTGCTACGGGTATGATTGGCGACCCCAGCGGTAAATCGCAGGAGCGTAATCTGCTCGACGAGGCCACATTGCGCCACAATCAGGAGGCTATCAAGCGCCAGTTGGCCAAGTTATTGGACTTCGAGTCGGATGCCGAGAACAAGGCACTTTTGGTAAACAACTACGATTGGATGAAGGAGTTCTCGTTCTTGGACTTTGCGCGTGACATCGGCAAGTGCATCACTGTAAACTATATGATGGCAAAGGACTCTGTAAAGAAGCGTTTCAATGGCGAAGGCGAGGGTATGTCGTTTACCGAGTTTACCTATCAGTTGTTGCAGGGTTACGACTTCTTGCACCTCTACCAAACTTTGAACTGTAAGGTACAGTTGGGTGGTGCTGACCAGTGGGGTAACATCACTACAGGTACTGAACTTATCCGCCGTAAGTTGGGCTCGGAGAATGAGGCATTTGCCATCACTTGCCCCTTGATTACAAAGGCCGACGGTACAAAGTTCGGTAAGACAGAGAGCGGTAATGTATGGTTGGATGCTCGTTACACTTCACCTTATAAGTTCTATCAGTTCTGGTTGAACGTGAGCGACGAGGACGCAAAGCGTTACATCAAGATTTTCACTTTGCTCGACAAGGAGACTATCGATTCTCTTATCGCCCGTCACGACGAGGCTCCCCACTTGCGTGAGTTGCAGAAGACTTTGGCGAAGGAGATTACTACAATGATTCACTCGGCAGAGGAGTACGAGAAGGCTGTCGAGGCTTCACAGATTCTCTTCGGAGGTGCTACATCGGAGGCTCTTCACCGCTTGGATGAGCAGACTTTGTTGCAGGTATTTGAGGGCGTGCCGCAGTTCACAATTTCGAAGGAGCAGTTGGGTTGTGCGTTTGTTGATTTGGCTGCCGACCTCACAAAGGTATTCCCCTCAAAGGGCGAGTGCCGCAAGATGGTACAGGGTGGCGGTGTTGCGCTAAACAAGGAGAAGGTAGCGGACCCGATGCAGACCGTAACAGAGAACGACCTTATCGCAGGCAAATATATGATTGCACAACGCGGTAAGAAGAACTACTTCTTGATTATCGTAGAGTAACAAACATTCGAAGTAAACGCTATGCTCTACACTATTGATTTGCAGGATATGGAGTTCCGTGCCTACCACGGCTGCTACGATTTGGAGCAGAAGGTGGGCAACAGGTTTAATGTCGCTTTGACAATTACCACAGAGTTGGGAGAGGTGGCCGACGAAGATGCTGTCGAGAAGGTTGTAAACTACCTTACCGTTTATGAAGTAGTGAGCAAGCAGATGGCCGTCACTTGCCGCACCATCGAGCGTGTAGCGCAAAACATCATCGGCGCGGTCAAGGAGCAGTTTCCGCAGATTGCAGAGATTGAGTGTACGGTAGCAAAACTCGCACCACCATTAGGAGGCAAGATAGGCAGAGTTAGCGTCACGCTGAAAGGATAAGCAAAAAGACCTATCAGGCTTCAATTCCTGATAGGTCTTCTTCATTAGTGAACTACAAACGTAGGACTTTTGTTAATCATACATTTGTTAATCATACATTATATCTACTGTCACCCCTTCTCGGCGACTACGCTCGGCATTAAAGCACACAACGTGACTCTCAACAGCATCGTCAAGGTTTGAACACAACCCATCTTCGCAAGATGATATAGCCTGCAAAAAAGCACCAACAATATTCAAATCGGCTCCTGCGTGATAAGGCTGCCCTTCAAGACAAGAATAATCAAGTACATAATCTCCACCATTACGGAAATGGCGAACTCGCAGACTCTTTTCATCCCCATCAATCTCTCCATTGGTCAGTTTTATATGTGTACGACGACAATCATCGCGCGTAAAAGCATTAACGGCTACAGAAATCGTCACCCCATCTTCCATCTCCAGATTGACAACCTGATGGTCAACCACATCATTTCCGCATCTAAAAACGCAACGCCCATAGCGTCCCGACAACAACTCCTGCTCAATAACATCCTCCACACATCCACCTGATGGCACATTAAAGTTCGCTATCCACTCTTTTCGGTTACGATATAGGTCAACCGCCGAATAGGGACAATTACTCTCTACCTTGCACTCCACACATCTTGCAGAACTTCCCGACGGAGCATTCTTCTCCTTAAACCAACTCAACGAGCCAAATGAACTCACTCGCTTGCACCGTGAAGAACATAACCACAAAAGAAAATCAATATCGTGGCAACACTTTGCAACCAAAAGCGGATTGCTCGATTGTTCATTACTAAAAATTCCGCGAACATAACTATGCGTCATCCTGTCAAGATTTATCTCGGCTGTATGATTTATAGATATTATCTGCCCCAACGAGCCTGAATCGACAATCTGCTTAATCTTTTGAAAATACGGATGATAACGCAGGATATGGCACACCGCGACAACTACTCCGCGACGTTTGGCTGCTTGACGTATCTGCTCACACTCCTCCAAACTCTGCGCAATGGGCTTCTCAAGAAGTACATTATAGCCGGCATCAATCGCCATCATACAAGGCTCAAAATGCTTATCTTCCGGAGTACATATAAATACTGCATCGGCTTGAATCCTGGCTGCAAAAAATTGCTCATAACAAGTAAAACAATTACTTGGCTTGATATTGAACTCTTCGGCTACCCTCTCTCTTCGCAAATCGACAGGTTCGACCACTCCGACCAATTTAACCTTTTGCCGATTTTGGATAACATACTCCAAATATTTATTAGCACGATTGCCTGCACCAATTACGACAATGGATATTTGACGTTCATTCATTTTTTAAGGTTTTAGGGTTCAACTTTTGATTACACAAATTTACGAATTTGGCACGACACAAGAACCAATCGCAATTCAAAAGTGGATACGTTAAAGAATCACCAGCACATACAATTATGATTATCAATTATATGCCCATAACAATAAGTCCATCCTACAAAGATATTTCACAAAAAAAATATATGGAATATGGCGTGTATCTGGAGCCATACCCCACATATTTATAATACAAATATTGTTCTGATTCTATCGTATCGCCTGCGGAATCTTCTCGATAGGATAATATGCAGGCAAGACCTTGCCGCCATCAATCTTCACAATCTCCACGCCCGAGGCATCACTGCCCAACGTCTTACCCGCAGGACCTGCCGTAACAAATTCCATATCACCATATCGGCCCGAAGCACATTTGTGCAGATGGCCCGTAAGCACCAAATCCACACCATAGCGCTCAAAAAGTTTGATATAACGCATACGAGTCTCAATGTCGATATTGAAATACTCCTCCGCCTCATCAGCATTATTAAGGAAATAGGGATGATGCGAAACAACTATAATCGGCTTATTCTTGCGGGCGCGACGTAACTGCTGCTCAATCCACTCATATTCGGCCTCAGATGCGGCAGTGCGATTTTTTATATTGTTCGAATTGTAGCCTATGACTGTATACGAGCGGCCACGATGCACAAAACGGTCACTCCCGAAACGCTCGACAAACTGCTCAACACTCTCAGTCGAAACATCCCCACTGACGTCGTGATTACCTGGCAGATAATATACAGGTATCTTTTTGTCGATTTTAGCACACATACGCTTGAATCCATCCCACAGTTGCTCCTTGTCGTACCAATGTACCAAATCGCCCGAAAAGACCACAAAGTCGGGTTGCAGACGATTAATTTCAGCCGTAATCTGCCCCATAAGTTCTTGCTCGGGCGCAAAATCATCTGAAAGGCTTATGAAACCCAACTGCGGGTCAGACACCTGAATAAAGAAATGTGCTCTCTTCTGCGCCGAGGCGACAGCCACAACCGCAGAGGCCACCAACGTCAAAACAATGCGAATAAAAATACGTTGCATAGTATGTGCAATAATTAATTTATAGAAACAAATATAGCAATTTTTCCGTATATTTGCACGTTAGTTAGGCTAAAAAGGTTATGAGTGAACACACAAGAGCCTCGTTTGGAGGTAAGTTAAGCGCCATATTGGTAGCCGCTGGTTCGGCTATCGGCCTGGGAAGTATTTGGCGTTTCCCCTATATGGCTGGCGAGCACGGAGGTGCCGCATTTTTGTTGGTCTATTTGCTATGCGTATTCGTGGTAGGTATACCCGTTATGTTGGCAGAGTTTACCGTAGGCCGTCACACCAAGCAGAATGCCGTAGGAGCATACCGCTCGCTTTCGCGCCCCTGGCGTTGGTTAGGTTATAACGGAGTATTCGGAGCGTTGCTTATTTCGGGCTACTACTACATTGTAGCAGGATGGTCGTTGGAGTATCTGGTAACATCTGCCACCAACACCCTCTACACCTCGACGGAGAGTTTCTCGGAGCAGTTCTCTGCATTTCAGGCTTCGCCACGACAAGCAATATACACCATAATATTTATCCTGCTGACACACCTAATCATTATTCGCGGTGTAGTGAAGGGTATCGAGAAGGCATCGAAGGTGATGATGCCCGCCCTGTTTATTATCTTGATTATTATGGCTGTGCGTGTAGCCTTTATGCCCAATGCTATTGAGGGTTACCGCTTCCTGCTTGAACCTAATTTCAAAGAGGCATTCTCGGCTGATACAATCTTTACTGCTGTCGGTCAAGCCTTCTTCTCGCTCTCTGTCGGTATGGGTTGTATGGTGACATACGCATCATATTTCAAATCAGATAACAACCTGACGGGCACATCTATGAGCGTAGCATTGCTAACGCTGTTGGTTGCCGTATTGGCAGGTCTGGTGATATTCCCCGCAGTATTCAGCGCAGGTCTGGAGCCAGCAGAGGGTGCATCGCTCATATTTATCACTCTGCCCGAGATTTTCAAAGATATGCCGTTTGCGGCCTTGTGGTCGGCCGTGTTCTTTGTGCTGCTGACGTTGGCATCGCTGACATCTACAATCTCATTCCACGAGGTTATTACCGCCTACTTTGCCGAGGAGAATAATCTCTCACGCAAGAACGCCACACGCCTCACATCGGCAATCTCTGTCGGATTGTGTATGCTTACGCTATTGTGGCACTTCGACCTCGATTTTGCAGGGTTGCACTTGCAGAACATCTCGTTCTTTGACATCTTTGACTACACATCAGCCAATATCATTATGCCACTTGGCGGTTTGCTGACTTGTATATTTGTGGCGTGGTGGATGAAACCCACTCTGTTGCGTGATGAGATTACCAACTACGGAGCATTGAAGGGTCGCTTCTTCAAGTTGCTATACTTCACCTTGCGTTACATCACGCCGTTGTTGATTATCTATATTTTCGTCAGAAATTTAGGAATTTTGTAATCGACCGTTTACCAGCAAACATAGAAAGAGCGTGTCTGCAACTTATCAGGCACGCTCTTTCTGCTTATTTACAACATTACAACAAATTTATTCTGCTGTTGCAAGGGGCGATGGAGTGGTGTAAACTCGTGTAGCCAACTCCTTATCAATCATATAGAGGCCCATTCTGTCGTCGCCCACAAACTTCAACTGGTCGATGATATCGCGTGCGCTCTCCTCCTCCTCGACCTGCTCATCTACAAACCATACCATACGGTTAGCCGTTGCTACATCCTTCTCCTCGGCAGCAATAGCGCAGAGATTGTGAATAAGCGACGTAACCTTCTTCTCGTGCTCCAAAGTCTGCTCAAACATTGCAAGCGGAGTATCCCACTCGGTCTCCACCTCGGCAATCGGAGCCAACTTCACACGACCACCTCGCGAGAGAAGATAATTAATGAAAATCTGTGCGTGGTCCTGCTCCTCCTTAAACTGAATCGCAAACCAATTTGCCACACCCTTCAAACCCTTGTCGGCAGCGGCCATCGACATCGAAAGATAGAGATATGCCGACCACATCTCGGCATTAATCTGCGCATTTAACGCATTCTGCATTTTCTCGCTCAACATAGTTAGTATGTTTTATTATGATTATTACTGTTTGCTCTTCACAAATATAACACCTAAAATGTTAAAAACGGCACTATTCATCGATTTTTATTTCTTATAGCACGATAAAAAATACTTATAGACCAACTCTGCAACAACAAATTTACCACCATCGTAGGATAAGATTCTATTTTTCAAACGTTTTTTCTTTTATCGGTAATTTATTGCGCATTTTTTTATAAATTTGCAAAGATTTTGAGTGCCTTAATCCTCTGCAGGATTATAAGCGCAACTATAAGCAGGACAATATTTAGAAAAAACAGATAAAAAAGAGATTATTATGGCTGATTTCATCTACCAAGAGCCCTATCCTATCGAGAAGGACACTACCGAGTATGAACTCTTGACGAAGGATTACGTTAAGGTTGTCGAGTGCGACGGCCGCAAGATTTTGAAGATTGACCCCAAAGGTCTTGAGTTGCTTTCAAAGCGTGCTTACAGCGACGTATCGTTCTATCTGCGTCCTGCACACTTGCAGAAGTTGGCAAACATTCTGGAGGATAGCGAGGCTTCGGACAACGACAAGTTTGTTGCCTACACTATGCTTATGAATCAGGCCGTAGCAGCCGAGGGCGAGTTGCCTACTTGTCAGGATACAGGTACAGCAATCTGCATCGGCCACAAAGGCGAGGATGTATATACAGGCGCTGACGATGCCGAGTGCATCGCAAAGGGTGTTTACGAGACTTACAAGGAGCGTAACTTGCGCTACTCGCAGGTTGTTCCCTTCACTATGACCGAGGAGAAGAATTCTGGCACAAACCTCCCCGCACAGATTGATATCTACGCTGGTCACCCCGGCTCTATGGAGTATGAGTTCTTGTTCATCACCAAGGGTGGTGGTTCTGCAAACAAGACATTCCTCTACCAGCAGACCAAGGCCCTCTTAAATGAGAAGTCGCTCGTTGCTTTCTTCAAGGAGCATTTGAAGGATTTAGGCACATCGGCTTGTCCTCCCTACCACTTGGCAGTCTGCATCGGCGGAACATCGGCAGAGATGTGTCTTTCGACTGTAAAGAAGGCTTCGGCTGGATATTTGGACCACTTGCCCACATCGGGGAACGAGGGTGGCCGTTGCTTCCGCGATTTGGAGTGGGAGGAGCGTATCACCAAGATGTGCCAGGAGATGGGTATGGGCGCACAGTTTGGTGGCAAGTACTACGTTCACGATGTACGTGTTATCCGCGCTCCGCGTCACGCCGCAAGTTGCCCCGTTCCTATCGCTGTAAGTTGCTCGGCAGACCGTAACATCAAGGCAAAGATTACTCCCGAGGGTATCTTCGTTGAGAAGTTGGAGAAGAACCCCGCACGTTTCCTTCCCGCACAGGCTCCCGCGATGACTCCTGCCGTTGATATCGACTTGGATGAGGGTATGGATAAGGTTCGCGAGATTCTTACAAAATATCCCATTAAGACTCGCCTCAACCTCAAGGGTACGCTCATCGTGGCACGCGACATCGCTCACGCACGCATCAAGCAGATGTTGGATGAGGGACAGCCTATGCCCGAGTACTTCAAGAAGCACCCTGTTTACTATGCTGGCCCTGCAAAGACTCCCGATGGAATGCCTTCAGGCTCATTCGGCCCAACAACGGCTGGTCGTATGGACCCCTACGTTGACCTCTTCCAGAAGGCTGGCGGTTCGATGGTAATGGTAGCGAAGGGTAACCGTTCGAAGGCTGTTACTGATGCTTGCCAGGCAAACGGAGGTTTCTATCTCGGCTCTATCGGAGGTCCTGCCGCTATCTTGGCGAAGAACTCTATCAAGAGCGTAGAGGTAGTCGATTTCCCCGAACTCGGTATGGAGGCCGTACGCAAGATTTATGTTGAGAACTTCCCCGCCTTTATCATCGTTGATGACAAGGGTAACGATTTCTTCGCAGATTTCGCACACTAAAATAATTGAGATAATAAGTTTTGCACCTCTCGCGGGGTGCAAAACTTCATTTTTCGCTCTGCCAATAAAATAAAATGCAGAGAAAATCCGTTTAAGAAAGGATTTAACCACTAAACAGATGAATTCATTTTTCAGACACATTCTACTCACTTTTTGCGCTATCGTATGTTTCCTGTCGGCTCGTGCTGACGGTAACGTTACTTTTGAGATAAACACTCCGCTGATTGTCACTGCGGGTGAGATGTTCCGCGTCGAGTTCGTTTTGGAGAACGGCAAGCCCGACGGCGGTGCCATCACTGCACCCGACTTCGCAGGATTGGATGTATTGGCAGGCCCTACGATTTCGACAGGCCATTCGTTCAGCAACATCAATGGTGTTAGCAGCAGTAAGAGCACCTATACCGTGACCTATGTGGTTACGGCTCAAGCGGCTGGTAACATCACTATCGGAGCAGCCAAAGTCGAAGTAGATGGCAAGGCATACTCGACAAAGCCTACCCCCATTGAGGTAGTAGCGCAAAGCGAGCAGAAGCAACAGGCCGAGGCCGTTGAGCACGGCGCCTCGTTGCAGAGCCAAGTGGCCGAAGATGATATTCTTTTACGACTGAATCTCTCTCGTTCGACTGTATATCAGGGCGAGCCTATCCGCGCATCGCTCACACTATATACTCGTGCCAGCATTGCTGGTTTAGAGGATGTTAAGTTGCCTTCGTTCAATGGTTTCTGGTCGCAGGAGTTGCCTACCGACAACTATCAGGCAAAGCGCGAGACCGTAGATGGCAAGGTCTATAATTCTCAAATCATCAAGGAGTATCTGCTCTACCCCCAACAAGCAGGAACGCTTACGATAGAGCCTTCGGATATTACGGCCGTAGCACAGGTCATAATGCGCAACAATCGCACTTTCGACCCCTTCTTTGGAGGCGGTGCCGAGGTCTATAACGTACGCCGCAAACTCTCTACGGGCAAAGTAAACGTAACAGTTAAGAGCCTACCTGCTGGTGCACCGGCATCTTTCAGTGGCGCAGTAGGTCAGTTTACGATGGCGAGCGAGAAGCCCGCATCGGAACTCAAGGCCAACTCGGCTGCAACATACACCGTACGCATATCGGGAACGGGTAACCTAACATTTATCGAGGCCCCAAAATTGACTCTCCCTTCGTCGTTTGAGTTATATGACGTACGTACAACAGAGTCGATACACTCCTCAACGGTAGGCACCAACGGCTACCGTCAATTCGAGTATCCGTTCATCGCTCGTGCCGAAGGCGAGTACAATATTCCCGCTATTGAGTTCACTTTCTTCAGTCCCGAGAAGGAGGCATACGTTACATTATCGACCGAGGCTTTGATGTTGAACGTTTCGCCCGACTCATCTATCGGAGCGCAACAACCTGCGCAACTCATCACGGGCCCGTCGAAGGAGGGTGTAAGACAGTTGGGTAGCGACATCCGCTTCATCAAGGTTGGCGCACCAGCCCTGCGTTCATCGGCCACACCGCTGATGTTGAGCACCACCTATTTTGTGTTGCTCATCTTAATCGTCGCTATCTTCATCGCATTATATTACGCTCTTCGTCAAAGAATACGCAATAACAAAAATACTGTTTTGGTGCGTAACCGCAGAGCCAACAAGGTGGCCGTTCAGCGATTCCGTGCAGCCGAGAAATCTATGCGCGAGGGCAACCGCCACGCCTTCTTCGAGGAGGTATTGCGAGCATTGTGGGGCTATATGAGCGACAAATTGAACATCCCCGTGGCCGACCTCTCGAAGGAGAATATCCGCGAGGAGTTGCAACGTCGAGGTGTAAGCGCCGAAGATGCTCGCCGCTTTACCGACATCATCTCGCGTTGCGACGAGGCGCAATATTCACCCGCAGAGTCGGTGGCTATGAACGAGGTATATGCCGACGGCATAAGCATCATTTCGCATATTGAATCTATCATAAAGAGATAACGACTATAATATGAAGCGTTTATTCATTATACTTTCCATATTGATGTTGTCTGTGGTAACCAGCGTTGCACAGACAGAGACATCTACACCACAAGCCGAAGCAGAAAACACAGAGCAGACTTCACAAACACAAGCCGCCGAGGCTACTCCCACGTCGGACAACAGCGATGTTTTGTGGCAGACGGCCAATACGGCATACAACAGTGGCGATTATGCTCAAGCCGAGGCGTGCTACACCCGCATATTGGAGCAGGGGCTACATTCAGCATCGCTATATTATAATTTGGCAAACGCCCACTTCAAGCAGAACGAATTAGGCAAGGCACTGCTCTACTACAACCGTGCGTTACGCCTGCGTCCCAACGATGAAGATATACGTCACAACCTGGAATATGCCAAGCAATCGACCAAAGATAGCATCGAGGAGATTCCCGAATTTTTCCTCAAGACCTGGATTAAATCTCTGCGTGGAGCATTGAGTTGTACGGCGTGGAGCATCCTATCGCTCGTTATGTTGGCTACGGCTTTAGCCTTTGGGCTTATCTATATGTTGGCACAACGAATGTCGTTGCGCAAAACAGGTTTTTATTTGATGTCGGTAACGGCTCTGCTATTTGTTGTAACTACCGCCTTTGCGTGGAGCGAGCGCAATATGCTCATCAAGCGTAGCGAGGCCATCGTTATGGACTCCGCTGTATCTATCAAGAGTTCTCCCGACCGCTCGGCAACCGAACTATTTGTTCTGCACGAAGGTACAAAGGTAACCATAGGCGAGGCTATCGACGGCTGGGCCGAGGTGCGTATTGCCGATGGCCGCAAGGGCTGGATTGAGGATGAGCGTATCGAGCGCATATAATTTCATAAAGCAAAAACTAACCCCCAAAACAGTACAATGTCGCGTTTATTGCAAGAGGCCGTTTCGGAGTTTGCCAAGTTACCGGGTATAGGACGCAGAACAGCACTGCGTCTTGCTATGCATCTGCTCAAGATGGAGCCCTCGGCAGTCGAACAGATGACCGATTCGATTGCCCGCTTCCGCCGCGATATACGCCACTGCGAACTATGCAACAACCTTTCGGATACCGACCGTTGTCCTATATGCAACAACCCCGAGCGTGACCGCACGACAATCTGCGTCGTGGAGCAAGTCGGCGATTTGATGTCTATCGAAAACACCCACCAATATAAGGGTCTCTACCACGTCTTGGGCGGAGTGATATCGCCTATGCAGGGCGTAGGCCCATCGGATTTGAAGATTGACCTGCTGCTTGATAAGGTCGCTGCAGGCTCTGTCAAGGAGGTCATTCTTGCAATATCTACCTCGGTCGAGGGTGAGACTACCCTATTCTACATTATGAATCGCCTGAAGCAATACCCCGATGTCAAGGTTTCGACCATCGCTCGAGGCATTGGTTTTGGTGACGAGTTGGAGTATGTCGATGAACTAACCATCACTCACGCCCTTCTGAACCGCCGCGAAGTGAAATAAATTTTTATTTACACTCGCCTGTCATTCAGCGAATTAGCATAACTAAATAATTTTTTTTCAAAAAAGTGCCATTTTCGATGTTACAAAATGGACACTTTGTCGTATTACTTATGACAGCGGGATAAAAAGGCCCGACCACCCAAACAAGTGTAAGAATGAACAGCGAGGAGTTAAATAGAGAGTTTATACGTCTCAAGGATGCGGCATATCGCTATGCCGTAAGTCTGCTCCACGACCGTGATGAGGCTGCCGATGCTACGCAAGACCTCTACGAGAAGTTGTGGCAACGCCGCTTGTTCATTCGCCGCAATGGGTTTGAGTCGCTCGTTATGATTAGCATCCGCAACATATGCCTCGACCGCATAAAGGCGAGGCGGCGCGGACGGCAATTCACACCACTTGAAGATGTGGAGTCCCCGCCGACCCACAAAATGGAGAACGAGCAGAGCGAGTTATCGGCCATCGTGCATAGGCTCATAGCCGCACTGCCTGATAGGGAACGCGAGGTGTTGCATCTGCGCGACAGCGAGGGGCTAGAGTTTGAACACATAGCCGAGATAGTCGGCTCAACAGAGGCGGCAGTGCGTATGGCCTGCTCCCGAGCAAGAAGTAAAGTTAAAGAGGAACTAATAAAGATAATGAATTATGGAGTATAAAGAGTTTACAAAACGCTATTTCGACGGAGAGTTATCCTCTGCCGAGGAGCAGACTCTGCGCGAAGTCCTTATGACTACGGCTGACGAGAGCCTAAACTCCGACGAGCGTGCAGCCAAGGCGTTGTTACATTATGCTTCACTCGAGAGCGATGCTTCGGTCAAGATACGTCTGCACGAAAGCCGTGAACACCGACGCTCACCCTTTAGAGATGCCATACTTTCGTTCGGCTCGCTGAACCTTGCTCGCGTGGCTATGACTACGGCATTGGGTGTTATGCTTATCGGCTTTATGATACACTTTACGCGCCCGACGGTCTATGGCTATCATAACGGCAAGCCCATAACATCGTATGACGAAGCACAACTCCTGGCGCAGGATATATTCGACAACCTTGCACACGATGGCTTTGCCGAAGAACATAATCTGCAGGACCTCTTCACGCTCGACTAAAAAGATATTTCTCAACTTATTAACTATATAAAGTACCAACAACAATGAAAACAAAGAATCATTTTATCTCGTTCGTCGTTATCTCGCTCATCACTTTTGTGGCAACCGTTTTGGCAATAACTCCTGCTCAGGCGCAATTTCGTATCGGCAGCGACGGTTTGAAGTTCGACACAACAGACAATAAACAACCCGTGCAGGCTTCTTTTATCGTGATGGTAAAAAAATCCAAAAAGGAAACAGAATTAAAAATCGGGTGCAGCAATATCTCGACGATTCCCTCATATGAGATTGGTTGGAACGTCATTTCCTCGCCCAACTATGGTCTCTACGCAGGTAGCGGCGTGGGCGATTTCTTCAACATCAACGAGTGGAAATCTACACAGTTTACTGTCAATCTTTTTCAGGCTTCGGCGGCCAACCATTCACGTACATTGGGTATCTCGGCAGGTTTGGGTATCCGCGCCAACAACTACCGTTTTGCCTCAAACCAATCTATTGAGCGCACTACGGGCATCGTTATGCCCTACGAAATAGGTCGCTCGGAGAAGGGCCGCTTGCCCAAGAAGAGCAAGTTCAATGTTGCATCGGTACATATCCCCGTCGAGGTATTCTTCGGCAACCCGCACAAGTTCGCATTCTCGATGGGAGGTTATGTCGATATGGTAATGAACTCGCACACCAAAATAAAATATCAAGGAGGCCAGAAGACAAAGGTGCACAACTTCCCCACCAACTTTATTCAGGCGGGAGCCGTTGCGCGCCTTACGTTCCACCACTTCTCGGTATATGCCGCTTACCAGCCCACGTCTATTTTCAAGACCACGCGCGGCCCCGAACTGCAGCAATGGACTATCGGTATAGCACGATAAATCACACTATTATTAATAAAACTCTCTCACTATGAAAAAGTTTTTTATTATATTTGCAGTTGTGGGTGCAGCCTTTTTGTTGCCCTCAAAGGCCAAAGCACAGACCAAAGCCTTTATGAATTGGTACTGCCATATTGCAGTGATGAAATTAACCAATAGTTCCTACCAAAGCTTCGAAACCAAATTTGTATCTTATAAAGATTACATCCCTGAAATTGAAATTAAATCAAATGGGAATTATATATCGGTAAGGAGTCCATCTAAATTATACTATATAAAACTGTCTAATTTGAAATATTCGCCATCAGTCGATGAGTATCAAATTTTAACAGACATAGTTGATAGTAGAAAATATAAATTGGTTATGCACTCAAAGGACGGTGACACTACTTATGATATTTTCAATGCTTCATTAGCCGATGACTCATCCGAATATTTAATGATTATCAATGATGGGGGAAAGGAGGCTGTTATCTACGACTGTGTCGGCTATATCACTTTGGAGGATATGCTCAATTTAATAGGAATAGAGGTCAGGCCTAAAACTGTAGGTCTTATAGGCTCGGGTAATTAGTATAAATGTAATAAAGGTATAATTATGACAAAGTTTTTTATTATATTTGCAGTTGTGGGTGTAGCCTTTTTGTTGCCCTCAAAGGCCGAAGCACAGACCAAAGCCTTTAAGGAGAAGTACAAACAGATTACACACAATATTGAGACTCAACCTAATCATCAATTTAAGGAGATTGAGGCAACTCTGTTTTCGGGTGATGTGTTACGAAGTCTTACACCAAAAGAGAGACAAGATGATAATAACTCTTTGACAAAGCGCATTCATTGTATATACCAGTTGAAGATGCCTATCTCAAGGTCAACCAATGCGATTGCCCACAACGAGTATATGAGTATCCGCAACATCGTTAATAGCAAGGACTATACAATGGTCAGCCGTATAACGATTGACAACGACACTTACGAGGTTTTTCAATCCTCGCAATCAAGGCCTCAAGAGTTTATGGTGATTATCAGCAATAAAGAAAAGGCTGTTATATGCGACATTGTAGGTTTCATCTCGTTGCCAGATATACTAAACTTGATTGACCCCAAAGTAAAGGCCAAAATCAATGAGAGCGTTATCGACTCATTGGATATGGAGAATTAGAACAAAACACAAAATAGATGAAACGACTGCATTATGTGATTCTATGCCTTGTGGCTGTGCTTACGGCTACGAGTGCAACGGCTAAACGTAACCCCGACGCCAACCGCGACGGGGTGTTGCGTATTCTGGCCATTGGTAACAGTTTTTCGGATGACGGTATGGAGTATCTGCCCAAGTTACTCTACCATCTCAAAATCGAAAATGTCGAGGTGGCACGTCTCTACGTCGGCGGTTGCTCGCTCAAACAACACGTAGAGTTCTACGAGCAGGAGAAAGCACCCTATCAGTTCTACCGCTCAACGGCGGGCGAAAACAAGTGGGTAAAGACGAAAGGTGAATCGCTCAAGAATGCACTGCAGATGGGCGAGTGGGATATAATCACTATGCAGCAGGTGTCGGGACAATCGGGTAAGTACGAGAGTTACAAGCCCTACCTCGAGAAGTTGGTAGCCATAGTACGCGAGGCTCAACCGAAGGCTCATCTGGCGTGGCATATGACGTGGGCCTACGGCAGCGAGAGTACGCACGGCGACTTCCCTAAATACAACCGCGACCAGTTGCAGATGTACAACGAGATACGCGCCACAGCAAAGCAGATGCTCAAGGAGAACGACTGCTTCGACTACCTCATACCGACGGGCACAGCCATTCAGATGTTGCGCAACACACCCATCAACAACACCCCGAAGGACCTCACGCGCGACGGCTTCCACTTGGGTTATGGTCTGGGCCGCTACGCCGCCGCTTGCGTATGGTATGAGACTTTGATTAAACCCTTTACCCACAAGACTATGCTCGGCAACGGATTGTTTGTGATGAAGGGCGACCAATTCGCCGACCGCTACGCCGCAGTCTACTGCGAGCGTGCCGCCGTTATGGTCTCAAAAAAGCCCTTCGACGTGCGCCCCATCAAGAGCGTCTATCGTTTGGTGTCAAAGCCCTTGACTCACGTATATATTGTAATGGATACCGACCGCTTGGCAAAGGATGAGGAGGCCTATATGAAGGAGGTACGCCCCTACATCAAGCGCATATTCACAAGCACCATTATCGACGAAGTACTGAACAGCAACAAATAACACACCCCTAAAATGAAACGACTTCTTACACTCGTTGCGCTGCTCTGCACGTTCTCGGCTACCCACGCCAAAGGCATATTGGTCGAGGCCGAGAGTTTCGCCAATGCTGGTGGCTGGAGCATCGACCAGCAGTTTGTATTCGAGATGGGCTCGCCATATCTCTTGGCGCACGGTATGGGCGTGGCCGTCAATGATGCCACGACCACAGCCACCATATCGAAGCAGGGCTGCTACCACATCTATGTACGCACCTACAACTGGACCTCGCCGTGGAGCGACAAGCGCGGTGCGGGAGCCTTCAAGTTGGCCGTAGGTGGCAATATGCTACCCACCGAGTTGGGCACAACGGGTAAGGAGTGGATGTGGCAATACGCTGGAGCAGTGGACATTGCAAAGGGCGATGCAGAGTTGCGCTTGCACGATATGACAGGCTTTGACGGACGTTGTGATGCCATATACCTTACAACCGACAAGGCCGATGTACCACCCGTCGGAGGTGAGGCACTGGCCGAGTTCCGCCTAAAGCATAATCCACGAAAGATTAAGAGCGTGAAATACGACTTCGTTGTCGTGGGTGGTGGCGTAGCAGGAATGTGCGCCGCAGTGGCTGCGACACGTTTGGGTAGCGAGGTGGCACTCATAAATGATAGACCTATCTGGGGCGGCTGCAACTCTTCGGAGACACGCGTACACCTGGGTGGTCACATTGAGATGGAGCCTTACACCAACCTCGGCAACTTGATTAAGGAGTTCGGCCCTTCGCGCGGTGGCAACGCGCAACCCGCCGACAACTACGAAGACGAGAAGAAACGCGCTTTTCTTGAGGCAGAGGAGAACCTCACGCTGTACCCCTCATACAAAGTATATAAGGTAGATTGCAAAGGCGGCAAAATCAAGGCCGTCTACGCACAACATATCTCTACGGGAGAGATTATTCGTTTCGAGGCACCGATATTCTCGGATTGTACGGGCGACGGTACGGTAGGTTATCTGGCTGGTGCCGACTACTCGATGGGACGCGAAGGACGTGATGAGTACAACGAGCCATCGGCACCCGAAAAGGGAGACAAGATGACAATGGGCTCATCGGTGCAGTGGTACTCGGTGGAGAGTGCAGCAAAGAGCGATTTTCCGCTATTCGAGTATGGCCTCAACTTCAACGAAAAGAGTTGCGAGAAGGTGACTATGGGCGAATGGACTTGGGAGACAGGAATGAACTACGACCAATGCAAGGAGTTTGAGCGCATACGCGACTACGGTCTGATGGTGGTCTATTCGAATTGGAGTTTTCTTAAAAACAGATTACAGAATAACGAGAAATACAAGAATCGTGCACTCGGATGGGTGGCATACATTGCTGGCAAGCGCGAGTCGCGCCGCTTGTTGGGTGACCACGTCTTGAACGAGAACGACCTTATAGGCGAGGTACAGTATCCCGACGCATCGTTTACTACGACGTGGAGCATCGATTTGCACTACCCCGACCCCGAGAATACGGCAAACTTCCCCGATGCAGAGTTTAAGTCAATCTGTACGCACGGGGCTGTGAACCCTTACGCTGTACCTTACCGTTGTCTATACTCTCGCAACATCGACAACCTCTTTATGGCTGGTCGCGACATCAGTGTGACACATATCGGATTGGGCACGGTACGCGTTATGCGCACAACGGGTATGATGGGCGAGGTTGTCGGTATGGCCGCATCTATTTGCCAGAAGCACAAGTGTCTGCCTCGAGGAGTCTACACCTCGCACCTCGACGAATTGAAGGCCTTAATGCAGGAGGGTGCGGGTCTAAAGGGTCTACCCAACAATCAAACCTACAACACAGGCGGCAACTGGCCTACATACAAGAAAAAGTAAAGAATTATATAGTTTAGTGTCGAAGCACTAAACTATATAATTCTCATAAAATCTCCTGCCCATTTTGAAAGTTACCGATTATTGAGTATCTTTGGTGAAAATTAAAATTTCGCTATGGCTATTTTCAAGGTAGAGGGAGGCCACCGCCTTCAAGGATGTGTGACGCCGCAGGGCGCAAAGAATGAGGCTTTACAGATATTGTGCGCCACGCTCTTGACCAAAGAGCGCGTGGTGGTGAGCAACATACCGCAGATACTCGATGTTATGCAACTCATCGACCTATTGCGACAGATGGGTGTCGAAGTTGAGCAGTTGAGTGAGGATACATACTCGTTCCGCGCCGCCGACATTAATCTCGACTACCTCCGTAGCGATGATTACCACAATCGTTGCCGCCGTCTGCGTGGCTCAGTAATGATGATTGGTCCGCTGTTGGCCCGCTTTGGCGTAGGTTACATACCCAAACCTGGAGGCGACAAGATTGGCCGCCGCCGTCTGGATACCCACTTCCTGGGATTCCAGAAGTTGGGCGCGACATTCAACTTCGACCAGGCCGAAGAGTTTTATTCGGTAGAGGGTAAAATTCTCAAGGGTTGCTATATGCTTTTGGACGAGGCATCGGTTACGGGTACTGCCAACATTATTATGGCTGCCGTTTTGGCCGAGGGCACTACCACCATCTACAATGCCGCTTGCGAGCCCTACATCCAGCAGTTGTGCCTGATGCTCAACCGTATGGGTGCCAAGAATTCGGGCATAGCATCCAACCTGCTGACAATTGAGGGTGTAAAGGAGTTAGGTGGTACGGAGCATCGCCTGTTGCCCGATATGATTGAGGTGGGTAGTTTCATCGGTATGGCCGCTATGACGCAGTCGGAACTCACCATCAAGGATGTATCGTACGACAATCTCGGCATCATACCGTCGCAGTTCTCGCGTATGGGTATTAGTTTCGAACAGCGCGGTGACGACATCTACATCCCCCAGCAGGACCACTATGCAATTGAGAGTTTCATCGACGGCTCTATTATGACTATTGCCGACGCCCCCTGGCCGGGCCTGACACCCGACCTATTGTCAATATTCCTCGTCGTAGCGACACAGGCCAAAGGCGCTGTGCTGATTCATCAAAAGATGTTCGAGAGTCGTCTGTTTTTTGTCGATAAGTTGATTGATATGGGTGCGCAGATAATCTTGTGCGACCCGCACCGTGCTACAGTCATAGGCCACGACCATCGTATGCGCCTGCGTGCTACGAAGATGACCTCGCCCGATATTCGCGCTGGCGTGGCATTGCTCATCGCGGCTATGAATGCCGAGGGTGTAAGTACCATCCAGAACATCGAGCAGATTGACCGCGGCTACAAGGATATTGACGGACGTTTGAACGCCTTGGGCGCAAAGATTACACGCATCGAAGAGTAACTGACTACTAACCACTTAAACAACACATACTATGATTATTACAACCACAAGCAATATCGAAGGTTATCATATTACCCAATATGTGCAGTTGGTTTCGGCCAATGTAGTTGTCGGCACAAACATCTTTTCGGATTGGTTTGCATCGCTGACCGATGTTTTTGGTGGCAAGTCGAGAACCTACCAACGAAAGTTGGACGATGTCTATGAGGCAGCCATCAAGCAGGTAGAGCGTGAGGCACAGCAACTTGGAGCCGATGCGATAGTTGGATTGAAGGTTGACTTTGGCGAGATTTCGGGCAAGGATAAGAGTATGTTTATGGTTTCCGCCGTCGGCACCGCCGTAAAAATCAGCCGATAGTTATTGTAGCGATATAGTATCGAAGCAATCTTTGTCCATAACTTTTGTTAAGCATTGTATCATCACGAGAAAGATTATGGTTTGACGTAGTAATCTCCAACACGCTTTAGCGTATGGGATTCTACCACAAAGGCAAATCACAAACCTCGCATAAAGAATAAATCCGATTTAGGATAACATTACCACAAAATGCCTCGACATCGAGTCGGGGCATTGCTATTCTATGTGACGATTACAGATTATCCAACTCCAATAAAAGATTAAAATTTTCCACTCACTGCGTATAAAATCGTTGGGGAACTAAGTCGTATTACCGTATAAACATCTGCTTGAAAGAGGGAAGCAATGCTACGATGTCGCATTACATCTTATATTGTCGTAAGTTTACAGTATTATTCGGGACAGGAATAGTGATTTTCAAGCAAAATACGGGACAAACTGCATACGAAATGTCCAGATAAAACATAGATTTTGTCCCGATTCCATCTACGACAATGTAAAAAACAGGCTATTCGCATCAAAATATGACGAGAATAACCTATCTAATTGCATCATATTTAATCCTTAAGTGTAGATTATATAATTATGAACGCAGTGCGTTCACAATTCAATGTAGCCCATCTTGATGTTTGTAGCCAGTGGGCTACAAATACGGACACAAAAAAAAGGGAAGATTGGGTGGAAGATGGGATTGGCTACTGCGCAGACTTTAGTCTGCTCCGCTTAACGCCTCTCCCTTCTGCTCGCCGCAGGGGCACTGCCATATCACTGCGCAAGAAGTTGTTACACAATCTTTTGTCTTCATCGCATCTCTCTGCAAATAAATTTGCGGAGAGACAATAAAAACAAAAGGTGTTGAATAATCAACACCTTCTTGCTTGTTCTATGGGGTGGAAGATGGGATTCGAACCCACGACCTTCGGAACCACAATCCGTCACTCTAACCGACTGAGCTACATCCACCATCTTGACTCAATTTCTCGAATCGGTGTGCAAATATAGAGGGTTTTGCGTTCTTTTCCAAATAAAATCGAAAAAAACTTAAAAAATATCGGAATTATTTGCGTTTTAGACCAAGATTCAACTTCGGCAACGATATGCTTTTGCCTCGCTCGTTTGACAATGTAACCTCCATATCTGCGGTCTGTCCTGCCTTGAGTTGAAGAACAAAGCCTACACGGCGAAGGTTGTTATCAACAATCTCAAACTCCTGATACTTATGGTCGGGCCATATCTTTGCCTCTACCGTACCTCGGCACTTGAGCTTAAGATACATTGTTTTGCCATCCTGCGTCAACATAATGGTGTTAGGAGCGACAATCTGCGCCTCGGCGTTGGTAGCCATACGCCACTCTACGATGGCGGGATTTTCGCCACACACGATGTGGTCAATAATCTTCAAATTATCGTTCTTGTCCAACTCGGCAGTACGCTTTACCTCGGTAGCATCGCCCTCGAATGCAGCCGACATATCGACAACAGCACCCTTGCGACGAGGAGTGTCGAAAGTCTCGATAATCTCGGCCTTACCGTCAACCTTATGACGTTTACCGTTGAAGATAAGTGTATTGTGCGACTCTGCGCCAATGCGGAAGATGCTCCAGCGCTCGCTGTCCTGGCTTCTGTTCCAGAGGTCGACGCCCGCCTGCTCCAAGCGGTTGTAGTCGTGCATACCCAAATCGACAGCCCAACGCACTCCATCTTTCTCGTAGATGAACGAGCCTACGTCCATATGGGCGTGGTTGGTGCTGGCCTTACCTCCCTTAATGGCAAAATATGTATCATCGGCTTGCTCCCAACCGTTACGATATGCGAAAATAGGTGCTTCGCCATAATTTACCCACGTCTTGCTCTTGGGAAGATGCGTTTTGCTCAAGTCGAGCGACGAGCCAAATACCATATATATTGGCAACAATCTATCGCCAGGGACTTTACCCTGCTTAATCAATAACTCATCCACCGCAACTATCGACGGGTCGTTCAATTGGCGGGCAAACCAATATTTTGATGATATGCAAGACATACCAGAGCCTGAGTCGTAGTAGTTGTAGCATTTGCCTGATGGTGTTGTCATATAGGTCATAAAGGTGGCCGAGCGGAGGAAACTCTGTTGAGAGGCGATACCCGCATCAGTTCCCAATGCCGACTGCAAAGCCGCCACCAACATCACCTCGAAGCCTGTGCCATAGTCCCAATAACCGAAACCCTCGGGGTAGCCGCCATCGGGCTCATAACACTTTTGTGCTATGGGGTTTGACTCGAGACATTTGGCGATAAGTGCCTTACAATATTCGGGCGAGCGCTCCATTGTTGCCAACGCACCATAAATCATACCTGCATTGCAGACCTGATTCCAATTGTTATCGGCCGTAAAGAACCACGCCTGTTTGTCGTTCTCGGATGCTCGTAGGCCCTTTTCGTAAATTGTGGTACCGATTATACTACGCGAATGAACGGGCAGATAACGATAGAGCCAGTCATAACCTATGGCAAGAGCCATAGTCATCTCGCCTACATCCAGGAAGTGTGAGGGATTCCAATCCTCAAATTCGCATATTGCCAACATCTCGCGCTCGGCACGAGCCGCATAGCGCACATCGTCGGTCATTAGATATGCATACGAGAGATAGAAAACTCTTTTAAGTGCCTCGCGAGATACCGATAGCAGACGGCGGCCCGTCATTTGACGGGTAACGGGCATTGCCGAGAGAAAACCATCGGCGGTCGAAATTATTCGATTGTGTACCTTGCTGGCATTTTCCGAGCGGTCACGAAACTCCTTCATAGCCGTAATGTCGCCCTTTTTGAGCAATAGGCGTGGATGCGGAGCCAATTTATCGTAGTCCAAAGTCTGCGAAAATGCCGATACCGAGGCAAAAAGAATAGTAGAGAGTAGAATTAAAAAATATTTTTTCATAACAATTTCCTAAATTATGCTCAAAATTAAAAATAATTTTGCAAACTTCGCACTTTGAATGGCAGATTATTCTTTCGGGGGCAGAGTTTTGTCGGTGCAACTGACATTTTGTCACTCGCGTGGCGCAATATGACAGAATTTTAGACCCTAAAACGGTTTGGCACATCTGTTGTTTATATACTAAGCGTAGTTGCAAGAGAAGGCTTAATATTTGGAATGAGCGAAGCGACGACCCCAAATGTGCAAACAAATTTTAACTTAAAACATTATACGATTATGACAATTAAACCGCTTTCAGACCGCGTATTGGTATTGCCCAATCCGGCAGAAGAGAAGACCGCAGGTGGTCTGTTTATTCCCGACACAGCAAAGGAGAAGCCCTTGATGGGTAAGGTAGTAGCCGTAGGCCCCGGCACAGCAGATGTGAAGATGGAGGTTAAGGAGGGCGATACTGTTCTCTATGGCAAGTATGCTGGTACAGAACTCAACATCGAGGGTGTAGATTACCTCATTATGAAGCAGAGCGACATCTTGGCTATCTACTAATCGAGAGGTCGAGGGAGTTTCTTTCAGGAAATATTAATGAATAAAACAGTTTAGAAAAATGGCAAAGGAGATTAAATATAATGTAGAGGCACGCGACCTTTTGAAGGAGGGCGTTGATGCTTTGGCAAATGCTGTTAAGGTTACACTCGGCCCCAAAGGTCGTAACGTGATTATCGATAAGAAGTTCGGTGCGCCCCAGATTACAAAGGACGGTGTTACCGTAGCAAAGGAGATTGAGTTGGAGGACCCATTTGCAAATATGGGTGCACAGATGGTTAAGGAGGTTGCTTCAAAGTCTAACGACGATGCAGGTGACGGTACAACTACTGCAACTGTTTTGGCACAGGCTCTTATCGGCGTAGGTTTGAAGAACGTAACTGCAGGTGCTAATCCTATGGACCTCAAGCGCGGTATGGACAAGGCCGTTGGTATCGTAATAGAGGAGTTGCAGAAGCAGAGCCAGCAGGTAGGTAACGACATCTCAAAGATTGAGCAGGTTGCTACTATCTCGGCTAACAACGATACAAACATCGGTAAGCTTATCGCTGAGGCTATGTCAAAGGTGAACAACGAGGGTGTTATCACTGTTGAGGAGGCTAAGGGTACAGAGACTCACGTTGATGTTGTTGAGGGTATGCAGTTCGACCGTGGTTACATCTCTGCTTACTTTATGACAGATACAGAGAAGATGGAGGCCGAGATGGAGAAGCCTCTTATCCTCATCACAGACAAGAAGATTTCGACTATGAAGGAGATTATGGGTGTATTGGAGCCCGTAGCACAGAATGGTCGCTCACTCGTTATCATCGCCGAGGATGTTGACGGTGAGGCTTTGTCTGCATTGGTAGTAAACAAGTTGCGTGGTGCATTGAAGATTGCCGCTTGTAAGGCTCCTGGCTTCGGTGACCGTCGTAAGGATATGTTGGAGGATATCGCTATCCTCACAGGTGGTACCGTGATTTCTGCCGACAAGGGTATGAAGTTGGAGGATGCTACAATCGAGATGTTGGGTTCTGCTGAGAAGGTTTCTATGAACAAGGAGAACACAACTATCGTTGATGGCGCTGGCAACAAGGAGGCTATCGCAAGCCGTATCGCACAGATTCGCGCTGGTATCGAGACTGCAAAGTCTGACTACGACCGCGAGAAGTTGCAGGAGCGTTTGGCTAAACTCTCTGGTGGTGTTGCCGTATTGTATGTAGGTGCTGCTACCGAGGTAGAGATGAAGGAGAAGAAGGACCGCGTAGATGATGCTTTGGCTGCTACTCGTGCTGCAGTTGAGGAGGGTATCGTACCGGGTGGTGGTGTTGCATACATCCGTGCCGTTGCCGCTTTGGATAACCTCAAGGGCGATAACGAGGACCAGACTACAGGTATCCAGATTGTAAAGCGTGCTATCGAGGAGCCTTTGCGTCAGATTGTTGCTAACGCTGGTGGCGAGGGTTCAGTAGTAGTAAACAAGGTTAAGGAGAGCGCAGGTAATATCGGTTACAATGCTCGTGACGACAAGTACGAGGATATGTTCACTGCTGGTATCATCGACCCGACTAAGGTATCACGCGTAGCGTTGGAGAATGCTGCATCTATCGCTTCAATGTTCCTCACAACAGAGTGTGTGTTGGCTGACAAGAAGGTTGATGCTCCCGCAATGCCTCCTATGCCTCAGGGCGGAATGGGTGGTATGATGTAATAGAGAATCATATTACAATATAACGATAAAGGCTGTCCCGACTTATGGTCCGAGGACAGCCTTTTTTGTATTATGTGTTCGATAAACGAAAGTTTGTTCTATTCTATCTCTATCGAGGGACGCATCTTTAGCATATCATTGCTTGGAGCGATAGTCGCATCTCCTGTGCAATAGTCAAACTCGGCCCAACGATAACCCGAAAAAGATTTCCATTTGAGTTTTAGTTTTACTGTCTTACCTTCGGTATCGGGCAGCCCATCGAGGCGGAATGCAACAATAGCATCGCCATAATGCGATGGTGTGTCGCCATTTGCATCGTGAAAGAACTCCACCTCGTAGGCATCATTGGGGTTTACTCCTGTGGCAAGATTTACCGAGTGCGGGCGACCTTGCAGGCCCCACAGAGTGCGAAAGCGTAGAGTCAGATAGCCATCTTCGGCAATCGTCACCCAATCGCGTACTATCTCGACAGCGTCGTCACCATACTCTACCGACGGCTGCAATTCTGCAATTGGAACAGCGGGTTTTGTCAAAATACTGTCCATCCAATTCACCCATACCGCGCGGTTGTATGGCGAGGCATCCTGATTGACATAGTCGAAGTTAATCAATGCTCGCACCTCGCGGTTACCGTATGGCGAAGAGGTCATATTCGTAGGCTTGAGCGTAATGTTGTCATCTAATTGCATATAGAACGAGTTGGCATCGACGGGTTTTACCGTCACCAACGCGTTGGGATAGAGGTTGCGGTAGATGTCGTTGTCATCATCCGAGCAGGAGATAGAACCTACAGCGCTTGCCGCTAAAAGTAGGATGGAGGTCAAAGGAACAAATACTCTTTTCATTGTCGTAATGTTTTATGTAAAAATCCTGTTGCTTGAGGGTTTTCGGCAGTGGCCAATTTCCCGATGTGGGTGTTTGGTGGCCCGAAACCTTCAATTGGTTGCATTACGAATTTCGTTCCATAATATAAATTTGCTGAAAAAAAGTGTTTTTTGTATCTTTGGCAATAAAATCAATAAATTTAGTTATGGAGTTCGAAGGAATTGTTTATAAAAAGTTGCCCGTGACAAAGGGTGTGTCGGCGCGTGGAGAGTGGCAGCGTCAGGATATTGTGTTTGAGTTGCCGAATGAGTTTTCGCGTAAGGTGTGTGTGACATTCTTCAATAAGCCCACCGATGCCGAGAGTTTGAAGGAGGGTGAGACCTATATCGTTTCGGTGAATATCGAATCACGCGAGTATAATGGTAAGTGGTATACCGATGTACGAGCGTGGCGAGTTCAGCCCAAGCAGGCTGCGGTTGCTCCAGAGGCGGCTGCTATGCCCGATATGCCACCGTTTGGAGATGAGCCTGCCTATGCTGCGCCCGCACAGCCTATGGCAGAGGTTGATGACCTCCCCTTTTAGTCACCTTACCGTATAAAGGTAAGAATTAGGCCGCCCGACAATCGTCAGGCGGCCTTTCTGTTTGCACGACATCCTCATCGAAGAGGATATACGTCTTAATTTATCGATTTACGGTCGGGAGATATGTGTTCGGGGGCTGCGGCCTCCATCTCGTTTTGCATTGCGACCATATCGGCTACTTCGCTGGCCACTACGCAGTCGCCAATCAAAACGGGCATATTCCACGAAATCTGCAATTTGGTAACACCATACAGCATTGCCGCATATTCTGGCGAGTTATCATTCTCGGCCAATATTACAACGGCATCGACATCGGTGTACTCGGCAAAGAACTGTGTCGTCATAGCAACCCCAAATAGACGTGGCGCGTGACGCAAAAGAATATTCTGCTCGGTACAACCTATGGCTTTAAGTGTCTCAATCGTGGCCGCCAAATTACGTTGGGCAAACGCCGTTTGCTCATCAACGATGACGATACCTATCTTGAGTCGCTCCATAGCCTATTGTTGTGTAGGGTGCTGGTCTATTGTTATTAGTTGATAAACTTCTCAGCCTCGCGAGCGTCACCAGAACCAGGATACTTGTTCTTGATAACGTTCAAGCACTTATCTGAAGATGCGTTGTCACCAACCTTGCGGTATGCCTGTGCGGCCTTACGCAAATACATAGGTGTTGTAAAATCGTTGTCGCTTGCATTGGCTGCAACCTCGAAATACTTTGCAGCAGCGGCATAGTCGCCCTTCTCAACTGCGATATCACCCTTGATACCCTCGGCCATAGCGTTAATCATAGCACCAGCAAGGCCCTTTACCTTTGAGTACTTTGAGATGTAAGCCTCTGCCTGGTCGTACTCACCAAGACGCAATGCGCAAGCGGCAGCGTAGAGTTGCGCCAAGTTACCTGCGGGAGTATTAGCATACTGCTCGGCAACGGTTGCAAAACCAGGAGCACTTGCATCACCATTGAGCGCCAATGCGTAGTCAGCATTCTGCTGCTCGAAACGGTACTGTGCTGCATAAAGCATCTCTTGAGCCTGATTGAGTTGTGGCTCACGAACAAATTTCTTGTAGCCGAAGATAGCGGCTGCAATAGCAAAAATTACTACGATGGCTACTACTACCATCTTGCTGTTCTTCTCGAAGAAGTTTTCGGTTTGAGTTTGTGCATTTTCAAGCATCTCCTCTTGGGGAGTTAATACCTCTTTTGCCATAGAATTTTATTGTTTTTTAGTTAATATTCGTCTAATTCAAAATGCAAAAATATAATAAAAAATGCAAAAAACACATAAACAAGCGATTAAAATGTAAATCAAGGGTTGTAAATTGGGCTAAAGTCGATGAAAAATTGTAACTTTGAGGTGTAATTCAGTGAAAACATCAAAAACTTTTGGCCAATGCGACTGAAAAAATTGTTACTCATAAACTTTAAGAATCTTCGCCAGAGCGAAATCGCTTTGGTCGAGGGGGTAAATTGTTTTGTGGGTGACAATGGCGCTGGCAAAACAAATATCCTTGATGCTATCTATTACCTGTCGATGTCAAAGTCGGCCTTTACGATGACCGACGGTCAGAGCATAATGCACGGCGAGGATTTCTTTGTTGCCGAGGGCTCTTACACAACGGATGATGGACGTGCGGAGTTGGTAAATTGCTCGTTCTCACGTCGCGGCGGTAAGATTCTCAAGCGCAACGGTAAAGAGTATGAGCGTATAGCCGACCACGTCGGCAATTTTCCTGTAGTGATTGTCTCTCCGCAGGATACAGAACTTATTACCGATGCAGCCGAGGAGCGCCGTCGCTATCTCAATGCTTTTCTTTCGCAGATGGATAGGCGTTCGATGCAGGCTTTAATGCGATATAATGCAGTGCTCGCGGAGCGTAATAAATTCTTGAAGTCCTCTTCCGATGAGTCAATGTTGCAGATATACGATATGCAACTTTCGGAGCACGGCAATGTGGTATATCAGCAACGCCGCGAGATTGTAGAGCGAATGCAGCCACTCGTTGCTTTATATTATAAGGTATTGTCCGACGATAAGGAGCAGGTCGAAATAACCTATCGTTCGGAGTTGGAGCAGATGCCACTCGAAGAGTTGCTGTTACGCTCACGCGAAAGGGATATTGTAAATCAGTTCACAACGGTTGGTATTCATCGTGATGACGTGATTTTCCGCATTGGAGGTTATCCATTGCGTAAGTATGGCTCGCAGGGACAGCAGAAGTCGTTTCTCATAGCATTGAAGTTGGCGCAATATCGCCTTTTGGCCGAGACTGTGGGCGAGAAACCTATATTATTGCTTGACGATTTGTTCGATAAGTTGGATATGCAACGTGTTGAGCGACTGCTTGAACTCGTGTCGGGAGATGATTTTGGTCAGATTTGTATCACCGATTGTAATAAGGTGCGATTGGAGGATATTTTGTCGCGCGCAAGTACAAAGTACAATCTATATACGGTTGCTGGAGGTGACGTGCTATTATGAAACGAAGCGAAACGGTGCATATAGGTGAGGTGCTTGACGAGTTTTTCAAGCGCCCTTATGTTGCGGCAAAGGTTGCCGAAGGGCGTCTGCCCGACACCTGGCGCGAAGTGGTCGGGGAGAGAGTAGCCTCGTTGACCTCCTCGCTCAGATTGGAGAATCACGTTTTGTATGCTCACATAACATCGAGTGTAGTTCGTGCCGAGTTATTCAACCGCCGCGAAGCATTAGCCGCAGAGATTAATAGGATTTCAGGCATCAGACTCGTAAACGTTGTTATAATCAAATAAGAGGGATTATTATATAAAGATATAAATCTGCTAACGGTTTTCGTTCGCAGATTTTTTTTTGTAATGTTAGTATCTTTTTATCTATCATTGTTCCTCATTGTTCGGGAGATATCATCTATCTCAACGTGACTCTCCGTATAACAACACAAAAAAAAGGCCCACCATTTGGTGAGCCTTTCATTTTTATATCGCTAAATTATTTTACGATAACTACACGGTTTGTGCTGTTGATGGGGAAGATGTTCTGTGAAGAACCAACACCCTTCCAAGTCAACTGATCCTTGTTTACACCGTTCTCTACGAGGTAATCGTAAACAGCCTTAGCACGCTTCTCAGACAACTTCTGGTTGTACTCAGGTGAACCTGTCTCATCGTCAGCGTGACCTACCAATGTAAATACCTGATCCTTCGGAGCAGCGGCGATAGTCTCAGCCAAAATCTGCATTGAAGACTTAGCACGGTCCAAAAGACGAGCGCTGTTGAGGTTGAAGAACAATGCAGTTGAAGAAACTACAGAAGTCTTTCTCTTAGCCAACTCAGCACGCAAAGCCTCGTTATCCTTCAAAGCCTGGTCTGTAGCAGCCTTCTGAGCAGCCAAACGCTCTGACAACTTACCAGCGTTGCGGTGTGCATCTGCCAAACCTGCCTCCAAAGCAGCGATAGAAGCCAAGTAACCGTCAACCTCCTCCTGAGAGTAAGCCTTATCCCAGTTACGCTTGTTGAAACGGTAAGCAACACCCAAAGTAGCAGAGTAAATCTGACCAACCTTGCCAGCCTCAAGACCACGAGGCATATCGTGACCAGCAGGAAGAATACCCTTCAACTCCAAGTTGAGGTCCAACTGCTTGCATACACGGAATGTGTTAATCAAACCAGCTGTTGCTGCATAACCTGTACCAGCCTCGTTCTTTACGTTAACGAAGTTTACACCAAAGCCACCAAATACCTTTGCGTAGTAAACGCGGTCCTCACGGTAACCACCAATCCAGTTAGAAAGGTTGATAACCGCATCAGCGTGAGGCATAATCCAGTTGCTAGCCAACTTGTCGTCTGAAGCATTCAACTTGCCACCAATCAACTGAACGCGAGCACCTACGATGGGGTTAAACCACTTTGTCAAGCCACCCTCAACCTGCCAACCGAGGTCACCAATACCATTCTGGTCTGTACCAACGCCGTTCCAAGCAGTGTAGTTAACACCACCACCTACAGACAACTCCCAGTTTGACCAGAAACTGTTGTTCATAATACCCTTCCAGCGCAGCTTCTCTGCTGAATTCTCCTGGGCAAATACGCTGCCCGCAGAAATCGCTACAATAGCGATAGAAAGTAAAAGTTTTTTCATAATTTTTAAATAGTTTATTGTGCTGTGAATTAATAAACCTGTTTACACTATATTTATATATGCCTTTTATGCTGGCTTTTACACTGAAAAAACCGTGCAAAAGCCACATAAAGCCACATATACAGATGCAAAGTTGTAAATAAAAATTTTAATAAGCAAGAAATATCCTCTTTTTTTTACATTTTTTGCATTATTTATTGCCCATTAACCGCATTTAGAATAACCGCACGACATACAAGTCAAACAGCCATTTTGGTAAGCCATCTCCTCCTGACCACACTGCGGACACTTACCCTTTGAACGAGTACCATCGGCAATGTACTGCTTAAGAGCACGTTGCACACCATTCTTCCAAGTGTTGATGCTCTCGCTATTGAGGTGCAAACCGTCAATTAGGTGTACAACCTTGTCGATGGGCATACCGTGACGCAAAACGCCCGAAATGAGTTTTGCATAGTTCCAGAACTCCTCGTCGAACAAGCGTGAGATACCTCCGATGGTGTTGATGTAACCATAACGGTCTGCATATTGGAAGTCGTAACGCTTTGAGCCATCCTCCTCGCGAACTTTTATAATCCAGCCCTTGGTAATCTTGCGAGGGATATACATAGCATCCTCCTCAATCTTACCTGTAAAAATCTCGTACGGGCGGTCGTTCTGAATACCTACGAAGGCAATCCAATCCTCGCTACCGTTCTTGAATCGTACGATGTCGGCAGGAATAGACTTTGGACGCTTCTGTGTGTTTGAGCCCGAGTCGCACTTCTTCTGACTCTTCGACTTGGTGTCAATCAGCACACCTGTACGGCAACCGTCACGATATACCGTTACACCCTTACAACCACACTCCCAAGCGGTGCGATATACATCTGCCACCAACTCCTCGCTTACGTCGTTCGGGAGGTTTACTGTAACTGAAATCGAATGGTCAACCCACTTCTGAATAGCACCCTGCATACGCACCTTGGCAACCCAATCGATGTCGTTGGCTGTTGCTCCGTGATAGGGCGATGCCTTCAACCACTCTGCCAATTCATTATCCGAGATGCTCTGCAACTTGCTGATGTCATATCCGTTGCTCTCTAACCACTTAACGAACTGATGGTGATATACATAATACTCCTCAAACTTCTCACCCATCTCGTCGATAAAGTCGGCCTTCTTGCCCTTGTCCGATGGATTAATCTTGCGACGGCGCTTATATACGGGGCGGAATACAGGCTCGATACCCGATGTTGTCTGCGACATAAGTGATGTTGTTCCAGTAGGAGCAATCGTAAGCATTGCGATGTTACGACGACCCTTCTCGCACATCTCCTTATAAAGTTCGGGGTCAACCTCCTTGATACGCTGAATCATCGGGTTGTTAACCTCGCGTGCGGCATCAAAGATGGGGAATGCACCACGCTCGCCAGCCATCTTGGTTGATGCACGGTAAGCCTCTACGGCCAATGTGCGATGTACGCTTACTGCAAACTCAATAGCCTCGTCAGAACCATAACGCAAGCCCAAAGCGGCCAACATATCGCCCTCGGCTGTGATACCAAGACCTGTACGGCGGCCCTTGAGAGCCATATCCTTAATCTTCTTCCACAACTCATACTCAACGTGGCGGATATCCTCCTCCTCGGGGTCGCTGGCTACCTTGCCAATGATAAGGTCTACCTTCTCCAACTCCAAGTCGATAATATCGTCCATCATACGCATAGCCTTGGCAACGTGCTCGCGGAATAGGTCGAAGTTGAATTTAGCATCGGGAGTAAACGGATTCTCTACATAACCCAAGAGGTTCAACGCCAACAGACGGCAACTGTCGTAGGGGCACAATGGAATCTCGCCACAAGGGTTGGTCGAAACTGTATTGAAGCCCAAATCTGCATAACAATCGGGGACACTCTCGCGGATGATTGTATCCCAGAACAATACACCAGGCTCTGCCGACTGCCAAGCGTTGTGGATAATCTTCTCCCACAATTTCTTGGCATCAATCTCTACCTCCATCTTTGGCTTCTCGGCATTGATGGGGAACTGCTGCTTGTAAGAACGACCCTCCTTGGCTGCACGCATAAACTCGTCATCTACCTTGATAGATACGTTGGCTCCTGTGACCTTACCAGACTGTGTCTTTGCGTCGATAAAACGCTCAGCATCGGGGTGCTTGATTGAAAGCGACAACATCAATGCTCCACGACGACCATCCTGCGCAACCTCACGAGTAGAGTTAGAGTAACGCTCCATAAAGGGAACGATACCCGTAGATGTGAGAGCCGAATTGAGTACAGGTGTGCCTGTAGGACGCAAGCCCGAAAGGTCGTGACCTACACCGCCTCTACGCTTCATCAACTGCACCTGCTCCTCATCCATACGGAAGATACCTCCGTAAGAGTCGGCGTGGTTGCGTGTTCCGATAACAAAGCAGTTAGAGAGCGAAGCAACCTGAAGGTTGTTGCCGATACCCGTCATAGGGCCTCCCTGCGGAATGATGTAGCGGAAATGGTCCAAAAGCGCGAAAACCTCCTCCTTGCTCATAGGATTAGGGTACTTCTTCTCGATTCGTTCAATCTCTGCCGCGATGCGGTGGTGCATATCCTCGGGTGTACTCTCGAAGATATGACCGTATGAATCCTTCAGCGCGTATTTGCTAACCCACACAGTGGCAGCCAAATCGTCTCCGCCGAAGTACTCTTTCGATGCCGCTACGGCATCGGCGTAACTCACTTCGTTGAGTGTTTTGTTGGTCTTAGTCATAATATTGAGCCTCTTTGAGTTATGGTGTATTTTAATATATTATTCGTCCTTAAGGTGGCGCGAGTTGCACCAATACAAAGGTCCGAAAAAATAGTGCGATAGGCGCAGTTAATAATGAATAATTTTCGACAAGTTATTTACAAATCGAAAAAATATGCGTCGGAGGTCGCTCCAACGCATATTCGCCCTGTTGGTATTTTTTAGAAACTATTTTACAGCGATAGCGTCAATCTCAACTTTTGCACCCATTGGCAATTTTGCCACCTCGTAGCATACGCGAGCGGGCATCTGCTCGGTGAAGAATGTAGCATATACTCCGTTCATAGCGGCGAAGTCTGCGATATCATCCAGCAACACCGATACTTTGGCTACATCGGCATAGTCGTAACCAGCCTCGTGGAGGATGTGGCCGATGTTGGTGAGTGATTGGCGAGTCTGCTCCTCGATGCTCTCGGGCATTGTACCTGTCGAAGCGTCGATGGGCAACTGACCAGAAATATACAATGTGCCGTTATTCTCCACAGCCTGTGAATATGGGCCTACTGCCTTGGGGGCGAGAGGCGATGCAATAATCTTCTTCATAATATCGTTAATTTTATATAAATCTCTACTTGTACTGACAAAGATACGAAATTTCCCTATCTTTGCATTATTATTGTAGAAAAATAACGGAAATAATAGGATAAAAAGATTATGAGAAATGTAATAACAATCATCGTCGCAGTTGTGGTGTTTGCTCTTGTTGCAGGATGTTGCGCTTGCCGCAAGGGTAAGAATAATCTGCCTCTGGTAGGTACAGAGTGGCATTTGGAGAAGATGATGGAGCGCGAACTCAACATTTCGCCCGAGCAGTTTGTTTTTACTTTTGGTAAGGATGGAGCCTTTGGTGGAGTAGGTGCTTGCAATCGTATGATGGGTGATTACACCGTGACCGAGAAGGGCGGAATGACCTTTGGCGGTGTGGCCTCTACCCGAAGAATGTGCCCCGATGCCGAATTGGAAACACGTTTTGCGCAGGTTCTGGAGTCAACAACCCACTACGAGATAGATGGAGATATGCTACTCTTATTGTCGAAGGGTGAGTTACAAGCCGTTTTGAAGGCTGTCAGCAAAGAGTAGCGATATTTCAAAATAAATAAAAGGTATGGGGTTGTCCAACAAGTTTGTTGAACAACCCCATTTTTTCAACCTATCTTATATTACTCAATATCTATACCCGTAAGAGTGCAGATTGCCCGACGGCCCTGCTCGCCAAGCGATAGTGAGAAATCATTGACAAACAATGCAATGTGCTTCTCTATGACATCATCCTCCATCTCTTGGGCGTGAGCCTTTATAAACTCTCGCGAGATGAGCGGATTGGCAAAGGCATACTCGATGCTACGCCTCAAAACCCGTTCTACCTTATGGCGCACATCATCGCCCAACTCTCGCTTTATGACGATGCCGCCCAGCGGCAATGGCAAATCGGTCTGACGCTCCCACTCTACGCCCAAATCGGCAACCAACTCCAGATTGCGTCGCTCATAGACGAAACGCCCCTCGTGAATCAACACGCCTGCATCGGCATCACCTCGCTCCACAGCCTCCGCAATCTTTGAGAAGAGCATCGGCTCACGACACTCAATCTGCGGAAACAGGCGTCCAACCAACGCATTGGCCGTAGTATGCTCACCAGGCACAAGTATACACCTAATTGCGCCCTCGTCACCCTTTCTGCGCACCAACAACGGGCCATTTCCTCGGCCTAAAGCCGCTCCACTATCAAGCAGACGATAATGCTGCTTGATAGCAGGCAAAACGGCACAACTTATCTTGCTTATGTCGGGCTCACAAGCCTCGACACCACGATTCAACTCCTCAATATCGTGATACTCGACCTCAAACGAGAGCCCTTCGCAGTCGATACGCCCATTTACAATCGCATCGAACATAAAGGTATCGTTCGGGCAAGGCGAGATTGAGAGTCGCAAAGTTTTATCCACAGCCACAATTACAATTTGCTTGAAAACTTATACACTCCCGACTTCACCTCATACAAGGCATAGCCATCACGCTGACCTACAGCCTTCACATACTCGCTCTCCTTAACCTTCGGAGCAACGGCACCACAAGGCACCCAGATTGTTGCAGTCGAGCCAACAGGCACCTCACACTCCATCGTGAAACGACCCTTGCGGCACTGCCACTTGATATCAATCTTACCGTATGTCGTGTTGTGTGAATAATTAACCCACTCCAAGCCCTCGGGGATAACGGGCTTAACATCGAATGTACGATAACCAGCCTCGCCACAACGCAAGCCTGCCAAATCGCGGTAGAACCAGCCTATACCACCACCAAACATAGGATGGTTGCGTGAGTTACCGCCATCCCACTGTTCCCAAGTAGTGGTAGCGCCTTGCTCAATCCACCAACCGAATGATGGGAAGTCGCGCTGATTGATAATCTTGTAGGCCAAATCCTTCAAGCCATTATCGCACAACACCTCAAAGAGATAGCGTGTCGCACCGATACCTGTATCAAGATGGTCATTCACCTCGGCGATATTGCTCCTCAATGCGGCAACTACCTTATCACGATACTCGGCAGGAACGCCTATCTTAAGAGCATACACATTACTTCCGTGCTTGCCATAAGAGCCCGTTGCAGGGTCGTAGAACGCCTTATGGAATGCCGCGGCTGTCTTATCGCGCAATGCGGCAAACTCCTCAGCCTCGGCCTCGTGGCCCAACTTCTTTGCGATAGTAGATGCGATGTCGGCACACGTCCAGAGATAGAATGTATGTACCAACTCGCCGCGAGGGAACTCTCGGGGAGGACACCAATCGCCCAAGTTCTTCCACTCGCATACATCGTGCGAGTGCATAATACCTGTTTCGTCATCAACCCAAGTGGTCATCCAACGCACGTGCTTGCACATAGCCTCGAAGTTCTGCTCCAACATACGCTCATCGCCATAGTGACGATAGAACTCCCACGGCATAATCTCCATAGCGGCACCCCAAGCCACACCGCCACCACATCCGGGCTGCCACGGTGCACCATTAGGAATATATCCGCTAATAGACTGCGAGCCGCGAATATCGCGAATCCACTTATTGTAGAATGCAGCGGCATCGAAGTTATGCATTACCGTAACACACGCAATCTGACCATCACCCGTATATGCCGAGCGCTCACGGTGAGGGCAGTCGCTGGCGATAGCGCCGTGCATATTATCCAATTGGCTACGTTGCCATATCTTATTGATAGTATTAATCAAGTCGTTAGAGGTCTCAAACTTACCCGAGCGCTCAACATCAGAATTTACGGCGTGAGCCTCAACCTGTGCCGACGACAGATTATCAATTCCCGAAATCTCGACCTCCGAGAATACAAACCAAGTAAAGCGAGCGTGATAAGACTCATCGCCCGAGCCCTTAGCGATATAGATATTATCGCCATTACCTGGCGACTCGCTCAAATACTTTATCGAAATCTTCTGCCCCTTTTCGGCCGCGATATTCTTAAGCGCTACCCAACCCGAAATCTCCTCGGGGAACTTTATCTTCAACACACCGTTCTCCTGCTTCTCGATGCTGACGGGAGCATAACGCTGTGCAATACGGTCAGCAGGGCCATTCTGCGGAATGAGTTTACCTGCAGGAACACGCTTCAGTGCCACCTTTGCCCACGCTGAATCATCATAATCAGCGGTACTCCAGCCCTCGTGCTCCAAACGGGCATCGTAGCACTCACCATAATAGATTTGGTTGCGGGTAATAGCACTACGCTCTGCTGTCCAACTCTCATCCGATGCTATAATCTCAGTCGTACCATCCTCATACTCGAGTTCTATCTGACCGATGAAACGAGGCGTGCCATAACCCTGCACCCAATTGCGGGTAGTGTTATAGAATCCATCACCCAATATTACACCAAAGGCGTTATCGCCCTCCTTTAACATAGATGTGAAATCGTGCGAAAGATACATAATAGTATATTCTGCAAACGGGTCGGTAACGACAATACCCTTATCCTTCAACTCTGGGCGAGTAGAATAGTTCGTTTGGTTGGGCGAGAGATAATCTTCGCCTATGCGCTCACCATTCAGATATATTTCGTGATAACCCACACCCGTTCCATAGTAACGTGCCGACTTTAAGCCAGCCTTCACCTTAAACTCCTTACGCAAAAGTGGCGCTGCATCAAATTCCAACGTGCCACGGCTATCGTATGACTGCTCACCCTGCCAAGGCGCACCAATCCACTTACCCTGCCACTCATCCTGCGACAAGAGTCCCATATGCCACATTGCAGGCGCACTCCACTCCGAAGCATTACCCTGCTCATCCCACACTTGCACTTGCCACCAATACGATGTGCGCGACTTAAGCGCAGGGCCTTGATAAGTGATAAAAGCCGAATCATCGGACTCCACCTTACCGCTATCCCACACGGGATTATCAAAACCATCGGCAGAGTCGGCAACACGAATACGATATGCCGTCTGGGCAGCACCCTTACGCGATGCTATGTTAGTATTTACCCACGCAAATCGCGGATTCTGAATATCAAGCAAAGGGGTTGCTTGGTATTCGCAAGTCAAATCGGTCGGCTGAATCGAAGGCTTACCTCCTTTAGCCTCAACTTGTAACGATGTAAAAGCCATTGCCCACAATAGCACCACCGCCAATAAACTCTTTAGGTTCTTCATCTTATTTAAGTTTTTTATATTTTATATTCTTTCTACTCCTTGCCGTTAATTACGCCCCGTCTGCGCATCGTGCAATTTGCTCAACACATCGGCCAGATGCTCTACAGCCTCATCGGCTCGCCACAACGACCTCGCATCGCCTACCCTATTCGAAATCGTGCGAAGATGCGAATACTCCACGCCCCACGCTCGGCATACAGCACCTATAGCGGCGCCCTCCATCTGTTCAACTACGGGCAACGCTTCTGATTCATTCACGCCACCCTCGCTCAACGACTCTCCGCAACGACTCACCGTCGCAGCCTTTACTTTGGGTAGCGAGGTGCATCTCATAGGCTCATACTGCTCGGCATAACGTGCTGGCAGTCCCTGCTCGTAATCGGTCACAACCTCTACGGCTGTGCCCACATCGAGCCTCTCATCACAAGCCCCCGCAATACCACAAAGCAACACCATTTCGGGTTGCTCCTCGGCTATAATACGAGACAGTGTAGCGGCCGCCTGCGACATACCAACCCCCACAATACGCACTTCGGCTTGAGGGCGCAACACCATAAAGGGCGCAGCCTCAAACTCGGTCGGAAAGAGATATAACGTATCAGTCATACTCGCTCTGTGATACCTACTCCTGACCTACGATAGCCTCAACATCCTCTACCTTAATAGGTATCTGCTTCGAGCCGATAACTTTAGAGCCTGTCTCGGTCACTACCAAATCATCCTCCAAACGGATGCCGCCAAAGTCGCGATAATCGCGCAACTTGTCGTAGTTTACGATACCCTTGAACTTACCCTCTGACTCGAATTTATCGATAAGAGCAGGCACGAAATAGATACCAGGCTCGTCGGAGAGCACCGTACCTGGCATCAAACGCCACCACTGACGAGTGATGCAACAAGCCGAAGCCTTTGCGCGCTCCTCAACATCGGCAAACGAGAACGAACGCTCACCAATATTCTCGCAGTCGTGAACATCCAAACCGATGCCGTGACCCAAGCCGTGAGGCATAAACAGATATGCCGCACCCGCCGCCAAAGCATCATCCACAGAGCCTCGTACCAAATCGAGCGATTTCAAGCCCTCGAGGATTGTGCGTGATGACACATCCGAGTACTCCATATACATCATACCTGGGCGCAAAGCCGCAGCGGCATCATCGTGAGCCTTTAACACTATATTATAAATATCCTTTTGTTTCTGTGTAAATTTGCCATTTACGGGGAATGTACGCGTGTGGTCCGAAACATAGCCATTCAAGTGCTCACCACCCGCATCGCACAACAGCAGACGGCCGTCGGTCATAATGCCCGAATGGTCGTGGTTATGCAACACCTCACCGTGCTGTGAAAGGATAGTCGTAAACGACACTCCCGTACCATAACGCAACGCCGCTCCATCAACGGCACCCGCCACTTCGTGCTCCGAACGGCCTACGCGAGTAAGGCGCATAGCGGTGGTATGCATCTGATAACCAATCTCGAAAGCCTCCTCCAAGGCAGCAATCTCCTCTGCTGACTTCTTCTCGCGCATCTCGGCAACGGCAAACAACAAATCGAGTGATTTGCGAGCGTGCAACATTGCGGGCTGAATACCTAACAAGTCGCTCATCATAAGTTTCGTTTCGCCACGATATGGAGGCAAGTAATGCACCTCGCGACCCAATGCTATAGCACGCTGAATATCCTCGGCAAGCGTAGCCATAGGCTTGGCCTGCGCCACACCCACCTGCTCGGCAAAATCACGGATAGTAGGCTGCGGGCCCATCCAGATAATATCGTCTACCGTAAAATCATCACCATAGAGAGTCTCCTCGCCCGACTCAACATCAATCACGCCCACCAACGAAGGCACGCTATGACCGAAATAATAAAGGAAAGTAGAGTCCTGACGGAAATGATAGGTATTATTGGGATAATTAAACGGTGACTCAACATTACCAGGCAACAAAATCAAGCCCTTACCCACGCGGCGGCACAACTCCCTGCGACGCGCTACATAAATATCTTTTGCAAACATAATTTTATATTTTTAACGTTATTTATCTCAAAAACTGAAGCATATATCAATTAAAATACTCTCAATAGTATATTCACATTGCTATATAAAACCACAGACTGCACCCGCAATTAAAGCATCATTATCGCCCTTTTTGCAGAGGATACATCCTAAAGTTTTCATCATCCACAAAGATATAATAAATTCCGTAAGATATAAATATCTTATCTTCTATTTTTTCACATTTCGCCACGAGAGCCATAAAATATGAATCCTAAAGGCATAATTTTGAATTTATATTCGTATATTTGCACGATATATACCTCTTATATAGAAAGGAGCAGGAAAGATTATTTTGCAATCCGCCCAAAACACAGCAGAAAAATAGAGAAAAAATAAAATAGAGCAGTTATGAAGTTCAATGAGTACAAAGGTCTCGATTTGGCAAAGGTTGCCGACGAGGTATTGAAGAAATGGGATGCCGATGACACATTCCACAAGAGTATCACCACACGCGAAGGTCACCCCTCATTCGTATTCTACGAGGGTCCCCCTTCAGCAAACGGTATGCCGGGTATCCACCACGTTATGGCGCGTACTTTGAAGGATGTTATCTGCCGTTATAAGACACAGCAGGGTTACTTGGTACACCGCAAGGCTGGTTGGGATACACACGGTCTGCCCGTAGAGTTGGGTGTCGAGAAGAAGTTGGGTATCACCAAAGAGGATATCGGCAAGAGCATCTCAATCGAGGAGTACAACCGCACCTGCCGCGAGGCTGTGATGGAGTTCACCGATGTTTGGGAGAACTTGACAAAGCAGATGGGTTATTGGGTAAATATGGATGACCCATACATCACATACGACAACAAGTATATCGAGACTCTATGGTGGCTATTGCGTCAACTCTACGATAAGGGACTTTTGTACAAGGGTTACACTATCCAGCCCTACTCTCCCGCAGCGGGTACAGGTCTTTCGACTCACGAGTTGAATCAGCCTGGTTGCTACCGCGACGTTAAGGATACCACTATGGTGGCACAGTTCCGCATCACCGAGCCTAAGCCCGAGATGGAGGGTTGGGGTACACCCGTATTCCTTGCGTGGACCACTACACCCTGGACTTTGCCTTCAAACACTGCGCTCTGCGTCGGCCCGAAGATTGACTACGTTGCAGTTCGCTCTTACAACGGCTACACAGGCGAGAAGATTACTGCAGTGTTGGCCGAGCCGTTGCTCTACACTCACTTCAACAAGAAGGCCGAGGGTTTGGCATTGGACTCTTACAAGGCGGGCGACAAACTCATCCCCTTCGAGGTTGTAGGTCGTTGGAAGGGCCCCGAGTTGGAGGGTATGCACTACGAGCAGTTGATTCAGTGGGTTAAGCCCGTTGAGTTGAACGAGGCAGGCGATTGGCAGAACGCTGCCGACAAGGCTTTCCGCGTAATCTTGGGTGACTATGTAACAGTAGAAGATGGTACGGGTATCGTACACATCGCGCCTACGTTTGGTGCCGATGACGCATTCGTGGCACGTCAGGCTGGTATCCCCTCGCTCTTTATGATTAACAAGCGTGGTGAGACTCGCCCGATGGTTGATTTGCAGGGTAAGTTCTCCCTGATGGAGGAGTTGGACGAGAAGTTCGTTGCAGAGTGCGTCGATGCCGAGGCATACAAGGAGTACGAGGGCCGTTGGGTTAAGAACGCCTACGACCCACAGTTTACCGTAGATGGCAAGTATGACGAGGCCGCTGCCGCAGCAGCCGAGTCGCTTGATGTATATATCGCTATCAACCTCAAGGGCGTCAATAAGGCCTTCAAGATTGAGAAGCACGTTCACAACTACCCCCACTGCTGGCGTACCGACAAACCCGTTTTGTACTATCCGTTGGATTCGTGGTTTATCCGCACCACAGCCCTTAAGGAGCGTATGATGGAACTCAACACCACAATCCATTGGAAGCCCGAATCGACAGGTACAGGCCGTTTCGGCAAGTGGTTGGAGAACTTGCACGACTGGAACCTTTCACGTTCACGTTTCTGGGGTACTCCGCTACCTATCTGGGCTACAGAGGACCGCTCGGAGTTGAAGTGCATCGGCTCAATTGAGGAGTTGATGGGAGAGATTGAGAAGAGTATCGCCGCAGGCAATATGACAGAGAATCCCTACAAGAACTTCAAGGTGGGCGATATGTCGAAGGAGAACTACTCTGTCGAGAACATCGACCTGCACCGCCCCTACGTTGATTCTATCATCCTCACCTCTTCGAAGGGTGAGCCTATGAAGCGCGAGAGCGACCTTATCGACGTATGGTTTGATTCGGGTGCTATGCCTTATGCTCAGATACACTATCCGTTTGAGAATGGCGGTACCGACTTCAACGAGGTATTCCCCGCTGACTTCATCGCCGAGGGTGTGGACCAGACTCGTGGCTGGTTCTTTACATTGCACGCCATTGCTTCGATGTTGTTTGACTCGGTTGCATTCAAGAACATCATCTCTAACGGCTTGGTATTGGACAAGAACGGCAACAAGATGTCGAAGCGTTTGGGCAATGCCGTAGACCCGTTTGAGGTATTATCGACCTACGGTGCGGATGCTACTCGCTGGTATATGATTTCGAACTCACAGCCGTGGGACAACCTCAAGTTCGACAAGGATGGCGTTGACGAGGTACGTCGTAAGTTCTTCGGCACACTCTATAACACATATTCATTCTTCGCACTCTACGCCAACGTAGATGGTTTTACAGGCAAGGAGGCCGAGATTCCCGTTTCAGAGCGTCCCGAGATTGACCGCTGGATTATCTCGTTGCTCAACACATTGGTAAAGGATGTGACACGTTACCTTAACGACTACGACCCGACACCTGCGGCTCGTGCTATCCAGGAGTTCGTGGGCGAGAATCTCTCGAACTGGTATGTACGTCTGAACCGTAAGCGTTATTGGGGTGGTGGTATGTCGGACGATAAGTTGGCCGCATATCAGACTCTTTACACTTGCTTGGAGACCGTAGCGAAGTTGGCAGCACCGTTTGCTCCATTCATCTCGGAGCGCATCTTCTGCGACCTGAATGCTATGAGCGAGCGTCACACCGAGGAGTCGGTACACTTGGCACAATTCCCCGTAGCCGACGAGTCGCTTATCAACGGCGACCTGGAGCAGACTATGGATATCGCACAGCGCCTCTCTTCAATGGTATTGGCACTGCGTCGTAAGGTAAACATCAAGGTGCGCCAGCCTTTGACAAAGATACTTATCCCTGTACTCGATACCGATATGGCTCGCCACATCGAGGCCGTTAAGGGCCTTGTTATGGGTGAGGTAAACGTCAAGGATATTGAGTTGTTGAGCGACACTACAGGCGTAATTACAAAGCGCATCAAACTCAACTTCAAGAACTTCTGCCAGCGTTACGCAAAGTTTGCAAAGCAGATGGCGGCACTCGCGGCTACATTCTCGCAGGAGCAGATTGCTCAAATCGAGAATCAGGCCGAGACTACGCTCGACATCGACGGCGAGCAGATTATTGTTACGGCAGCCGACTTTGAGATTACATCAGAGGATATGCCGGGTTGGTTGGTTGCATCGGAGGGTAAATTGACCGTTGCTCTCGACATTACGGTAACTGACGAGTTGCGTCGTGAGGGTGTGGCACGCGAGTTGATTAATCGCATCCAAAACATTCGTAAGGATTCAGGCTTCGAGGTTACTGACAAGATTCGCGTCGAGATTGAGTCGAAGGAGATTGTTGCAGGCGCAATAGAGCATTTTGCTGCATACATCGCATCGCAAACTCTCGCTACAGAAGTTACAGCCTCGGCACAACCTGCAGGTGAGGTGATAGTTGATTCCGAGATTGACGAGGAGCCGCTCAAGATTGCCGTGACACGCTTGTAGAGCCTATCGCAGATATTTTTAGTGTAAAGATTTGGTAATTGCGAAAAATTACCTTATCTTTACATTAAACCTAAAACTTTTACGACTATGGCAGAAGAGAGAGTAAGATATGGCGATGCCGACTTGGCGGAATTTAAGCAGATTATTCTGAAGAAGTTGGAACAGGCTAAAGCCGACTACGAATTGTTGCGTGCTAACATCACTCATTCGGGTGACAACGATACGCAGGATACATCTCCTACATTCAAAGTTCTGGAGGAGGGTGCTACAACTCTCTCGAAGGAGGAGACGGGCCGTTTGGCTGCCCACCAGATGAAGTTTATCCGTAACTTGGAGATGGCCTTGGTGCGCGTCGAGAACAAGACCTACGGCATTTGCAAAACAACAGGCAAACTCATTCCCAAGGAGCGCCTGATGCGTGTTCCCCACGCCACAGAGTGCATCGAAGCCAAAGAGGGCCGCAAGTAAAGAGGGCCGCAATCAAAGTAGCATTACCGCAGAAATTATAATAGAGCCTATCTACGACTTGTAGATAGGCTCTATTATTGTTAATATCATTTTCAACTTGCTATGCAAGGTAATATAAATCTACATTGAGGCTTATTTCTCGTAAAAAGTCTCTCCGCCATCATCGGTATCATAACTTGTACCTCCTTGACCTGTGTAGTAACTCTCTCCGAGTATGCCCTTCTCTTCGGTAACCTCGTCTCCATTATCCAACTTCCATTTTCTGCGTTTTGAGCCACCGCTAGGTCCACCTGCTAGCATAGTAAGTAATAACCATATAAAGGCTAAAGCAATGAAAATATAGAAAGCAGCAACTGCAAGCGCAACCGTAATTCCAATTACCACTACCATAGGTAAAATAATTACAGAACCACCAAACAAAAATGCGAGAGTAATCTGAATTATGTACCACCATTTTCTACCTTGAATTAGAGGGAGACGCTTTTTTACATATAATGCCACAAATAGAATCAATGGAAGGAAGGTTGATACGAGGGCTATAAGCACACCCACAGTCTGGGTAATAGCAGTATCTGTAGCAGCAAATATTCCCATTATAATTGTTAGTATTAAACTTGGTACTACAAAATTTACTGCTAAATAGATTAAAGAATTTTTAGCTAATTTTGAGGTGTATCCCTCATCGAACTTTCGCATAAAGTTCTCCTCACACTCATTGACTTTGGCGTAGATTTTCTTTGTTAGTTGCCAAAAAAAATTGAAAAATTTCTTCATAAAAATAAGTTTTAATATTGTCGTCCGCCCCTCAACCGACTTATGACATCCGAAAGTGTGGAGCCGATTTCAATTATCCTAGTCGAGAATTGTGAGAAGACCTGTATTAGAGATAATCAACGTAACGTTTCTCCTCCACTCACTCATTTTCGACTAAAGACTATGAAAACACTTTCAAACGATATGTATGCTCAATACAAAGAATAGTTAAACATTACAAATATAAGAAATTATATTAAACCAAACAACACTCGGCGGAGTATTCTATAAAATATAAGAGCCTGTCTAATAGGTCGTAGACAAACTCTTTTGCATTAATCTTATTTACTCTATACCTCTACAAATCCATTTCTAATGGCATACACCACCAAACTTGCAGTATTCTTGCATCCGCTCTTTTCCAGAATATTGGCTCGATGCTTATCCACCGTTCGTTTCGAGATAAACAACTTGTCGGCAATCTCCTGCGTCGAGAGGCCCTGACAAATAGCCAACAGCACCTCAATCTCACGCTCGGACAATCTATCAGCCTCGGCAATATCGTCGGCCACACTTGCCGTCGCACCTGTCGAGCGTAACGAATGTGACAACGACTCCAAAAGCGATGCGCTGAAATATGTTCCACCCTCAAAGACAGTCTCTACAGCCTCCACAACCTCCGTAAACTCCGAATCCTTCAGCAAAAAACCCTTTGCACCGCTGGACATCATATCCGAGTAGTAGGCATTATCGCCAAACATCGAGAGTGTAATGATTTTCAAATCGGGCGACATCTCCAACGCTCGACGTGTCGTCTCGGCACCATTCATCTGCGGCATCGAGTAGTCCATAAAAACCACATCGGGCTGCGCCTGCATAAGCACCTCCAAAAACTCTTCACCGCTCCCCACATCTGCCACGATACTAAAATCCTTGCGCGATGAGAGTAGCACCTTCAAGCCCTTACGAAAGAGCGAATGGTCATCAACGAGTGCTATGCGTATCATTCTCTATCTACGTTTTTTATCTTTGCTCTTTTCTCTCTTGTGCGAGACATCCAATGCAGCAGGTTTTGCGACCATACGCACCGCACCGCGCACATTGACCTTTACCGTTGCTCGCATACCGCGCCCCTTCGATGAGTTTATCTCAAACTCGCCGTTGAGTGAATTTACGCGCGAATTAATATTCGACAAGCCCATACCGCAATCCATCATCGACTGCGGATTAAAGCCTCGGCCATTATCAGTATATTGCAACTCCAGCATATCGCCGCCCGATGTGAGCGACAATCGAATCTCGCTACAACCCGAGTGCTTAAGCGAGTTGGTTATAAGTTCGCACACCACGCGATACATAATAACCTCTATATCCGAGTCGTAACGCTCTCCGCGCAAATTTGTAGCATAGGAAATCTTCACATTATGCAGCGACTGCGAACGGTCTATAAAATTCTGTATTCCTCGAGCCAAACCGAAATCACTCAAGACGTGTGGCGAGAGATTATTCGATATCTCACGCAACGAGCGCAAAGCCTCATCCACGACATACAACGTATTGTCAAATATCTCGCGTCGCTCACTATCCAAATCCTCACGCTTTATGGCCGAAAGCGATATTTTGGCCGACGAGAGCAATGGGCCCAAACCATCGTGCAACTCCTTGGAGAATGTTGAGCGGGTCTTCTCCTCGGCACGCAGTACGGCCGTCAAGATTCGTTTATCGGTCAATTGTCGGTGACGATTGAGGCGGTTGATGTATATAAACAACCTATCTAGCAAGACTATACCAACCGATACACAGACCGACACCACAATATCGCACCACACCATAGCAACTATGGATACAGAATTACCATAACTCATCCATAACTGCAACAGGCGCTCTACGGCAAGCACAACAAAACCTATGATAAACAAAAACCAAATGATATTATATTTGGTCACTCGTATCAAACGAATGGCATAATACATTGCAATAAACTGCACAATGATTGCCACATAGAGTAAAAAACGAATCATCATAAGCCTAAATACTTTATATAATATAATACGTCTGCTTTCCCGACTACATTAATCCTTCTGCGGATTATTCAACACCTTTTCAAGATAAGGCATTCGCTCATAGGCCGTCATATCGACCTGTATGGGTACTACCGCAACATAACCGTTCGCCAATGCCCACTCGTCGGTATCATCAGCCTCGACCTCACAGTTGCAGAAACCACCCTTAAGCCAAAAATAGGCTCTGCCGCGAGGGTCTTCGTGACGATAGAAATCTTCGTGCCACAAGCCTCGGCACTGACGGCACAACTTTATTCCCTTAATATCCGACTGCGCGATATTTGGAACATTCACATTAAGGCACAACCCGCGTGTCTGCTCGCCAGGGCTCTCCAGCACCGCCGCCACAACACGACGCGCATACTCTTTGGCTGCTGTAAAATCGGCATCGGCATCGTGGTCGGTAAGCGACAGGCCAATCGACGGCACACCATAGAAACTACCCTCGATAGCCGCACCCATCGTACCCGAATAGAGCACATTCACGCCCGCATTTGAACCGTGATTGATACCCGAGATAACCAAATCGACACGTTGCGAGGTGAGCATATAATCAAATGCCAACTTCACGCAATCGACAGGCGTACCCGACAGAGAATATACCTCCATCCCCTCTTCACGCTGTTGCTCCTCCAGAAACAGAGGGTCATACATCGTGATTGCCTGACTGCGCCCGCTCTGCATAGTCGCAGGTGCAACAGCAACGACACGCCCAAACTCGCGTGCCACCTCGAGCGCCACCTGAAAGCCCTTCGCCGAAAAACCATCGTCGTTGGTCACAAATATCAATCTATCTTTGTTCTTCATCATATCTAAATTCTAACGGGCCTATGGCCGCAACATAATCTTGGGTTTCTGTTATGCACAAAGATAAAAAAATATTCTGATTTTAACCGCCCTGCCATATTTTTTCTACATCACATCACTCTTTGATAGACTACGAGGTTGCAATTTTCGAAAATATACATTAATTTTGGGAGAGTATTAACTTGTCAAACGACACCACCAATTTGGCGTCTTGCGAAGAAATTATGCATTGATTTTGACAAACTAAAATATAGAGCAATATGGAACAGAAAACTTACAAGAAGAAGTACACCAATGCCGACTACTACACAGACGGCAAGTTCAACGAGGATGTTGCCAAGAAGGCATTTTTGGATATGTTCGAATTTTACGGCATACCGTTCACTCCTTTTTTGGAGGAGAACTTTTGGGTAAACGACTTCGGTTTGGGCGACTTCGAGCACGTTGGTATGGGTGGCGTATTCTGGATTAACAACCCCGACCACCTCTACTTCGGCCACGAGATTTACCTCCTGCCCAATCAGATGATTGTCGAGCACTACCACGTCGCTTCGGATTTTGCCGCCAAGCACGAGAGTTGGCAGGTACGCAACGGCTGGGTATACAACTTCGGCATCGGCGAGCCTACACCCAACGCTCCCGCATTGCCCGAGAGTCAGAAGGAGTTTATTACAGTCAGCAACTTCCACATTATGAAGGTGGGCGACATCAGCGCACTGCAAGAGTTGGAGAGCCGTCACTTCCTGATGGCTGGCGACGAGGGTGCTGTGGTTACCGAGTACGGTACATTCCACGACAACGCAGGTCTGCGTTTCACTAATCCCGATGCAAGTTTATAATTCCATAAAACAAAACTTCTATGAGAACATTTAATCACGTAGGAATGGTCCTCAAAGAGAAGATGGAGGGTATGATGTATGTTGAGCCACTGAAGGTGCATATCACCGACTGCTCGCAAAGCCCCAACAAGATTGAGTTCCTCTACTTTGAGCCCGATACCCCATTGCCACAACTGATGCAGCAACAGGCCCACATCGCCTATGCTGTGCCTAACATCGAGGAGGCTATTAAGGATGCGAAACTACTCTTTGGCCCCTACGATATGGGACATATGTGGTTGGCCTTTGTCGAGGAGGAGGGCGTAGCCATCGAGTTCAACGAGTTTAAGTAAGATATTATTTAGGTTTTCAGGACTGAATATATTATATTTGCAACACGAAACAAATATTTGCTTATGGCGAAATAGAAAGATTAGACATATAAATAAAAGGCGTTAGCATTATCCCGTGATTCTGAAACTTCGACACTTTCACCAATCACTCATCGGAATAAAGTTTGACGCCCACGCTGTTTATTCGGCGTGGGCTTTATTCCATATTTGAGTGATAGGTAGTCGAAGACCTCAGAATCAGATATTAGCGAATATTGTCCGCGCTTTTTTTGTGTTTATAGGTCACGCAACTAAACAAAACTTAAATCATTAATAAACAGCAAAAGATGGAGAAACAAATTTACATTGCACCCGAATTGGAGGTGCTCGAAGTTCAAATCGAACAAGGCTTTGCCGCATCAGGAGGAGATACTCCCGATTATGGTAATGGAGGACATTTTGGCCCAACAGGGTGGTAATCTAACAAAATAATCAAGACTATGAAAAAGTATCTATTTAACATATTTGTTTTGGTTTTGGCAACTATGGTTGGTTGTCAAAAGAGCGAAGTTGAGGGTGTTTTGGAGGAACCTAACAACTCTACCAACAAAATCACCGTTACTGCCGACATCGCAAACGAGGGTCAAACTCGCGTTGCACTCACTCCTGACACCGACGGCGAGGGCAAACCTGTCGTAAAAGTTGATTGGAGAACAAGCGGTGAAAAAGAAAAATTTGATGTTTACGGAATCGGATATACAGGCTTGGTTGGGCCAACGAACTTTGTACAAATAGAAGGTACTAACCAATTTGAAGGAAGTTTACCGAATAATGAAGTCTGTGATTATTATCTGGCAACCTATCCAATCGGTGCGTTTCATAATGCTGGCTCTCTTGCTTATGACAATAGTATTTTTACATCACAAAATGGTCAATTGTCGGAAGATAAAACTTTGATGTTGACGCAAACATATTATACTCTTAACGAAAATACTAAACTTTATTTTACGCATTTGACAACGTTGTTGATGCCAAAATTCCGAGTTCAGGGTGCAACTGTGAATCTTTCACCTGCAAATATTCAGACTATTACATTTAAGTCAATGTCTATTAATGGTGGAAATGCTGATTTTAATGTAGATTGCACTGCTCTTGAAGCAGAAGATGATATTTATGTCTATCTTCCACAAAATAGCACCAACGGCAAAAACAAGATTGAGGTTGTTGTAACGACTCGTGATGCAAAAATCTATGACGGCGAGATTGATATAACTGGTGCAACACTTGAGTCAGGTAAACTCTACACTGCAAATGTTTGGCTTTATGAATCTAATGTAATTACCTACACTACAACTGACGATACTATTTTGACGTTGAGTAATGCTTGGGGTGAGGGCGATGCTTGTGTTTATACTTCCCACACATTTGCAGATGGCGTAGGTCGTATTGTTTTAAAGGATGGAGTTACTACCTTGCCTGCAAATGCTTTTAAGAGACAAGAAAAACTTATGTCATTTGTTTTGCCAACACAAATTACAACAATCGGCGATAGTGCGTTCCAGCAATGTTGCTATTTGGAGAGCATCTCAATGCCAAATGTAACTGTCATCGGCAATTCCGCATTTGATATGGATGGGTTACATTGGCCCGATTATAACCTCGGTGAAACTCTCAAAGTTACATATCTCGATTTATCAAAGGTAACAACTTTGGGTAATAGAGCATTGTTTAAGTTGGTTTCTTTGCAATCAATAGATATTTCGGGAGCAACAAGTATTGGTTCGGAGGTATTCTACGAATGTGGAAAACTCACATCGGTAAAGATGCCTAAACAAGATTGTACATTGGGAGCAAGCGCCTTCATTCGTTGTGGTTTAACAAAGATAGATTTATCTAATATAACTTCAATTGGAGCTAATGCATTCGGCTGGATAAATAAGCCTACCTCTATTATTATAAATAGAGTAACCCCTCCAGAAATTGGTGAGACTATTTTACAGGATAGTAGTTCGGAAATGAAAATTTACGTTCCAGATGGTAGTGTTAACACATATAAGGCTGTTACAAATTTGGTGCAATATGCCGACAAGATCAAACCTCTCTCTGAATTGCCACAATAATTGAAAAATAATCAAAAAAAATGCCTGTCTAACTTTTGGGGTTAGGCAGGTGTTTTTTTGTGAGGAGGAGCAAAACTTAATTTTGCGCTAAAACAACTCCAACTGTCCTTCGGAGTGGTTGAACGACAGGCGGTGATATGGCGTGAGACCATACTCACGAATCGCAAGACGATGCTCTTTGGTGGGATACCCTTTGTTCCTATCCCACCCATAATTGGGAAACTCCTTGTGCAGACGCATCATATACTCGTCACGATGCGTTTTGGCCAGCACCGATGCCGCCGCTATGTTGGCGTACTTGCCGTCACCCTTCACGATACACTTGTAGGGCAAGCCATTGTGCGATATAAAGCGATTGCCGTCAATGGCCAAGAACTCAGGTGCAACCTTCAACGATGCAGCCGCTACGTTCATACCCTCGATTGAGGCCTTCAAAATATTTATCTCGTCTATTCTCGCCGCCGTAATCTCGGCTACAGCCCACGCCACAGCCTCGCGCTCGATTATCGGGCGCAGAAGATTGCGCTGACGCTCGGTCATCTGCTTCGAGTCGTTGAGCAGCGGATGATAAAAGTCGGGCGGCAAGATAACTGCCGCTGCAAAGACGCTACCCGCCAAGCATCCGCGACCTGCCTCATCACAGCCCGCCTCCAAAAGTTCTGTCTGATAAGAATTTTCAAGCATAACGAAACAAAGTTACAAAAATTTTAGCCTCTAAAGTGCTTTTTTACTATTTTTGCACAAATTTCATATAGGAAGGGGTGCCTCTGCGGCGACTCCGCTCAAAACAAAAAAATTATGGCTCGACGAGTTGCACAACATCGCATATTTGACCTTGCTGCTACACTGCTGATTATATCGGTGGTCACCACGTTGCGCTCATCTCTCCTGCCACATAGCGACGAGGCAATAGCCAACGTAGCCACACCTTTAGGCGAGTGGTTGATGTTTGCCGAGGAGCGAATACCTATACTTTCTGTAATTATCTGGGGCCTGTCGTTGATTGTAGCAGGTCTGAATGTTGGTCGTTATGGCATCAGACTATCGCTTTACCCCGCATATACGCTGATGGCAATACCCGTCTTCGGCGTTGTGGCTGCGGGTGTTATGTGTAGCGGCGATTATCTGCTATCGACGGTTGCACTTACAATAATGTTGCTGGCTACCAAGTATATAATGCGTTGCATTATGCGCTCTGGCTCCTTTGGGGACCTATCACTCTCGATGCTCTACTTCGGCCTGTTGCCGCTGATATATGCCCCGACGGCAATCTTCTACGTCGCATTGCCCATCATTACGTTGGTTGCACGTTCATCGTGGCGCGATTGGGTAGTCACTCTATCGAGCCTTGCTTTGCCCCTTGCCGCCATATGCTATTGGTCGTGGTGCGCTGGCGAGGCATTCCTAAAACCCGCACGCGAGGTCTATGCGGCTTTCCTTTCGCAGAGCGAATTCCACTTCTTCAGCATCATAAACCCCGCAACAATCATCTTGTTGGGCGTATTGATTGTGATGATATTGTGCTCTATTTCGCTTATCTTTTCCGATAAATACTCGCTTAAGGTTAAGTCGCGCGTCGTGATGCGCTTCAATGCATTGATGCTCACATTGCTCATCGGCCTATTCTTTGCGCCCTCGGCATCAGCCACACTTTTCGCATTGTTGGCTATACCGACAGCGATACTCGTGCCGCTGATTTTTGTCCGTATGGGCGTGGGCTTCACCGAGATTCTCTACCGCTTGATGCTGTTGGCCGCCGCTGCCAATATGCTTCTTATGTGTTGGTAGTAGGCTCCACTCCAGAGGGCCAATCGAGTAAATTCGAGCCCCTAACCTGCTGCCGCAACGCCCCAAATCGGGTTATTTCGCACATTATCAACACTTTTTACTCCCCGAATTTTGGATTTTGAATTATTCGGCCTATCTTTGCAATCCCGTATCAACCTCTTATATTGGGTGCAGGGTTAAATGATGGGCGTTCCGCAAGGTTACCCCATCGGGATTACGAGCCAATTGGCAGTATGGTAAACCAACACAGCGATAATGTTGAACGGATTAATTTTAATTTTGTTGCAACAATGAACAAAGATGCAATCATTAAGCTCGTAAACGAGCAGATGTGGCCGAAGACTGACGCTGATGTACCTCAGTTCGGCGCAGGTGATACAATCACCGTAACTTATCGTATTGTCGAGGGTAACAAGGAGCGTTTGCAGAGCTTCCGTGGTGTAGTTATCCAGATTAAGGGTACAGGTAAGACTAAGATGTTTACTATCCGTAAGATTTCTAACGGCGTAGGCGTTGAGCGTATCTTCCCTCTCTACTCACCCCA
>JAZOVT010000057.1:0-11708 GCA_045658845.1 Alistipes sp.
TACCGAGGAAGCCCATCATCTCAACGTGTGCGGGAACTGATGAAGAACCTGCAAACTGAGCGTCAGAGTGCATACGACCCAAAGTATCGGTCATACCGTATGAAGCAGGACCTGCGCCCATATTATCAGGGTGCAATGAACGACCTGTACCACCACCAGATGCTACAGAGAAGTACTTCTTACCAGCCAATACACGCTCCTTCTTGTAAGTACCTGCTACAGGGTGCTGGAAACGTGTGCGGTTAGTTGAGTTACCTGTGATAGATACATCAACGTCCTCCTTCCACATAACTGCAACGCCCTCGCGAACGTCGTCAACACCATAGCAACGTACCTTTGCACGCAAGCCATCAGAATAAGGAGTCTCCTCAACTACTGCAACCTCGCCTGTGTAGTAGTCAAACTGAGTCTGAACATAAGTAAAGCCGTTGATACGAGAGATAATCTTCGCAGCGTCCTTACCCAAACCGTTCAAGATAACGCGCAAAGGATTCTTACGAACCTTATTAGCCATCTCGGCGATTTTGATAGCACCCTCAGCAGCAGCGAATGACTCGTGACCAGCCAAGAATGCGAAGCACTGAGTCTCCTCGCGCAACAAACGTGCAGCCAAGTTACCGTGGCCGATACCTACCTTACGGTCGTCAGCAACAGAACCTGCGATACAGAATGCCTGCAAACCCTCACCGATAGCCTCGGCAGCATCAGCAGCGTTTGTGCAGCCCTTCTTGATAGCGATAGCAGCACCTACTACATAAGCCCACTTTGCATTCTCGAAGCAGATGGGTTGTGTCTCCTCACACATCTTGTAAGGGTCGATACCCTTTGCATCGCAGATAGCCTTTGCGTCCTCGATGCCATTGATTCCATACTGTGCGAGCACCTCGTTGATGTGGTCGATTCGGCGCTCGTAACTCTCAAATAAATTTGCCATATCTTTTTTCTCTTTTTTCGATTATACAATGTGGTTTACTCCTGACGGGGGTCGATATACTTAACAGCATCCTTGAAGCGGCCATAAGAACCCTTTGCCTTCTCCAATGCCTCTGCGGGCTCGATACCCTTCTTAATGAACTCCATCATCTTGCCAAGGTGAACGAACTCGTAGCCGATAACCTCGTCGTTAGCGTCCAAAGCCATACGAGTACAATAACCCTCGGCCATCTCCAAGTAACGAGTACCCTTTGCTACAGTACCGAACATTGTACCAACCTGTGAGCGAAGACCCTTACCCAAGTCCTCCAAGCCGGCACCGATAGGAAGACCGCCCTCAGAGAACGCTGACTGTGTACGACCGTAAACAATCTGCTTGAAAAGTTCACGCATTGCTGTATTGATAGCATCGCAAACGAGGTCTGTGTTCAAAGCCTCCAAGATAGTCTTACCGGGAAGAATCTCCGGTGCCATAGCAGCCGAGTGAGTCATACCAGGGCAACCGATAGTCTCAACCAAAGCCTCCTGAATGATACCCTCCTTAACGTTGAGAGTGAGTTTGCAGGCACCCTGCTGAGGAGCACACCAGCCCACACCGTGTGTAAGACCAGAAATGTCCTTAATCTCCTTTGCTACAACCCACTTTCCCTCCTGAGGGATGGGAGCCGATGCGTGGTTGGCACCCTTTTTAACGCAGCACATCTGCTGCACTTCGTGTGAATAAATCATAATTTAGAAGAGTTTATTTGTTACTATAACAGTCTGTTTGTACTCTTTGCGGAGGGGCTTTCGCACCAAGCCGCAAAAATCCAACGCAAATATAGCAATTATTTTTGGCAATAGCAACACTAATTTATAAATCACACCTCAATTTTACAAAAGGTCACTATTTTACTACCTCGCAACCTCTATGAGCAAAATTATCCTCCCACTTTTTTCGACAAACAATTATTTGTTTCAAAATATTTTCCGTATATTTGTTTGATATTATAGTACAAGATTTGAAATAAACAGTTGTATGATATTTGGGAAAGATAAAAACGGAAGAATTGTCTGGCTCGATTTAGTCAGATTAATAGCACTACTTATGGTCATCTCGGCCCATTGTGTAGATATTTTCAACGCCACGCCTCAAGAGGATAGCAACAACGCCTTTTGGGGAGCATTCATCGGCTCGCTTATGCGCCCGAGCGTACCTCTGTTCGCTATGATGACAGGATTATTACTCCTGCCCGTCAGAGAATCCGCTTCGCAATTCTATCGCCGTCGCATACCACGCGTATTGTTCCCGATGCTTATATGGTCGGCCATATATTATATGGTGCCTTGGTTTACAGGCCTGCTTGGATTGGACAAGGAGATTGTCACTATATTCTTCCCATTTGAGTTCTCGCCATCGCAAGAGGCAGGCGATATGTTGAAGAATATCGCGATGATACCGTTTACGTTCAACGGTTACACCACTCATATGTGGTATCTCTATATGCTCATTGGCCTCTATCTTTTGATGCCTTTCTTCTCGGCTTGGTTAGAGAAGAATGATGACACACTTACGCGCACTTACGTCATTTTGTGGGGTTGCTCGCTTATGCTACCCTATTTGACACAACTCATCTCGCCCGATATCTTTGGAGTATGCGCCTGGAATAGTTTTGGTACATTCTACTATTTTTCGGGATTTACAGGCTACTTGTTACTCGGCCATCTTCTTGGCAAGGGTAATCGTCTGCGTTCGATAAAGGCTGTAGCGGTAGGTATTATGCTCTACATCTCTGGTTATATCGTAACCTATACAGGTTTCAGCACCCTTGCCTCACAATATAGTTACGAAGAGGCTCCCGAACTGCTTGAGATGTTCTGGCAATTCTGCTCGCCCAACGTTGTGATTATGGCTATCGGAATGTTTATTGCCCTGCAACGTGTCCACATAACATCACCTCGTCTGCAAGCGGCACTCGCCAATGTCACAAAGTGCGGATTCGGCTCATACCTTATGCACTACATATTCATCGGCCCTGCCCTGCTCATCGTGATGCCTTTGGGCCTGCCGACTCCTATTTGCGTAATATGTACGGTTGCAATAGTATTTACTATGTGTATGCTGCTCACCAATCTTATCTACAAGATAATGCCCCGTGCGGCTCGTTACATTATCGGCTAAACACAACCGACAACCAATTTTAGATAGGACTCAAATTAAACAAAATAAAACCTGCGATTATGGGAAACAAAATCAACGACCCGATAGTACGCCTGATGGGACTTCGCTACAAATCTCACCCTTGGCACGGCCTTGAAGTGGGTGAAGATGCTCCAGAGATTGTTACAGCCTTTATCGAGATGGTACCGACTGATACCGTCAAATATGAATTAGACAAGGTTAGTGGCTATATCCGCATCGACCGTCCTCAAAAATACTCGACCGTCGTTCCAGCGCTTTATGGTTTTATCCCGCAAAGTTTTTGTGGCGACCTGGTAGCCGACTTTTGTATGGAGAAGTGTTGCCGCGAGAATATCAAGGGCGATGGCGACCCATTGGATGTATGCGTACTTACAGAGCGCACCATATCGCACGGTGATATTATAGCCAGCGTAAAGCCAATCGGAGGCTTTAGAATGTTGGACGGAAACGAGGCCGATGATAAGATTATTGCCGTTCTGCGCAACGATGCCACATATCGCGGCTATAACGACGTGAGCGAATTACCCCACGCCGTAGTGGATAGATTAAAGCACTATTTCCTCACATACAAGGATATGCCCGTCTCGGAAAATGACCCCGAACAGCGCAAGAGAGTTGACATCGTGGCCACCTATGGTCGCGAAGAGGCATACGAGGTTATTACCCGCTCGTTGGAGGATTACAAGAATCATTTTGAGAGTTTGGAAGAGATTTTGCGACACGTCTAACCAAACGTCTAACATTACAACACCTATATTAGGATAGTTTTTAATTAAAGTATGGAATCACTTAAAGAGTTATACAAAATAGGCAATGGTCCATCAAGTAGCCACACTATGGGCCCCAAGAAAGCCGCACAACAGTTTCTGGCACGTTGTGGCAAGGTTGATAGTTTCCGCGTTACGCTTTACGGCTCATTGGCTGCAACAGGCAAAGGCCACCTTACCGATGCTGCCATACACGATGTATTGGAACCTATATCACCCGTTGAAATCATTTGGAAGCCCGAAGTAGTACTGCCATTTCATACGAATGGTATGCTGTTCGAGGCCATAAAAGATGGTGTCGTTACAGACGAGTGGACAATTTATAGTGTCGGTGGTGGTTCAATCGCATCACCCGATATGCCTTTGGAGACACAACGCAAGATATACCCCATTACGACCGCTGAGGAGATTTTGGCGTGGTGCGACAAAGAGGGTAAGACGCTATGGGAGTTTGTACAGGATTACGAGGATGAGGATATTTGGGAATACCTCGAGAATATATGGAAATCGATGATGCAGACCATCGACAATGGCTTAAACAATGACGGTGTATTGCCTGGCGGTTTGAAAGTAGCCCGCAAGGCCAGCACCTATTGGCTAAAAGCCAAAGAGTATGGCCCTTCGGTGAGCAACCGCTCGCGTCTATACTCTTACGCTTTGGCCACTGCCGAGGAGAATGCTTCGGGTGGCGAGGTGGTAACAGCCCCGACGTGTGGCTCTTGCGGAGTATTGCCCGCAGTGCTTAAGCACCTCAACAAACTTAACGACTACCGCCCCATACGCATCTTGCGAGCATTGGCTACGGCAGGCGTATTTGGCAATATAGCCAAGACCAACGCATCGATTTCGGGCGCAGAGGTGGGTTGCCAGGGTGAGATAGGCGTAGCCTGCGCTATGGCCGCCGCTGCTGCCTGCCAACTTATGGGTGGCACACCTGCGCAGATTGAGTATGCCGCCGAGATGGCTTTGGAGCACCATTTGGGACTGACGTGCGACCCCGTATGCGGATTGGTGCAGATACCTTGTATCGAGCGTAACGCCGTAGCAGCAGCACGCGCCATCGACTCGGCTACATTCGCCATTCTTTCAGACGGCAAGCACCGTGTTAATTTTGACCGCGTGGTAGCCGTTATGAAGGAGACAGGACACAACCTTCCCAGCCTCTACCGCGAAACAGCAGAAGGCGGCCTTGCAAAACATTACAAGGCTTTGTAACGATTAGATACCGTTTTAGACTTTGCTAACCGCAAAACCAACAATAAAACAAAATAAAACAACAACCCTGATTAAGAAAAATTAAACAAAAACTTAATATTATGAAAAAACTCTTTTCTTTTATTGCAATAGCAATAATCTCTGTATCGATGTCAACAGCATCGGCACAACTCGTAGAGGGCAAACGTGGCTCGAAAGATTTCAAGATTGGCGTAGCAGGCTACTCTTACCGTAGTTTCGATATCGACCAGACGCTTTCGTTCTTGCAGAGTATGGGCGTAAAATACCTATCTATCAAGGACTTCTGGTTGCCACTTAACTCCACAAAAGAGCAGATGGAGGCTTTCAAGGCAAAGTGTGCAAAATATGATGTAAACCCCTACATCTTGGGCCCTATTTATATGAAGAGTGAGGCCGAGGTTGACCGTGCATTTGCTTATGCAGAGCGTTATGGTAGTAAGATGTTTATCGGTGTTCCGACATACGAACTCATCGATTATGTGATTGAGAAGGTACAGAAGACAGGTATCAAAGTGGCTATCCACACTCACGGACCTGACGGACAGCCATTCCCTAATATTCAGAAGGTTGTCGAGATGGTAAAAGACCCATCGTTGGGCGTAGGTTGCTGTATGGACCTCGGTCACTCTGTTCGTATGGGCGAGGACATTGTTAAAGACATCAAGAAATATAAGGAGTGGATTTATGACATCCATATCAAGGATGAGAGTGAGGCATCGAAGAAGGGCCAGACTTGGGAAATGGGTCGTGGCGTAATGGATTTCCGCCCCATTATGAAGGTGTTGCGCCAAATCAAGTACAACGGCGTAGTATCGCTCGAATTTGAGAAGAACGGCAAGAATCCTCATCCCGGTATCGCCGAGTCAATCGGTTATTTGCGCGGTGTGGCTGATGCTACAAAATAAAATTGCAGATTATGATTTACAGATTCCGTATGCTCACGGACGAGAATGACAATTTCGTTCGTGACTTTGAGATAGATGCAGAAGCGACGCTGCTCGACCTGCACGAGTTCCTCATCCAGATGCTGGAGTACGACCCTTGTATGGCATCGTTCTTTACTGCCGACAGCCGTTGGGAAAAACTTAAGGAGTACACCTATATGGATATGGGTGGCGGTATGGGTAATGCAGGTTTAGGCGCTCCCGAGCCTATGGCAGAGGCACGTTTGTGCGAGGTGTTGCAATATCTGCACGACAGATTAATCTACGTCTTTGACCCATTCACCGAGAGAGCCTATTTCTTGGAGGTTGTCGAGGCTAAAGAGCCGCAGGATGGGATGAAATATCCCCGCCTGCAATTCGCACATTCGCCCGCACCCGACCAATACGACCCCGAAGCAAGCGAGCAGAGTGGCTCGATTTTCGAGGAGATGATGGGCGAATATAGCGACTTCGAGGGTGACGATGGCTATGACGATGAGTACTAAACATCTGATAGTCATCGTAGGCCCTACCGGCTCGGGCAAGAGTGACTTGGCTATCGAGATTGCCGAGCGATACTCTGCACCCATTATTTCGACCGACTCTCGCCAATTCTACCGTGGCATCCCCATAGGCACTGCACAACCCGATGCCGAGCAACTGCAAAGAGTAGAGCATCACTTCATTGCGTCGCACGACCTAAAGCAGGAGTTTAACTGCGGGGCATACGAGACGGAGGCGTTAGCTAAATTAGCTGAACTCTACCGCAAGCACGACATTGTCGTAGCAGTTGGCGGTTCTGGACTATATATCAAGGCTTTATGCGAGGGTATGGACTCCCTACCCGAGGCAGAGCCTGAATTGCGCGAGGAACTTGCCCGTCGACTGCGTAGCGAGGGATTGGAATCGTTATGTGAAGAGTTACGAGAGCGCGACCCTGCCTATTACGAGGAGGTGGACCGCAACAACCCTGCGCGAGTATTAAGAGCATTGGAGGTTTGTATCTCGACAGGACTACCCTACTCTTCGATGCGCACAGGCGAGAAGCGACAGCGCCCATTCAACATCATCAAACTCGGCATCGATATGGAGCGCGAAATACTCTACGATAGAATCAATCGCAGAGTCGATATAATGATGCAGATGGGACTGGAACAGGAGGCTCGTGCGGTGTATTATCTGCGCAGGCTCAACTCTCTCCAGACAGTTGGCTACCGCGAGATGTTCGACTACTTTGATGGCACGATAAGCCGCGACGAGGCTGTGGAGTTAATCAAGCGCAACTCACGCCGTTATGCCAAACGACAGATGACCTGGTTTCGTCGTGACGAGGAGATAAAGTGGGTAGATACGACCAACAAACAGATTATAGAAGAATATCTTGACTCAAAGATTTGCACATTGAAATAATTTTGCTACTTTTGCCGTGTCTTACGACCAAGTAAGCGGTTGCTCGAATGGTGGAATAGGTAGACACGCCGGACTTAAAATCCTGTGGCCAGTAATGGCCGTGCCGGTTCGACCCCGGCTTCGAGTACAAAACGAGGGCTGTTCAATCTGATGAACAGCCCTCGTTTCTGTATATTATCTAAGAGTGTGTATAATATTGGGATTTTAAGGCTTGCGAAGGCCGAAAAACCGCAGCATACTTAAGCGTATGTGAGGATTTTGAGGCCGAGTACAACGCAAAAATCACTTATTAGACACGCTCGTAATCTAAGGGTATTAGTAGGTCTTATCAACCAACTCCTCCAGATACTTCTTGGTATCGATAACGTATTGAGTATTATCACCACCCATCTCGCACTCGATAGTCATAACACCCGTGAAACCAACATCCTTCAACGCCTTGATAACGCGCGGGAAATCAACATCACCCTCGGGTATACGAGTCTCACGACCCAACTGATAGGGGTCTGTCGGATACTTACCATCCTTGATGTGCATCTCCTTGAGCAATGGGCCAAACTGATAGATAGCATCTACGGGATTAGCCTTACCATAGAGAATAAGGTTTGCTGTATCGCAGTTCACAAAGATATTACCCGTACCTATGTCCTTGATAGCGCGGATAAGCGTTGTGGGAGTCTCCTGGCCTGTCTCACAAAATACCATAACGCCCTTATCCTTTGCATATTGGCACAAATCACGCATAGTCTCGATAAAACTTACATACAATTCGCTTGTAGGCTCTTCGGGAATAAAGCCAAAGTGTGAGTGCATAGCGGGGATGCCCGCCATAACACAGAAATCAATGGCTTTACGATAATTCTCAATGTAAAGCAGACGATTAATAGGAGGCACCAAACCGATGGTGGCAGGGCCCTCCTGGAAATTCCAACGGCCGTTGGGAGTACAATATACCAGCGCACTGATTTTTACATCATACTTTGCCGACAAAGCCTTAAACTTGTTGGCTGTCTCCTGATTCCAATCGAGCGAGAAGCCCGTCTGACAAGCCTTAAAGCCTGCATCGTGCAACTTCTTGAATGCTGCCTCACTATCACCGCCCAAACCGCTGATAAGGCCCACGATAGGTTTCTGGGCACTTGCTGTCAATGTTGCCGCAGCAAACACTATAGCCAACAGACAGCGCATAATTCTGTTTTTCATATCAATAACTTATAATCAATATAAATAATACTATTCTTTGAGATGTCATTGCGAGGAGGATATTAGTCCGACGTGGCAATCTCCTACATACCTGAACGTGGGAGATTACCACAGTCGCCACGCTCCTTCGTAATGACAAATACTAAAAAATTTATTTCAAAAACTGCTTTAAGTCGGGCTGGTCGCCATAACGCTGCTTACCGCTAATCATATCCTTCCAAGTAACCTTCTTGCCCGAATAGCAAGCCTCGCGACCCATAATGGCAGCAAGTGTAGAGTTACAGCCTGCCTCAATCTGATTGATATACTTACCGCTAACTATACTATCGATAAACGACTTACCCTTCAATGCATCGGCATCGCTCAAGGCGTTGTTATTGCCTGAATCCCACTTGTTGGGGCCTGTGATAAACACGCCACCCGAATAGTTGGCCTCAGCCGTACCCAATTCACCAAAGAAACGTGCGCATACGCCACCCGAAGTAGAACCTACCGACATCTGCTGAACAGCGACGTTCACATCGTTGGGATATTTATATATAACCTGATAGTTGGTATGAGTATCGCCATACTCGAATCGACGGCCCTCGGCGCTCGACTGACCAAATGCATAGAGAGGATTGGCGTTCAACACAGCACGGCACACGTCGATAACGTGGATAGCCTGGTCGTTCAATACACCACCCGACAATGCCAAATACTGGAAGTGGTGACGAATACGGAATTCATCATTCTCGACAGCAGGCTTCTTGCCGCTACCGCCACCTCCGTTATAATAGAGTTGGGCCGCTACGACTTTACCTATATCGCCACGATGGATGCGACGAATCATCTCATCGTAAGCCGATGCGTGACGCACCTGGAATCCCATAACGAGTGACAAATCCTTAACGCCCTCGGCAGCCTTAATCATACGCACTGCACCATAGGCATCGGGAGCCGCAGGCTTCTCACAATAGACGTGCTTATGAGCCTTTACTGCAGCCTCGAATATGAAGGGGTGAGCATAGGCGGGAGTAGCGATAACTACGGCATCCACCTTGTCGTCCTTCAACAACTCAAGATAGGCATTGGGGCCTACATATATATTCTTCTCGGCTACGGGCTGCAGACCTTTTGCCTTATTCAGGCCATTAAGATGAGGCAACACCTGGTCGATTCTATCGCGGAAGAGGTCAGCCAAAGCATAAATCTCGATATTATTGTTGTGGCTCATAGCGGTAACGACACCATAAGTTCCACGATTACCCGTACCGATAAAGCCGATGCGTACGGGGCGATTCAACTTCTCGCCACTCATAACCTCCAAAGGGCGGAACATAGTGAATGCAGCCGATGCAGCAAACATCTTCAAAAAATCTCGTCTATCCATAATTTATAGTTTTAGTTTTGGTTTTATTAGGTGTAAAATTAAAGAAAATTTTTCATAATTTCACAAATCAGACACATTATTATTCTATGCCTACTACAATAAAACTCATTTATTACAAATAATCGTAAGGTTGTATGTTTTTAATAGATTTTTTATAACTTTACAAGTGAATACCTTAACAACTTTTTCAATGTTATTATTTATAGAATATTACAATGAATAGATTAATATTAGTTTTATTATTGGGTTGTCTATCTTTTGCGGCCTATGGTCAAGATAAAAAATCAAAGACAAAGAGGCGAAACAAAGTGGAGCAGAATATAGAAGCCAATAGTAGCAATCAACGTCGCGAAATTAAATATATACTTCACAACCCACGCCTGAGTAATACACGTTTAAGCGAGTATTATAATTTAGATGTGACAGATATTCCAAAAAATTACAAAAGAATATTACGCAGTCATCCCTGCTGGAAAGTGACACGATTTGCTTATGCGAATATTTACGATGATGAATACTATATAGAAAAAGATATATATGGGGGTGAAGAATATCCTTATCACAATACTTTTGCATTTTTTCGCAAAGGGTATTGGATATATGGGGTCAATGAGTTTGCGGCAGGGCTGCCGCCCATAAATAACACTATTCCTTCTGTTGAATCGGATTATCAATTATACAACAACGCCGAATTTCCTTTAGAGGTGTTAATGTATGGCGGAGGTAACAAGTTTGTAGTAGGATATCAGTCTTATGACAAAGATGGTAATCCGAAAAAAACTAACTCTTGTCTTACATATCTCATTGAGCCCGCAACTCGCAAAAGATTAAAAGAGGCTAAATCGCTGACAAAAAAGGCCCAGAAAGTAGCGAAATATAATAAGGATGTATACACCTTTTTGAGGGGAGGCTTCATTTCTGAAAATATGAATAATGCACTTAATTATTTACTTGGTGATTAGATTGCCACAACGCAGCGCTCCTCGCAATGACTAACAATATTTACCATATAATGTAGACTATAGTTATGAATAGATTAATATTAGTTTTATTGATGTGTTGTTTTCCTATTGCTTCTTTTGGACAGAGCACCCTACCAAATGGCAAAAGCAATATAATAACACAACATCCTAATTCACGTCAAACAGGCGGTATTGTGCAAACAAAAAGGCACAAAACTCTTCCACGCAGAACAATGACCATTTGGGACAGGACTAACTTGATTTCGGTTACATCCCCATTAAAATACAAAGAGATTTTACTCTCTCATCCTTGTTGGAATATGAGATACCATAATTCCGCTATTAGAAGTTCCTCTCGTAAGGGAAAAACATACTTTACTAAAGATATATTTAGAATATGCGAATTTACGAAAAAGGGTGTTTGGATATATTACACCCCCGAATCCGCCAAACCTCTCTCTGACAAAACGCCATTCGTTGTATCGGAATTTGTACCGTTCAACAAGGTTAAAGTTTTAGGCATCTCTGAGGGGCAATATGTAATATCTGTAATTCTTGACAATAGAGAGTGGAAATGGGATATGAAGTTTATAATTTTGCCATCAACACGAGAAGATTTATGCTACTACAAGAAGTTAGTTAGAGAGTCTGCAAAAGTCACCCGACGAAATAACAATAGTATTTAGTATACTATCACAATTATCTGCGTTAGGCGTCATT
>JAZOVT010000058.1:0-37071 GCA_045658845.1 Alistipes sp.
GCGTGGGTAGAGCAATATTTTATTGGCCAATATGTAGTAATGTGTTAAAAATCAACAAAAAGTCGCACAATATTTTTGTAATTTTGCGTTTAATAGATGTGTACACAAACCTTACAAATCGTTAAACAAAATTAAACAAAAAGATGAAACGGATTCTAATTTTAACATTGGGAGTTATCGCCCTTGCCACATTTATATCGTGCAAAAAGGATAACGACGAACAGGATACTCAAGCCCTTGTAGGCAAAGGCGGCAATGAGCAGATTAGCACTACCCTTGCCAATAGCGTATGGAGTAGCGGCACAAACGGCTACCAAGAGGAGACTTTTGTAGAGTTTACTGATGCAGAGAACGCCACATACACTATTATCGAAAACGTGGATGGCACAGAGCGATTAAAGCAAAAAATCGAATATCACTACACCTACAACTCGCCCAACATTACTCTTATGCCCAAGGATATTGTGAATAATAGATTAAGGGGGCAGATGGCAATACACGACAAAGGGCACGAATATCTCTATCTTACATCAGACGTCGATAGTCTCGAATTATATCTCACGAAAACAGATGAGGATATTAGAATAGAGGCCGACAGCACAGATAATTCTTACGCCAGACATTAGCAAATCGAGGCTAAAGCATTCGGGGATAAACATCCCACATAAGCCTATATTTTTACCCATACATTTGTATGGGTATTTTTTTATGGCTATATTTGTCGGTTAAATAACACTTTTTGACTAATTTTAGAATAAAATGGCTCATCGCGCAGGATTTGTAAATATCATCGGCAACCCCAATGTGGGTAAATCAACCTTGATGAATGCCCTCGTAGGCGAAAAACTTTCGATTATCACATCAAAGGCTCAAACGACCCGTCACCGTATTATGGGTATTGTAAATGGCGAGGATTTCCAGATTGTATATTCCGACACCCCTGGAATTTTGAAGCCCGCATACAAGTTGCAGGAGTCGATGATGAACTTTGTGCAGGGAGCAGTGGATGATGCCGACGTTATTTTGTACGTTACCGACACCGTTGAGCAGAGTGACCGCTCGGAGTCTATCGTCGAGAAAATCAATCGCAGTGGTATTCCCGCGATTGTTGTAATCAACAAGATTGACCTTTCGACACCCGAGGCGTGGGAGGTGTTGGCTGCGCAGTGGCAGGAGAGGATGCCACAGGCTGTGGTTATCCCCGTATCGGCAAAGGAGAAGGTCGGAATGGCAGGAGTATTGGCGGCTATATTGGAGCGTCTGCCCGAAGGTGAGGCATTTTACCCGAAGGATACTTTGACGGACAAGACTCTGCGTTTCTTTGCGTCGGAGATTATCCGCGAAAAGATACTCCTGAATTACGACAAGGAGATACCCTACTGCTGCGAGATTGAGATTGACACCTACAAGGAGGAGCCTACGATTGACCGCATAGCGGCAAACATCTACGTTGCACGTTCATCGCAGAAGGGAATCGTTATCGGCCACAAGGGTGAGCGCCTAAAGCGTGTAGGACAGCAAGCCCGAGAGGATATGGAGCGATTCTTGGGGAAGAAGGTATTTTTGCAACTATTCGTCAAGGTACAGGAGGATTGGCGCAACAACGAAAGACAGTTGCGCAGATTCGGTTACGACCAGCAATAAATATTTTACACACACGTTTATTTAACAAACCCTCAACTGATTGTAGCGAACTCAAAAGATGCGAAAAGGCTTATTAAAATCGGTTTTGACCGTAGCCATACTGCTTGGTGCTTGGTGCGCCAACACACAATACAACAAAGAGTATTTTCACTATATGGGTCGTCAGGCAATGATGAACAACGACTACCAGCAGGCGATAAAGACTCTGAATGTATTGTTGCGCTTTGACGAGGATGACTATGAGGGCTATTTCCTGCGCGGAATTGCGAAATATAATCTTGATGATTTATTAGGTGCCGACAGCGACTTCTCGTCGGCTCTGGAGAAGAATCCCGTATATACGATTGCTTATACCTACCGTGCTATCACTCGTTCACGCTTGGGCAATTACGATGATGCGCTAAAGGATTTTCACGAGGCTATTGATTTGCGCCCCGACCTACCCGACCCTTATTACAGCCGAGGTGTGACAAGACTGCTGAACCAGCAGTTCAAGGAGGCTATTGAGGATTTCGATATGTTTATCCGCCACGAGAAGAAAGTTGCAGATGCTTATGTGAATCGCGGATTGTGTTATCAGCACCTGAAAGATACGGTGCGTGCATACGAGGACTATGAACGCGCCATTCGTACCAACCGCGAAGACCCTAACGGATATAACCACCGCAGCGTGCTTTATATGCAGCAAAACAGGCACAAAGAGGCTGAGGCGGACCTCGACATAGCCATAAAGCACGATTCGACATATCTGCTTTCGTTCTTTAACCGTGCTTTGGTTTATTCTAACACCAATCGTCCGCTGTTGGCATTGAGCGATTTTGACCACGTAATCAAATTGGATTCAACGAGTTCGCTAACATACTTCAACCGAGCTATTGTCAGAACACAGATTGGCGATTATAACCGCGCTATGGAGGATTATAACCGTGTAGCGGAGTATTCGCCAGAGAATGTATTGGTATATTACAACCGTGCTGGTTTGCACTCGCAGATTGGCAATATTGACAAGGCCATAGAGGATTATTCTCGCGCCATAAATCTATATCCAGACTTCGCAAACGCATTCCTTAACAGAAGTTATATGCGAATGATTAAGGGTGATATGAAGGGAGCACAAGCAGACAGACAGATTGCCGAGCGTAAGATTGCAGACCACAAGTCGCGTTTGGCAGATTCGACATACTCGATTTACTCGGATACTACGCAGAAATTTGACAAACTATTGTCGTTTGATGCTGATGTAAAAGGAAGTAGTTTTGAGAGTAGCGTTGAACAGACTACAGCGCAAAATAACGACATAAACTTGATTCCTCTGTTTAAATTTACGATTACCATTGCCGACTCTACGATGCTGGCGCGTCAAGAGTTGTATCACGCACAACGTCTGGAGGATTTTATTGCAAAGATTGGGGATGACAGATTGCATCTATCGCGTGACGGCAGCAACATTCAACCCGACTCGTTGGTAGCGTTGGATAGGCAGATGGCCGAGCAACTGCATAGAGAAGAGAATTGGATTCTACTTTTCAAGCGAGGTGTTACGCAATCTCTGATAAAGCAATATACGAATGCAGTAGGTACGCTTACATTTGCTATCACGGCCAATCCATCGAATCCATTCCTATACATCAATCGTTCGACGACGAGAGCCGAGATGATTGACTTTATATCGTCAATTGATAATTCGTTCCAGCGAATAACCATAGATTCGGACCCCGCAAAACGATTGAACAATCGCAGTTCGCGCATATACAACTACGATGATGCCATAGAGGATATAAACAAGGCTATAAAGTTGTATCCCGATTTTGCGTACAGTTATTACAACCGTGCGGGATTATATGCTATTTCGGGAAAATACCCCGAAGCGTTTGAGGATTATTCGAAAGCCATAGAGTTGCATCCCAACTTCGGCGAAGCATACTACAATAGAGGTTTGGTGCAGATTTATATGAAGGATACCCACAAAGGATGTTTGGACCTATCGAAGGCTGGTGAGTTGGGCATTGAGGATGCTTACGAAGCGCTGAAATTTTATATTGACAAATAGCCCGAATGCTCTCCGCACAATAGGCTAACGAGAAGGGTTTGACTGCATATTTAGAAAAAAAATTACTAATAAAACTTAAATAAGATTATGACTGAAATTTACAAGAGACTCAACGACTCGCCTGCGGCTCGTTGGACTGCGTTGCTCATCGTATCGTTCACGATGATGTGCGGCTATTTTATTACTGATGTAATGGCTCCGCTGGAGGATTTACTTACAAAGAGCCCCGCAGAGGGTGGCTTGGGTTGGACAAGCGATGAGTATGGATTCTTCTCGGGTGCATACGGCTACATCAACGTATTCTTGCTGATGTTGTTCTTTGGAGGTATTATCCTCGACAAGTGTGGTGTACGCTTTACTGGAACGATGAGTAGTTCGTTGATGTTCGTGGGTGCATTATTGAAGTGGTATGCTTTGGATAACTCATTTGGCGATGCACAGATTTTCGGCTACCCTGTGCAGGTTGCTTTGGCGGCTTTGGGATTTGCCATCTTCGGTATGGGTGCCGAGATTACAGGTATCACAGTAACCAAGATTATCGCAAAATGGTTTACAGGCCACGAATTGGCATTGGCGATGGGTTTGCAGGTAGCAATGGCTCGAATTGGTACTGCCGCCGCGTTGGCTTGCAGTCTTCCGATTGCTAACAAGATGGGCGCTGCATCGGCTCCCGTATTGTTGGGCGCAGCGTTGTTGTGTGTAGGCGTTGTATCGTTCTTGGTTTACTGCGTAATGGATAAGAAGTTGGATGCATCGGTAGCCGCTGCCGAGGAGCAGGAGGCAGAAGAGGGTTTCCACTTCAGCGACTTGAAGGTAATCTTCACAAACAAGGGCTTCTGGTTGATTGCTATCTTGTGCGTATTGTTCTACTCGGGTGTATTCCCATTCTTGAAGTTTGCTACAAAGTTGATGATTTACAAATATGGTGTAGAGCCCGAATTGGCAGGCCTGATTCCCGCAATGTTGCCTTTCGGAACAATCTTGCTTACTCCTGTATTCGGCTCATTGTATGACCGCTTGGGCAAGGGTGCAACGCTGATGATTAGCGGTTCGCTGATGCTCACTTTGGTACACGTTCTCTTTGCGTTGCCGATTCTCAATGAGTGGTGGTTTGCTATTGCCATTATGGTGATTTTGGGTATCGCATTCTCACTCGTGCCTTCGGCAATGTGGCCTGCAGTACCAAAGATTATCCCGATGAAGCAGTTGGGCTCGGCTTATGCTATCATATTTTATATTCAGAATATTGGTCTTTCGATGGTGCCCGTCCTTATCGGCTCGGTAATCCAGAACTATGCAACAATAGAGACCGCCGAGGGGGTAACTTATGACTACACTATTCCGATGACAATATTTGCCGTATTTGGCATTGTGGCTGTCGGTGTAGCATTGCTTCTAAAGCACATCGACAAGAAGGAGGGTTACGGCTTGGAGGAGCCTAACATCAAGAAATAACACTCCCTAATAAAGAGTGATACGATGAAAAAGATATTACTTTCGATAGCCTTTGCGGCCGCAGCGTTTTCGCCTATGCGCGGTGTAGCGCAAAGCGTAGAGGAGTTGGCGGATGTGATGTGGTACAAAACATCATATAAAGAGATTTCGGCCGAGCGTCGCGCAGCGATGAACGAGATGCAAAAATATGCAGACTCGTTTACCGACACACTCTTCGAGGAGTACCTCAACACAACCGCAGGTACAGAGAAGGAGCAGGCATTGGAGGGCTGGGGATTGATGCGATTCTACAATATGGCGTTGGAGAAGTTGTTGCAAGAGATTCCCGCGACAAAGGTCAAGAAGGGCGAGGTTGTGATGTGGCAACTCTACAATATGGGCTATGTCATAAAGACTGACAAGCAGTGCTTTGGCATCGACCTCTATCATAAGCACGTCGAGAAGTTGGCTCCGCTGATTGACTTTATGCTCATCACGCACAGACACGCCGACCACTACTCAAAGGCGATGGTAGAGGCGTTGGAGCATCAAGACAAGGCTGTATATTCTAATTTCCTCGATAACGGTTACAAGGTAAAAACGGGCGATAACTTTACCGTCGGTAACATAAGTATCAAGGTTACAACGGTGGACCACAACGCAACGCTCAAGAACTTTGTAAACACCTATGAGGTGAATTGCTACGATGCCAAAGGCAAGGATTATGTTATATTCTTCACGGGTGATGCACACAATTACGAGCAACTTAATCCTACGGGCAAAATCAACCTCTTTGTGCCGCACTTGGCTGTTGGACTCAATATGCCAAAGGCTGTGGAGAAGATTAACCCGAAAGAGGTGTTGATGTCGCACATCCTGGAGTTGGGACACTCGATTACAAAGTGGCGTTGGTCGTATGAGTATGGAATAAACGAGTGCGAAAAGTTGGAGCGCGAGGGCGTTTATCTTCCCGTATGGGGCGAGATGATACGTCTTAAGCGATAATGACAAAAGTATTTCAAGATACAGAAAAGGTGGTCTTACGACCACCTTTTTGCATATCTATTATTTACACATCTGATAAACTTCTAACAATTTATCGCACATTGCTTCCCACGAGAAGCGCTTGCGCTCTTCGGCGAAATTCGCCTTTAGTTGTGACAAAACACCATCGGCATATATCCGCTGCAAGCCCTGAAGGATTCCATCTACCGTAGGCTCACACACCAAACCAACACGGCCATCGGGAACAATTTCAGGCAAGCCACCGACATTAGTCACAAGCATAGGAACAGAGAAATTGTAGGCAATTTGTGTAACACCACTCTGCGTTGCCGAACGATATGGCAATACAAGGCAATCGGCCGCAGAGAAATAATAGCGCACGTCATCATCAGCAATAAATCTATCGTGTAGCACCACCCTATCCTTTAGGCCGAGTTCGTCAATCAGTGCGAGATAACTCTCGCGCGAGGTGTAGAACTCGCCAGCGATAAGCAATTTACGCCCTTCGGGCATCCATTTGGCCCACGCTCGCAACAGCATATCAAGGCCTTTATAGTCGCGTATAAGGCCGAAAAACAACGTATAGCGCGACTCGGCATTAATACCAATGCGTTGGCACGCATAATCGCGCTCAACCGTCACACCAAAATTCTCGAACATCGGATGCGGAGAGAAAATCGCAGGGGCAGAGGTATAGGCCTCAAGTTCACGATGTACCTGCTCGGACATATAGACAAAGCCATCGACAGCACCCAAGTAATAGTGGTTGCAAGGCTTGTCGATAATATGGCTCTCGTGTGGCTCAACGTTATCGATTTGGCAAACGAACTTCGTTACGCCATTAGTGCGAGCAATACGGGCTATCGTACCAAAGCAAGGTGCCATAAAGGGGGTCCAATACTTCATTAACACCATATCGGGTCTTTCACGCTTAAGACGCAGACCGAGAGCAACCCAATTAAAGGGGTTGATTGTATTCATCACACGCTCGATATGCAAATCCTCGGGTGCTGGGCCATCAACATATTGTGTCTTACCTGGAAACAGCAACGATGGATACTGAACGCTGAACGTATAAATCTTCACCTCGTGACCTCGCTGCTGATATTCGCGGGCCATAGTGTGCATTATCGAAGCCAGACCGCCTCGATATGGATATGCAGGGCCTAAAATTACGATTTTCATAAGGGAGGAAGAGGTTTATATACTATAATTACTTTATCAACTCATACTCACGGCTACCGAGCCCAATCTTCTCGGCGTGCTCCAAACAAGACTGCCACTCCGATTCGGGAGTAGAATTCTTGAAATGGTCGTGATGGTCGCAAAAACCGTGCGAGTGCATACGGTCGTAGAGTTGGCTACCTGGCATAGGTGTAGCTGCCAAACAAGCATCGACACAAGCCTGGTCCAACGCCAATGGGTCGGCTGAAGCGAACATACCTATATTAGGCAGGATGGGAGCATCATTCTCGGCGTGGCAGTCGCAGTTAGGCGACACATCGACAACAAGCGAGATATGGAAATGAGGACGGCCAGCAACTACCGCCTTGGCATATTCAGCCATCTTGCAGTTCAAGAGTTTTGGGGCGTGGAAATCCTCAAAATTAATTGCATCGAAGTTACAAGCACCCAAGCAACGACCGCAACCTACACAATTAGCCTTATCGACAGACATCTTGCGAGTCTGCTCATCGAAGATAAGACCATTATTGGCACATTGAGCCAGACACTTCTTACAGCCTCGGCACTGTTCGGCATCGATTACGGGTTGTCCGCTGATATGCTGTTCTGTCTTACCAGCACGAGAGCCACAGCCCATACCGATGTTCTTGATAGCACCACCAAAGCCTGTCATCTCGTGGCCCTTGAAGTGGTTAAGGCTGATAAAAATATCGGCATCCATAACCGCACGACCAATCTTGGCTGACTGAACATATTCGGCACCCTCGACGGGAACATCGACATCATCGGTACCCTTCAAGCCATCGCCAATCAGGATGGGGCAACCTACGGTCAAAGGAGTAAAACCATTCTCCCACGCACAATAGAGATGCTCCAAAGCATTCTTTCGACTTCCTGGATACATCGTATTACAATCGGTCAAGAAGGGTTTACCGCCCAACTCCTTGACGACATCCACCACGGCACGAGCATAGTTCGGGCGCAGGTAACTGATATTACCCAACTCGCCAAAATGGAGTTTGATGGCAACAAACTTACCCTCCATATCTAAATCCTTGATACCCGCCTTGAGAATCAATTTCTTGAGTTTAGTAGGCAGGCCATCACCGTGAGCCTTAGTGCGGAAATCGGTAAAAAATACTTTTGATTTCATATCTTTGAAAAGGTTTTAATAATTAGTTCAACAATAAATTAGAAAGACATCTTTACGCCGAACAAGCCTTCGGCAGAGTCGCTGTAATAGTGTAGCCATTCATAAATTGCGCTACCTGTAAGATTGCGGCCTTCGGCAAATACAGCCCAGCGGTCATTGATGCGCCACTCGGCCTCAAGGCCCAATGTAAATGCCGACGGAGTTTTAACGTAGGAGAACTCGCCTTGAGCATCCTGCGTCATCCACTTGACACCGCCCTGATAGCCCAGATTAACGCCAGCCGTAATCTTGCGGCCAAGATAGCGAATATCCATATCCCACTTGAAATTGGGGCGTGAGGCATAGTGTGAGTCATAATTTTCCCAAACATATACTCCAGCCGACATATTTGCCTCAAACCAACCTATGGGGCGAAGATTCATACTACCATCGATACGCAGGCTATGCTGATAGGCCTGGGTAAAGTGATAGTCGGCATCACGATTATACCAATAGATATGGTTATCGGCCAACTCCAACTCGGCAGAGAGACTATATGAGAACACGCCCTTGCCTAACGTACCACCAAAACCGGCACGACCATTATATGATGACTCGTTGGGCATAGCGCATATTTTCTCGGTCAAATCAGCCTCATCGCTCTGAAGATAGGGATTAGCATAGAGGAGCGACGAAAAGTCGTGACGTTTAAGACCTCCATCAACCTCCACAAAAGGTACGAAGCCCTCGCGGGTATTCTTCCACGACATACGCATATATGGGAAGATATGATGCGGGCTATCGGTTGAGTTGGCCACATCATCATAACAATAATTAGCACCTAACAAGAATTCAAAACGCTCACGGCTAAAGCCATAGCGAGCACCTGCCGTCAAAGTATTATTCTTATAGGGAGCAAACGCCTTGTTACCATACACTCCATCGAAGGCAACATTAAAACGCAGTATATGTACACCCACCATCTTACCCAATGCCGCAGAAGCAGAGAAAGAGGATTGACCGTAGTCGCCGACATTGGCTTTATCTGTTCCATCGACAAACACGCCGCCACCGACTTCAACATTGAAATTCCAGCGCTCAAGGTCGGTAAAGTCATCGCCCAAACGCACACGTCCCTCCAACTCGCCGAAGTGAATCTTCTGGCCCGTTGTGGGATAACGGTGACGAAGTTCATCATCGTAAGCCACATCGACCTCCACAACTCTTTTTCCCCAGAACACACCAGCACGGCCTCCTACGCGGTTGCTCATCTCGGCTGTATTGCTTGTAACGCGGTCGATACCATTCAAGGCATAACGATTGCGATAATCGCCCGAATGATTTACATAGGCCATAGCATAGCCTTTGTCCTTGTTATATGTAGAGACATAGGCATCGAGTTGGCTGGCCAATGGCGCGCCCATAGCGGCCTTGGTATATAACAACTTGCGACGAGAATAATCCCAATAGGTGATGGTCGCAGGCTTGAAGTTCTCAACCAGCAACGAGGTCTCGTAGGAACGAGGCACGATAGTATAGTCAATATCGGGATACATCTTGACCGTATCGGTCATATCGGGGATGATGGCTAACTTCTGCGCGGTCTTGACCGTAGGGGTATAATCTTTCGATACCTCGACCTGCTTGGCTACCTGCGCCGAAACAACAGCGGGCAGGCAAAGCAAAAGGCAACTATATAAAAACTTCTTCATAGGTTAATTCAATTTAGCAATTTTCTCTTTGGCCTCGGCAACAATACCATCATCGGCAGGCGAGTAACCATCAACAACACTCTGATATGTGGCACGAGCCTGGAACGCATCATTACGAGCCGCATAAATATCTCCCAACAGGATAAACGACTTGGCAAGCCAATAGTTATGGGGTGTTTTACTATCCGAGAATTCGTATATCATCTTCTCGGCTTGGTCGTAGCGATTAGCCTTGAATTCAGCCTCAATAAGGCGATAACGGCCTTCGGCACCCTCGGCACTCTTGACCTCCTTACTCAAGAGTTTGAACACCTCCAAAGCCTCGTTATCCTTACCTGTGCGTTGCAACACCTGTGCTTTGGCATAACGCGCCTTGCGGCGGGCTACATCGTTTATTTCGGTCATCTTCTCAACATCATCGGCCATAGCCATAAGTTGCTCATCGGAAGCATATTTAAGTGTAGAAGATACATATCCCGATGCGGCATTAATCTTTGTCTTTGAGACCTTCGACACATCGTACAACGAACGGAAAGCCGTAGCAGCCTGCTCCCAACGCTCGGCATCGTAGCATAGAGAAGAGAGTTTCTCCAAGGCGCGCTCGGAGTATTGGCTCTGGCCCTGCGCGGCAAGTTGAGATAGGCTCTCAATAGCCTCGTCGTTCTTCTTCTCACGCACAAAGCAATCACTCAAGAAGAACAAGGCATCGTTGCGATAATAGCCTTTGGGATAGTTATTAAGGTAGTTCGAGAAAGCGGTTGATGCCTCCTGCGTCTTGTTATCGAGATAGAGTTTTTGTGCGGCAACATACGACATCGAATCGCGCTGCATCTGTGACACATTGCCCTCAAGACCATACTGCTGTGCATAGTCGAAATAGGCATCGGCATTGCCTTGCTCGATATAAATCTCGCGAATACCCTGCATAGCGCTCTTCGATTCGGTAGATTGAGGCGAAGCCTTCACGACCATATCGTAATACTGCAAAGCCTTATCCTTTTGGCCAAGATTCATATAGGCCAAGCCCAAATCCGACAGAGCCTGTGAATGATAGGTAGAATTGGGATACTGACCAATGAACTGCTCCAACACCTTAACGCCTTTATCGTACTGCTCATCGGCAATATATGTACGGCCCAACTCATAGGTAGCGTCATCAACATAGTCGCCCCTGTCGGCACGAACAATACGCAAAAGAGAGTTAATTTTATCCTCGCGCTTATTCTGCACACCGAGCGTGATGGCACGCTGATACTCGGCATAATACTTCTCGGGAGTATTCAGAGTGATAGCATCATCATAGCACTTAACTGCCGCATCGAAACGACGTTCAGAGTAGTGTACATCGCCAACACGGTTCAAAGCATCGGCACGATAAGAATCACGAGTCGAACGAGAATTAAGGAACTTGAGGAACGCCTCGCCAGCGGCCTCCAACTCCTCGTTATTGAAGTAGCAATAACCAACATTATACTGCGCCATCAAAGCCTCCTCGCTACCTCGCGGGGCACGGGTCAAGAAATTGCGATAACGCTGCAATGCACTGCGGCTATCACCGCGAGCATAGGCAATTTCGCCCAACCAGAACGACGCCAATGCGCTATATTTGGCATTTGAACTTGACGATAGCGACTCCTTGAACGATGCCTCTGCAGTATCCAATTCACCTTGGGTATAAGATTGTAGGCCATTAAAATAGGCTATCTTCTGCAGAGCAAGCAACTCCTCGTTGTTGGGAGATGTAATGCTCTTGATGGCATCATAAGCCTCGGCATAATTGTTAGAGTTGTAATATGCGGCAATAAGCAGAGTGCGAGCCTCGCCAACACGCTCCGACGAAGGATATTTATCGATATAACGAGTCAAGACATTGATAGCCTCATTAAAGACTCCACCACCCAACTCGTACTGCAACTTACCGTAATTGAAGAGCGCATCCTCGGCAATATCGGCATCATAGCCATCGCTTGATGCCATAGCAAACGAGTACAAAGCATTTCTTTTATCGCCCAAACGCAGATAGCAATCAGCCAAATGGTAGGATGCGTTCTGCGTCAGCAAATCATCGGCACCAGCAACGGCACGCAAACACTCGGCGGCCTCGGCATACAGAGTCTGACGATAGAGCGAATAACCCAAGATATAGTTCTCGACACGTCCCATCTCTCCGCCACGAGCCTTATAGGCATTCATATACTTAACGGCAGCATTATAATCATCGAGTTGAAACCACGACTCCGACATAATACGCTCAATCTGCATAGCCTGCTCATCGGTTGTTTGGCTCAACAACGCATCGCCCTTACTTACCACTGCTTGATAATCGCCCGCCTTGAAATCAATCTGCATAACGTAGAATGGCATCAAATCGCGATACATAGCACTATTAAGCAGGGCATTGAAGCCATTGCGGGCCTCATCCAAACGACCACCAGCATAAGCCATATAGGATTTGTAATAGGTAGCGTGGTCGGCATAATCGCCCGTACCGACTATCTTACTCAAATACTCTTCGGCTTTGGGGTAATCATTTTGCTTGAAGGCCATATAGCCCATACGCAGATTGTATTTATCCTTGCGTTGTGGGTCGAGGCGCTCGTAATGCACCTTCGAGAGTTGCTCGGCAGCCGCATCATCATCCTGCAACATACAATAATAAGCACCCAATGCGAACTGCACATCGTTGGCACGATGCGAGCCGTGATATTCGGCAAGATAACGCTTCAAACGCGACTCCATATCCTTGCGTTTGAGTTCGACATCGCACAGAGCGAGATAGTAATCAATCTGCTCGATTGCAATGCGGTCACGAACTGTCGAAAGCGACCTTCGAGCCTCACTAAATTCACTCCTGGCCTCGGTCCAATGGCCAAAATTATACAACGATATACCTCGTTGAATCTGCTCATCGGCACCACGCGACTGTGCCCACGACGAGCCGACTCCACCCAGCGTAAGCAACGCTGCAAATATCAATATCTTTCTACGCATATTATTCAAAACTTTCAATAGCGTTATATTACATTCTATTAATTTACAAAGATACGAATTTTGATGTAATTGCACAATAACGGAACGATTATTGTCGCCCAATTATTGTACTTTGAAGGGCAACTCCTGAACATTCGGGAGTCACTCAATTATAAATCATCAAAAAAAATTACTTATGAACAACACACAGAAAGTCTCCGTAGAGTTGAAAAACGGAAAGTTCAGGCTCTCAAATTCGGCCAAAATCGAAGATTTGAATCCAAAGGCCTTGATTATTTGTGCAGCAGCAGAGTGCGCAGGATACACAATAATGCACATCCTGCGCAAGGACAACGTAATCCCAAAGAGTATGGAGATTACTATCGAGGGCACACTCGACACTCCTACGCTCGCACCCGAGAGCCAATATGTAGGATTCAACGTGCGCTACAACATCGACTGCAAGAGTTTGGCCGACCAGAACACTATTAGCAGTGCCGTAAGACAAGCACAGGAGTATCAGTGTGGCGTAATAGCGATGTTGCGCCGCATAGCGCCCGTCAGCCACGATATTGCTATTGTAAGCACCGAGACGGTGAAGATTTAATCTTCAGCCGTCAAACGCATATACGCCGACACCGCCACCGCATAGTTAAAACGTGCGGTGATGGCGTTGGTGTAGATTTGTATCCAACTGATTTGTGCCTGCAACACGTCCAAAACTGTCGCTTTCCCCTCTTGATAAGAGTAGGTGCTGATAGAGAGATTCTCGCCTGCGATTTGGAGATTTTTGAGCGACGATTGCATCTGCGAGTAACTATTATTAAGCGCACTCCAGCCATCGGCCTCCTCCTGCAACATATCATCCAAAGCATTCTCCAAATTATTTTCGGCAATACGCTCATCGGCACGCGCACGGGCTACAGCATAACGTCTCTCGCCCCAATGAAAAATCGGCACCGAAAGTGATATTGTGGCCGCACCATCGAGATAGGTTTTATTCGACAGATTTGGTGTAAACGTATGCCACGAGCCGCTTATGCCTGCACTTATCTGCGGATTATAGGCCGAGCGCGTGATTTTAGTAGCCCACTGCGCCGAACGAATGGCAAGTTCGGCCATCTGAATATCGGGACGACGTAGAGCCAACTCTTCGGCTGAGACTCTGCGAGGCATAGGGATGGAATCAATGATAGACTCCAAAAGAATAACATCGCTCGATTGAGAGGCACTACGCAGATTATTGAAACTATGCAGAGCAACATCGTAATTGTTCTGCAAGGCAATTTGCGAATATTCGGCATCGCTTAATCGAGCCTCGACCTGCAGCATATCGCTCTTGGCGACATACCCTTCAGCGAAACGCTCCTGCACAACACGATACAGAGATTTGATGATTGATACATACTCATCGGTGGCGGCCTTATAGAGTTGTTGGGCCGAGAGATTCCAATAGGCATAATCGGCGGCATAGCGCATATAGAGCATAACGGATTGCTCATTATATTGCGAAGATTCGTAGCCCGTCATAGCCTGATTGAAAGCGGCACGCATCGCCCCACCTCCATAGATAGTTTGCGTAATGCTCGGTTGAATTGCAAAGCCCCAAAACTTATCTCCCGCAGCAGAACGGCGCAAAGCCGTCTTTACAGAACCTGATGCCGAGAGTTCTGGCAAAAACGAGGTACGTTCCTGACGCATAGCGGCATAAGATTGCTCCTTGACGGCCACCGCATTTGCCAATTCGGGACTTGTATCATAGACACTTTGGCGATATTCGGACAATGTGATTTGCGAATATGCGGGGGTTATCAAACACAGCACCGCCACGAATACGGCAAGACGCAAGATTGATATAAAGATATTATTCATAGTGTTTAATTTTTGACGGTAAATCTAATCTTATAAAACAGAGCATAGACGACGGGCAACACCCCCATAGTCAATATTGTAGCAACCAACAATCCGCCCATAATGGTAGCGGCCATACCCGCAAAAAGCGAATCGAAAAGCAATGGTATGAGTGCCAAAATTGTCGTAACGGAAGCCAATACGACGGGAACTAAACGCTGCTTGGCAGCCCTAACAATAGCCTCCGCAGGTGGCACTCCCTCGGCCCGCAACTCATTGATGGCGGAGAGTAGAATAACAGCATTTTTAATATTCATTCCGACCAAACCAATAAGGCCCAGCAATGAGAAGAAATCGAAACTATTTCCCGTAATAATCAGTCCACCCGCAACGCCAATGAAAATAAGCGGTGTCATAAGCAAAATCACAATCGGGTCACGATAGTTGCCAAACAGAAGCAACAATACTATAAATATAAGCACCAACGCCAAAGGCATATTTGCAGCGAGTGCAGAATTGGATTCAGCCTGCGACTCCTGCTCTCCGAATATTTTAAGTGTATAGCCATCGGGGATACGCACTTCAGACCTAACCTTGCGAAGTAGAGCATCGAACAAAAGTTGCGTATTGACACCTTCGGCGGGGTCGCACTGTGCCTTCATAACTCGTTGGCGATTGTACTGTTCGACCACGGCAGTCGAATAGTCAAACTCGAAACGACTGCTTGCCTGCTCGATGGAATAGACATTACCACCCTGCGAAAATATAGGCAGAGATTGCAGGTTGGAGAGATTACGCCCTGCGACATCATCATCCTTGAGCAGAATAGGAATAAACTCATCATCGCGCCGCAATTCGCCCATACGAAAACCCTGTGTTGCCAAATTAATCCACTCAACCATTCGGCTACGGCTAACGCCTATACGTTGACCCTTGATTTGAGAATATACGGGCATCCACGTCGGCACACGGTTACTCCAAGAGTTGCGGATATTGACCGCCCTATCGTCACGCCACATCAGGTTCATAACCTGTTGTGTAAGGTTGAGCAATGTATCGACATTATCGCCCAAGAAACCTATTTCGATTGTAGCATCGGGAACAGGCGAGAGTTTGAAAAGCGAAGAGCGCAACCACACATCGGGGCACGAATCGGCCACGAATCTATCGAATTGCGACTTAACATCATCGGTCAGCCGCTTATTTTTAACTTCGACCAATATATTACCATAGTTGGGGCGCGAAGCATAACTGCTGCTGGCGAGATAGTAACGAGGCGGAGTGCCACCAGCCGTAGTAGATACACGTTCTACATCGGGATGCTGCATAAGCCATCGGCTCATCGCATCCAAGTTTTGTTGCGTAGCCCCTATATCATAACCCTCGGACAGAATAACATCGGCACGAAAATAGGGCTTGTCCAACTGCGGAAAGAAGTTTTGCGGCATAAAGCGCATAGCGGCAACGGATGCCACAAGCAGTACAACAGAGCAGCAGACAACCATCCAACGATGGGCCAACATTCGGTGCAAAAGTCGCTCAAACCATCCGAGAGGTTGTTGCAAGCGTACAGATAATGACGTAGGCAACATATAGACTCCAAACAGAGGAACTTGTGTCATTGCCAACGCCCAACTTAACAAAAGTGACAAGGCGATAACCACAAACAACGGTTTAATAATTTCAGCCACAGCCGATGGGGCAAGATACAACGGAAGGAACGAGAGGATTGCTATCACTGTCGCACCCAGCAGACCCCACTTCGGGCCATCGGCACCTCGGATTAATCCATCGCGCAACGACATTCCCGCAACAAGCGATTTTTGCGCATTGTCAGTGACAACAATAGCGTTATCTACAAGCATACCCATAGCAATGATAAAACCCGCCAGCGAAGTGCGATTAATACCCTCCCCGGTAAGATACATCAAGAGCATCGTACCACCTACGGTAAAAAGCAACGAAGAGCCTATCAATGAGCCGCTACGCAAACCCATAGCCAACATTATGACAAGGATTACGATAATGAGCGACTCTGCCAAATTGAGCATAAACGAGAGATTGGCTTGTTGTGCTATTTCATCTTCGGGATATAACGACGACAATTCTATTCCGATAGGCATATCCGATGAAAGTGCAGCCAGGACGCTCTTTACTTCACGCCCAACAGCCACTACATCGGCTTGCGAGGAGGTGGATATACCAATGCCTATGGCTGGGCGACCATCGACATACATTAAAGTCGAGGGTGGAGAGAGATAGTCCCACTCTATACGGGCTATATCGCCCAAACGGAATTGGCGGCCATCGGAAGCCGTAAGCAGTTGGTTGGCAATATCGTCGATGGTCGCATACACTCCCGTCTCAAGAATACGCACCGAGAGTTCGCCTGCCGTCACCTGACCACTATTGACAACCGCATTCTGCTGCGAAATCATTGCCACAATCATATCGGGCGTAATTGAGAAATTGGCGAGTATCGAGCGCGTAATATAGAGATTAATGACTGGTTTCTGCTCGCCAAAAAGCACCACCTTCTCGACGCCCTCAACTGTCACTACCCTACGTTTAATCTCCTGCGCCCAATCTCGCAAATCCTGCCACGCAAAACCCTCATCGGCCGACAAACCATAATACAGACCATATACATCGCCGAAATCGTCATTCACCACGATAGGCCCTGCGCCCGAAGGCAATTGCGGCTGCATATTCATCACCTTACGGCGCAACTCATCCCATAGTTGCGGGATTTCATTAGCACGGGTAGAGGACTCCAACTCCACTACGACTTTCGATAGACCATAGTAGGACTCTGACGTCACTTTCTTTATATTGCGCATCGACTGTATTTCGCGCGCCAAAGGCTCAGAGACGAGGCGCTCGACCTCATAAGGTGTTGCCCCATCGTACCGACACGTCACAACGGCACTTTTAAGGACAAAGGTAGAATCCTCCTTCTTGCCCATCTGCAAAAAAGCCCACACTCCGCCCACTATGAACAGAGCCAAGATAAACCACACAACGCTACGATTACGCAACGCATATTCGGGGATAGACATAAATTTACTGATTTAGGATTTTCACTTGTTGTCCCTCTTGCAAGCGATAGACGCCTGCAGTAACGACTTGCTCACCAGCGGACAAGCCTTGTTGCACGCTAACCATATCGCGGCCAAATATATCGCCCAACTCCACACTACGACGCTCGACGGTATTGTCTGAAGTAATTACCCAAACATAAGTTCCGCCCTCGGCAGGCGCATAAACCGCCGACAGAGGAATGGCCAAATCGTGCTTTGCAGAGTCCGACATCCGCAAAGTAACCTGGCAGGTCATACCAGGCGAAATGCCATATCGCTCGCTGTCGGCTTTGCTGATTTTGAGCGCAACGGGAAAACCCGATGCATCGCTTGCCGTTTTGGCATAGGTATCAAGGCGAGCAGGAAACGTTTCATTGGGGAAATTATCAAATCGTACCGAGTAGCGAGTCGTAGAATCCGAAAGCAGCGAGAGGCTCTTCTCAGGCATCGTAAACTCAACTGTAGTACTCATAGGATTAACCAATCGCACTATGGTCTGGCCAGACTGCACACGCTGATAGGTATCGACATAGGTACGCTCAACAACACCCGCAAATGGAGCGCGAAGACGTGTATCGGCCAAAAGCGACTGAGAATTTTCGTAAGTAGAACGTGCCTGAACAAATGCGGCATAGGCCGACTCATACTCCTGCTGCGAGACAGCCTCGTGACTCAACAAACGTTTCATTCGCTCCTCCTGCGCACGCGCCCTCTCAAACTGCGAAAGGTCGGCTGCCACTTGCAACTCCACATCACGCGGGTCCAGACGCGAGAGCAACTCTCCTTTTTTTACATAATCACCTTTGGCCACATCGACACTCAAGACTTGTCCCGATATCTTAAACGCCAAATTTACGGCATCATCGGCTGTTGCCATACCTGCAAAATCTCGGTCGATATAATCGACTGTCGTAACACGTGTGGCTCGAACATAACGCGGCTTAACATCACCCTTGCCTCGACCCTTATCGCAGGCCGAAAACAAGAGCGACACACCGAGTGCAATGAATAAAATGATATTTGGTCTGCACATAGAATAAAAAAAATTGACTTTCGGATAACCAAAAGTCAATTTTCATACCAATCTGCACTATGGGCAGAGTATATTTGGGCCTACTTATTAGCGTATTCTATCCAACGAGCGCACAAGCATCTCATCCTTGAAGATTGCTCGCAAGGCCAAGTAATCCAAAATAAGTGCGATAATGGGGAAAATGATAGCAATGCGGAAACCTTGAGTATGGAACTCCATCATCGAAAACATTCTATTACTCAAGTAGTAATATATTGCCATAAAAATCTCAGCGCCAGCCAACAAGACCAACTCGACAGCGCACAAGCGAATCTGCAACATACGATTCTTGAAGCAGAAGATTGTAACTAAAGGCAACAATGTAGCCAATGCAACAATAACACCCATATACATAGTAGATTGACCTGCCTCTGTAGCACCTTCGGCCTTCAACGAGAAGGCAAACAATTCATAGACTTCGGTACCAGCAACGAAATACGCTAGCGGAGTAAACAATGCTGCGACCATCAAAGCAACAATGCCCAACAAATAGAGAGTTTGAATACGTTGTATCATCTTAATCTTAATCTTATATCTTTTTATCAATTAAATAATTATTTCTGTCTGACGAATTACGATTGATGAGTTCACCCAAAAATCCCGCCAAGAAGAGTTGCACACCCAATATTATAGCCAATATAGCGACAAAGAACAGCGGCTGTTCGGTAACGCCACGCAGAGGCATAGAGTGGAACTGTTTGTAGAGTTTATCGGCAATAATCCACACCGTAGTGATGCCACCGAGCAGGAACATAATCGTACCCAACGAGCCGAAGAAATACATCGGAGAACGGCCAAAGTGCGACATAAACGACACGGTGATAAGGTCCAAATAACCCTTAACCATACGCTCCATACCAAACTTTGACACGCCATACTTGCGCTCCTGGTGCTGCACAACCTTCTCGCCTATACGCTTGAAACCAGCGTGCTTGGCCAAAATCGGGATATAGCGGTGCATCTCACCATAGACCTCAATGGATTTAATCACGCGGCGACGATATGCCTTCAGACCACAATTAAAATCGTGGAGTTTGATACCCGACACCACACGAGCCGTAAAGTTAAAGAACTTGCTCGGAAAACGTTTACCCGCAGGGTCGTAACGTTTCTTCTTCCAGCCCGACACCAAATCGTAGCCATCCTCAAGAATCATTCGACGCATCTCGGGGATTTCATCGGGAGAATCCTGCAAATCGGCGTCCATAGTAAATACCACCTCGCCTTCGGCAGCCTCAAAGCCACAATACAGAGCAGCCGACTTGCCATAATTACGGCCAAAGCGGATGCCTCGAATGGCTGGATATTCGCCCTTCAGGCGTTCAACCTCCGCCCAAGAGCCGTCCGACGAGCCATCATCGACCATAATAATCTCATAGGTCAAATGATTTTCTCGCGCTACCCTATCAATCCACGCCGAAAGTTCAGCAAGCGACTCTACCTCGTTGTAAAGAGGAACGACAACCGATATATCTAATCTTTTATCCATAACTAAAGTTTACTCCTCTGACTCGTCACTTGGCTCCTCGGCCTCCTGAATCTCGAACAACACAGGCTCACGTTTAGTGCCAACAGAGATAAACAAACCCAAGAATCCCATATAGAGAACATTACCCAACACCTGCGACCAGAGAACGGCTATGGGAGAGAACATATATGAACGCATCATCGAAGCCATCTGCTTTATCATCTCGCCATCATATACTCCCGTCTTCTGCAACTCGGCAATCGTGGTTGAGAGAGTCTGCTCCATCTGCTCGGTAAAGAGGAAGTTGCTGGCCAAAATCTGATAAACTGCACATACTACACCTACGAACAGACCTGAAGCAACAATAAAGCCCAAACTTTGAGAATAGGTGAAGCCCTCCTCGATGAACAAATTAGCACGTTTGCGTGTAAAGTAGAAGAGCAGATAAACCGTAGCAACAAAGTTTACCAAACCACTCACAAATGCTATTGACGGCAATAACATACCCAACAGAGAGGTCACGACATTAACCGCTCCAACGATAGCACCACAACGCGATGCGTCACTCCAAAATGAACTCTTTTTCATATCTTTATGTTTTTAGTTTTCTTATATTTATAACTTAGCCTTCTATCGCTGCTTAACATAGGGGGCTGTAGCCGTGACTGACGGATGACCGCCCTCACCCAATACGGGCCAACCATCAACCCAACGCACCTGCTCAAGAAACATCTTACGACCTGCCTTAATCGACGACATATCGTAACCGTGATAGTACATCCAATCCTGTCCCTTATCGTCGGTAATAATCTGCGAATCGTGGCCGGGGCCCTTCACTTTGTCATTACCCGAAAGCAACACCTCGTGATGGTTGTCCAACATCTTACGGCCCTGCTTATCAACATAAGGACCATAAATTGACTTACTGCGACCTACAACAGTTTTGTAGGTACTTTTCTCACCCTCACAGCACGTGCCGACAGATGCAAAGAGGTAATAATAACCCTTATGCTTATGGATGTATGTTCCCTCGTAAGCCGAGCCTGCTATACGCATAATATCGCGCTTGTCGATAATCTCCAGACCATCTTCGGTAAGTTCGGTAAGATAGATACCGCTAAAACTACCCCACGCCAAGAACTTACGACCATCCTCCTGGAAAACAACAGGGTCGATAGAGTTCTTTACACCTATTTCACGGCTACGGATAAGCATCTTATCGCTATGGAATGGGCCTGTAGGCGAATCCGACACTGCGCGACCAATGCAAGCCTCCCACTCGCCGCCCCAAGTCGACATTGAGAAGTAGAGGACATATTTACCCTCGATATAGTTGATATCGGGAGCCCATATAGCACCGCCATTGACATACATCGGCACCTTACCCTGCTCGAACGCGCCACCTACATACTCCCAATTAATCATATCCGTAGATTTATAAACGGGAACATTTCTATCGCGCCACGTTGCATAGGCATAGAACGCACCATCCTTGCCACGGATAACCGTTGGGTCGGGAGCGTCGCGGTCAATAACAGGGTTTGTATAGGTCTTTATCTCGTCTGCGCCACTTACACCCGAACAAGCGACTACGCCAGCAAGTGCAGAGAACAGAGATATTGCTATGAGTAAGCGTTTCATAATCTTTAGTTTTCTTTTCAAATCATTTTACATACGTTCGGGCACCTCTATGCCGAGCAACGACATAGACTTGCGGATAACCTGAGCAACAGCCGCTGCCAACTGCAAACGCATAGCACGCTTTGCAGAATCCTCCTCGCGAAGGATTGAGTGGTCGTGATAATAACCATTGAAGGTCTTGGCCAACTCGTAAGCATAAGCCGCAATCAAAGATGGTGCGAAGTTCTCGCCTGCGGCCGCAACAACTGCTGGCAACTCGGCAAGTGACTTGATGAGTTCAATCTCCTCGGCGAGCAACTCAACCTCACCGCAAGATGAGTAGTCAATACCTGACTCGGCAGCCTTACGCAATACCGAGCAGATACGAGCGTGAGTATATTGGATGAAAGGACCTGTATTACCATTGAAATCGATAGACTCACGAGGGTCGAAGAGCATAGTCTTCTTGGGGTCAACCTTCAAGATAAAGTACTTCAAAGCGCCCAAACCTACCATACGGCAAATGTTGGCAGCCTCCTCTTCGCTGCAACCGTCCAACTTACCCAACTCGTCAGACATCTCGCGGGCTGTAGAGACCATATCGGCAATCAAATCATCAGCATCGACAACCGTACCCTCGCGAGACTTCATCTTACCCTCGGGCAACTCGACCATACCGTAAGAGAGGTGGTAGATATTGTCACTCCACTCGTAACCCAACTTCTTGAGAACAAGTTTCAAGACCTGGAAGTGGTAATTCTGCTCATTACCTACCACATATATCATATCATCCAATTTATTCTCCTCGAAACGGCTCAATGCAGTACCCAAATCCTGTGTCATATAGACTGATGTGCCGTCACCACGCAACAACAACTTCTGGTCCAAGCCATCAACTGCAAGGTCAATCCATACCGAGTTATCCTCCTTGCGGAAGAATACGCCCTTATCCAAGCCATCCTGCACAAGGCTCTTACCCAACAGATAGGTCTGTGACTCATAGTAAACCTTGTCGAAATCTACGCCCAAAGCCTTATACGTTACATCGAAACCATCGTAAACCCAGCCGTTCATAGTCTGCCACAAGTCGTAGACCTCTTTATCTTTGGCCTCCCACTTGCGCAACATCTCCTGTGCCTGCAACATAATAGGAGCCTTCTTTTTGGCCTCATCCTCGCTCATACCCTCGGCTACGAGTTCCTTGATTTGAGCCTTATAGTGCTTGTCAAACTCGACATAATATTTACCTACCAAGTGGTCGCCCTTCATATCTGATGATGCGGGAGTCTCACCCTGGCCATAGAGTTGCCAAGCGAGCATAGACTTGCAGATGTGGATACCTCTATCGTTCACCAAATTCACCTTGATAACATTATGACCATTAGCCTTGAGAATCTGCGCAACAGAATAACCGAGCAAATTGTTGCGGATATGGCCCAAGTGCAACGGTTTGTTGGTATTGGGTGACGAATACTCAATCATAATTGTGCGGCCCGAAGGTACTGTATCGCCATAGTTCTCCGTAGCGGCAATCTCCTTAAAGCACTCTGCCCAAAAAGCAGGCGCAAGCACCAAATTAAGAAAGCCCTTGATTACGTTGAAAGAACTGATTTGGGGTGTATTGGCTACAATATGCTCACCTATCTCGTTGGCTGTCGCCTCGGGAGACTTGCGGCTCAACTTAAGCAATGGGAAAGTTACCAATGTAAAATCACCCTCAAACTCCTTACGAGTCTTTTGCAACTGCAACTGCGACTTGTCGACAGCACCATACAAAGCCTCAACAGAGGCTGTCACGGCTTGTAAAACAAAATTTTCTGCGTTCATTATTTTTACTCACTTTTAATATTTTCACTCTCAACCATAACTCTCGCACTTCACGAAAGTCCATATTCCGCACAAAATTACTATTTTTCATCAAAAAACCGACTACAAAAACACCTATTTCCCAACATATAGCCACATTTTAAGAGAAAAAAATACAATTTTTAGTATCTTTACGATGGATATTGACTATTTTTTGAAGAGCAATGTGGCGACTACTAATCATAATATCATCTGTTTTGATTGCAGGATGCAACGACTATGACTCTCCGCAACAGGAGAGCGCACTGCCCGACGCCACAACTATCGGCATAGGCGACCTGCACAATATATGCGGCGGCCGCACTCTGGACATCACAGACAATATCGTAATAGGAGGTTACGTTACATCGAGCGACAAAGCATCGAACTTTTATAAGACATTCACGTTAGAGGATGCAACGGGCGGTGTGGAGATTATGGCCGGAGTATTCGACACCCACAACATATACCCTATCGGCACATATCTCACGATACACCTCAACGGTTGCTCCATAGGCGAGCATTTTGGAGTAATGCAGGTGGGCCTAAAAGCCGCATCATACAGCGCATATCCAACCGAATATTTCTCGTCTCAAGTGCTTTTGGATAAGCACATACGTCGTTATGACATATCACGACACATAGCACCTCGCCCACTTGCTGTAAGCGACCTCAAGCCCTCGATGTGTGGCACTTTGGTCAGTATCGGGCCTCTACGCCATCTTGCGGAGGAGTCGGCCTCGATATGGGATGGAAACACGAATGGGTGTTGGGGCGGATACAACCTATTTGCAAATTCAGCAGGAGAGAAGATTGTTGTATATACATCAGAATATGCCGATTACGCCACGAAACAGATACCCGCGAATGAGGTTGCGATAACAGGAATATTGCAATACGGCAAGGTGAACGGCAAGGAGTATTATATGATTAAAATGCGAGATGAGAAAGATTGTTCAAGTATTAGATAATATTGCAGGCAACGTACTAATTACATTGCTTATCATCGCTATCGCAGGAAGTGCATTGCAAGGTTGTGCAATTACCCCAGAAGATAACACGGACACGCCGCCTGTGGAGTATCCAGAAACACCTCATAGCAAAGTATCAATAGCACACCTAAAATCGCTATGTCGCACCGACAGGGTTGTAATCACAGACGACATATCAATCGAAGGCCACATCATCGTAAATGATTTATACGGCGAATACATCAAGAGCATAGTCGTAGCAGACGAGAGCGGCTGCATAGAGATTAGTGTCGATTGCGCCTCAACAGCAGATGTATTCTTCGTTGGCGCACGGATGGTTGTGAGTTGTTCTTCGTTGGCTCTGGGCGATTATGGAGGTCGCATAATATTGGGCTCTACGGCAAGCGATGAATACAGCGCAGGGCGAATTGCAGAAAAAGATTTTAGCCGTTACTTCTTAATCGACACATCGAAGCCAAAAGAGATAATTCCACAAGTTACGGAAATTGACAAAATAGGCACTTCGCATACTGGGAATTATATAGAGTTAAGAGATGTGCATTTTATAGATGGCGGCGTAGCCGAATGGTGCGACAAGGATACCGAGAGTGGTGAATATGTCACAACCGAGCGCACGATAACAGACCCAGCAGGCATTGAATTTAGGGTCCGCACCTTAGCAGAATGCGTCTATCGCAACGAAACCCTGCCACAAGGAGTGTGCACCCTGCGTGGCATTGTTGATTATTTCAACGGGCAATACTCACTACGCGTTATAAACCATCAAATAGCGGTTAATTAGGAACAAATAAGGGAAATTGTACAAAAAAATCCATATAGAGACCTATATGGATTTTCGACAACTATCAAACTATTACTTTATTTTCAACGATTTGGGCTTCAGCAGATGACTCCACACTTGCACCACGAAAGTTTTAGCGAGGCTCTCGTTATATACAATCCGATGTTTCCAACGATTAGCCCACCAACGGCGAAACATAAAACTCCAAGACTTTAGATAACCCGCATTCTTGGGTGTTGGTTCAGAAAACTCTGGTCGCAAAATCTCATTCCACACACGCTCCTCAAGGTGCGGATTACGTTCAAATGGAGGGACACAACTGCTCGGAAGGCTCAACCTATCGATACAGATAGCGTTCAAACAATTCAAGAATCTATGCATATTCGTTTGCGTTGCAATCTCATACAATGCCGTCCAATTGATTTGCCACGCATACTTCTCGACAAAATATCGCCAATCCAACAGATGACGTATCACGATACGTTCAGCCGCAAAATGAGCCGCTGAATGACGCAACATAAACAGCGCGTGAAAATCGGGAGAAGGAAGATAAACGGTCTGGCCATCTACAAGGACTTGCTCCATAGGCTGTTGGACGAGTTGCTGTAATCGTTGCTCAATTGTACGATTTGAGAGATGAGCGTGGATATTCAAGAAATCATAATGATTCTCAACCATCATACCATCAACGTAAAATACCGTGTGGTGATGCTTCGTCTCGTCAATCGAAATATTTAGATGCTCCCGCAGAAGTCTGTCGGCTCTCTGTTGCGCACTACATCGTTTGATTGTGCCATCGGGCATTTGCCGCTCCTCGAAAAGCCAAATATCAACATCGCTGCAAGGACGATGATTAGATACAGGATAGTTCAAACTCAACCCATACCCTTTCAGAATCATCATCTTGATGTTATGCGGAGCAAATAATTGGGCCAATTTAGCAATGACACTCCTTTGCAGAGCATACTTTTTCTCAATTTGCTCGGTTGATAATGTCCATTGAAGTCTTAAGGCTTTCGCAGGCTGATTTTCAGCAGACAATTTACCATCTACAATTGCCTGCTGGATATAATCCCACACAATAGCCGCCACATTTTGCGTTGCGGATAGAGAGTACAATGACGACCAATCAATATTTTCTATTTTGTGCATAGGTCAAAAAAAATGCCGAAGCAACAATATTGTTGTTTCGGCAATAAAGATACAAATTTATTAATATAATATCACCACTCTTGACGTCAAAATGTGCTGACAAGGTGGTAAAAAAGACGTCTTAACTCTAATTGTGCTTTAACCGTTGATTAGTCTCGGCGAAAAACATCTCTTGTATAAACCTTATCGGCTACATCGTCCAAACAAGAATCGTAGCGGTTGGCAATAATCGCATCACACGCACCCTTGAACTCTGCAAGGTCATTTACGACCCTACTACCGAAGAAAGTTGAGCCGTCCTCAAGAGTGGGCTCGTATATCACCACCGTAGCACCCTTTGCCTTGATACGTTTCATAACGCCTTGAATTGCACTTTGGCGGAAGTTGTCCGAGTTTGCCTTCATCGTCAAACGATAAACACCCACGACACACTCCTTCTCGGCGGCACCTGCAAACTCATTATTATTAGAATAATTGTAATATCCCGCCTTTGCCAAAACCTGGTCTGCAATAAAGTCCTTGCGAGTTCTGTTACTCTCCACAATTGCACTCATCATATTCTGCGGTACATCATTGTAGTTAGCCAGCAACTGTTTAGTATCTTTCGGCAGACAATAACCACCATAACCAAACGATGGATTATTGTAATGCGTGCCAATACGAGGGTCTAAACCTATACCATTAATAATTGCCTGCGTATCCAATCCTTTCACCTCCGCATAAGTATCCAACTCGTTGAAGTACGACACTCGAAGCGCAAGATAAGTATTAGCAAACAACTTCACAGCCTCAGCCTCCTTCAAACCCATAAACAGAGTAGGCACATTCTCCTTAATCGCCCCCTCCTGAAGAAGTGCAGCAAAAGTATGAGCGGCATCCTTAAGATGATTACCAGCTATAGCACAAATTGCCTTATTTTCCTCATCCAAAGAATCTATCATTTTCGGATAACCGACAATAATACGAGATGGATAAAGGTTGTCATATAAAGCCATACTCTCTCTAAGAAACTCTGGAGAGAACAACAAGCGGAACTTTCTGGTCGTATCCCATCCATTCTCCTTAAACTTACGCGCATACTTCACATACAGAGAGCGGCAATATCCCACGGGAATGGTCGACTTAATAATCATCGTCGCCTCAGGATTTACCTCCAAGACCAAATCAATCACATCCTCGATGTGATGAGTATCAAAAAAGTTCTTCTGTGGGTCATAATTAGTAGGCGCTGCTATAATCACAAACTCTGCATCTCTATATGCAGAGGCGCCATCCAACGTTGCCACCAAATCCAGCTCCTTCTCAGCAAAAAACTTCTCAATATACTCATCCTGAATAGGACTCTCCCTACGGTTAATCTTCTCAACCTTTTCGGGAATAACATCCACAGCCGTCACACTATGATGTTGCGCCAAAAGCGTGGCCATCGAAAGACCCACATAACCTGTACCTGCTACTGCTATTTTCATTATTATAATCTCTAGTCTTTATTATTCGCTTAACATAAAGTCCATTTGATAACTTCTATTTGTCATAATATACGACTCTTTATTGATAAGTTTGCAAAATCAAAATCCAATACTTATTAACATTATACCCTTTTCGTATATTACCTTTATTTAATCAGTTATCTTCATATTGGGTCAAAAGAGCAATGCATAGTTATCAATTAAAAACTATTCTTTCACTATCACCCCAAACGTCTTAAAAATTAGCCCGATATCTCCCCAGAAAGAGTGATTATCTACATACGCCAGATATAATTTTATCTTCTCTTGCATAATCACATTAATATAGTATTCCTCAGGGTCATCGGCCTTCTCCATTAACTCATTCTCATTTCTAAATTTAATAGAAGCAGGGTCGGTGATGCCTGGACGAACTTCAAGTACTCGCATCTGCTCAGGTGTCCAGTAGTTCACATAATGACGAACTTCTGGACGAGGTCCGACAAAAGACATATCACCAAAAAATACATTAATAAGTTGAGGCAACTCATCAATCTTAAACTTACGAATGTAGTAACCAGAACGTGTCACACGAGGATCTCTGCCTCCTATCGTTACTAAACTACCTTTATCTGCACCAACTCGCATAGAGCGAAACTTAAATATACGAAAGTCCTTATTATGGCGTCCAACTCGTACCTGGCGATAAAACACAGGGCCCTTAGAATCCAATTTAATCCATATCGCCACTAAAATCAATATAGGACTTAGCACTAACAAACCGCATCCCGATGCTACTATATCAAACAATCGTTTCATTATAATATAAATATCAAATACTATTAATGATATCAACAAAATTTGAAATAACATACTCCACGTCCTCATCACTCAAACGTGTGTTAAGAGGGAGTGTCACCTCATTCACATACTGAGCGTATGCATTAGGATAATCGGTAATATCAAAGCCTAAATTCTTGTACGCAGTCATCATTGGCAATGGCTTATAGTGTACATTGCAAGCAATCTGACGCTCAGCCATCTTTTCTATTACGGCATTTCGCTGCTCTACCGTTTTGCCCAACAATCGAACAAGATATAGGTGACCACTTGATGCATGATTATTACCATAATGGTTTAACACCTGTACATCACAATCCTTCAACCCCTCATTATACTTCCCTATAATATCACGACGACGATCGAGCATACCTTGATAACGCTTCATCTGAGCCAAACCAATACCAGCCATAACATCTGTCATATTACACTTATAGTTTGGGGCTACAATATCATACTCCCAAGCACCCAGTTTAGTCTTCGCAAGCGCATCCTTATTCTGACCATGAAGCGAAAGTAACTGGAACTGCTTGTATATCCACTCATCATCAATGCCCAAAATAGGACGCCAAGTCAACGCACCACCCTCAGCTGTGGTCAAATTTTTCACAGCATGGAACGAGAAAGAAGTAAAGTCTGCAATATTACCACACATTTTACCATTCTGCTCTGCGCCAAAGGCATGAGCAGCATCCGCCAGCACAACAACACGACCAAAAGCCTTCTGAATATCATTTGTTGGCTTAAACAAATGTTTCTTAGACTCAACTGCAGCAAACACTTTAGAGTAATCACATACAACTCCCGCAAGATCCACAGGAATAATCACCTTAGTCCTCTCAGTAATAGCATCCGCGAGTTTAGAATAATCCATCTCAAAAGAATCTGGCGCAGTATCCACCATCACCACCTTAGCACCCACATGACAAGTCACGCTGGCTGTAGCAGTATATGTATATGCACAAGTAATGACCTCATCGCCAGGGCCAACGCCAAGAACGTGAAGAATCATTTCCATACAAGCTGTCGCAGAATTCAAACACACGGCTTTATTTGTACCACAGTACTCCGCGATTTGTCTTTCAAACTCCTTAGTCTTAGGACCAGTTGTAATCCAACCTGAGCGAAGTGCCTCTGCCACTTCCAAAACTTCAGCCTCAGACATATCTGGAGGCGAGAATGGGATATTTTTTAATTTAGTGTTCATGATTCATTAAATATCATTACTCAATATTTCAAACTTATAGTATACTTGGTATCCTACTAAACATCTCTATCAGATTATATCCGTCCCAAGTAAGCGAGAATGTCGTCGTCTCACCTATTGGAACGATGCGGTCAAGTCCTTGGAAACGGTTGCGGATAACAAAATCAACCAGTTCCTCGTGAGAGAAGCCGAAGTAACCAAGGCTCTGGTACTTGATTGACACGATTGGAGCAATCTCATCCAATGAATCTACGGTATACTCCGAGAAGTAACCACATGCACAACGGAAATCTTCAATATTCTTAGGCAGTTCTGCTAGTTCTGAACGCACCACCACATTGTCCGGCATTTCCTGCTTGCGTACATCCATACATGCTGCCTGACGATAGAAAGCGGTCAACTTATCTACAGACATCACAGCCTGAAGCTCATACTTCTGAATCACATGCTCATGTACGGCACTCCAGAAACGGTTCTTGGCAACATCCAAGTTCGCTGTTCTCAACCAGAAAATAGTATGAGGTGCCGAACAAGCGTTCTGGTCAAACAAGTAAGTATCATTGTAGAATGCCTCGGACAACTTCTTCATTTCTGCATCACTGGCTGCAATGATGGCATCTGGGTGAATGGCTGCAATGGAGTAGCGGTCAGCAAAGCACACATCGAACGAACGGGCAGGGATAGCATTCTGACGGATGGTCAGAATAGTAGCATCACCACCCCAGATAACACGAACGTTGCAGATAGACGAGAAGAATGCACTGGCATCCGAAGTACGGTCGTAACGAACTAAAGCGATACGCTTGGCCACCTCTTCATACTGTCCTCTATCCATCAACTCGTGCAGATGCTTGATGATCAAGTCCACCTGTGGGAACTGCTTACTACTGACACGAACAATATTGTTGTTACCAGCCAACAAGCCCGCCACCAACGAATAACCGAAGTTGATAGGCACGTTGCTCGGAGCAATATGGAAGAGGATACCACGCCCCATACGCAAGGTATCGGCAGAGGTGTATTTCTCCTTCAATGCCATGAGGTTGGCTTTTCTACAAAAGAAGGCAAATGTGATGGCATCTGGATAGAGACGGCTCATTCTATCCTTCAGTAGCGCACCACTCAGGGCATTGAGAAACTCAATCACATTATCAGCAAAAGGAATATCAGGCTTTTGCTGCACATAGCTTTCCCAATCAATCTGGCAAGGGTAAAGCAAAGTATAATTAGAACTTGGCTGCATAAGTATCACTACATCCGCGGATTTCCGCATTTTTAATTCGACCTTCAATTTTAAAATACTTTCCTGGCATTCCGCAAGGGCAATCGTCCTCACCCAGGATTATACCCTCATCCTCAGTAAGTAGTACATGACCAGGATAACTTCCCGGAAGTACACTCACCACCTCTATCAGACCTTTCTCGCCCACTTCAGCAAGAGAGAAGTCATACGAACGACGGATAAGCACATCACTGAATGCAGAAGCATGCAGATGACCACACTTACACTCCATATACACACATCCTGTCTGCTCCACCATGCCATAGTAGTCATGCACATTCTCAGGCATGATACCACACGCATCGTTCAGACGCTTCTTGTACTCCTCTGGAGACACCTTCTCGTTGACCAGCTTCTTCCAGCCACCACCATGGATGAGTACACCCTTCGAAAGATCAGGCTTATAACCTGTCTCAATCAACTTCTTATAGAAATGCTGCCATACCATGAAGGTGAAGCCAAACATAAAGATAGTCTCATCCTTGTGCTCTTCCAAGAACTGCTTCATTCCCTCAATATCCAACTCCATATTCTCGTCCAAAGCATATTGACGCTTGCTTCCAAACATAGAGAAACCCAGGATACCTGCACCACGAGCCGAAAACATATTGCGGTTCTTTACCACTGCCGACGAATCAAGAATAAGCATAGGCACACGTTTAGTACCAATGAAATGGCTCACAATCTTAGTCAAACACTTCTGCTGAGCCGAAGATGTCTCTCTATCCAAAAAGATACGGCTTACCTGCTGACCGGTAGTACCCGATGAGGTCATGGTCTTCACCACCTCTTCTTTGGAAACAGAACGCAATTCAAACTCTTTGAACAGACGCACAGGAAGGAAGGGAAGTTTCTCATAGTCGGGCAGATTGTTCATATCCAGCCCCATGGCGTCCATCATCTTTCTGTACGGCTCACAATGCTCATAATGCTTACGGGTAAGCTCGTGCAAACGTTCGTTGAGTAAGGTGTGCTTTTGCTCTTTGCTCAACGAGTAAGGAGCTATTTCCAGTATTTCATTTATATCCATAATCTTATATCATTTTCTGCAAAGCAGGATAGTTCAGTTTTCCAGACTCAAACTTTGGAATTTCAGCAATCACCTTCACTTGAAAAGCACGAGGGTTGAAGCCTGTCTTCTCCACCAAGAGGTTCTTAATAGAGTCCTCATGTTCCTCCTCCGTCACAAAGATGGTAATCAGATCATCCACACCCACACAGGCACAATTGGCAGTAACGTCCTTCACCAGTTGCTCCGTAGCATCCAAGTTGCAGCGGTTGCCCCATACCTTCACAAAGCGTTTCATACGTCCTGTAATGTAATAGAATCCGTCCGAATCCACACGGGCAATATCTCCTGTATGAAGGACACCATGATTATCATCTCCCAAGTTCAGATCCTCACGTTTCTCAGCATATCCCAAGCATACGTTGTCACCTTCGTAAACCAATTCACCATCTACATCCGGTGTGGTAATCTCGTTTCCGTCCGCATCGATGATAGAGAATTTTCCGCCAGGGATGGCAATACCGATAGAGGCATTCTTCTCCACAGCCTTATCGTGAGGCAGATAACTCATACGAGGGGCAGCCTCAGTCTGACCATACATCACAATGAACTGCTTGTCATTGGCCTCGGCGAAATCTACATACTCCTTCACAAATGCAGCATTCAGCTTACCACCCGCCTGAATCATGGTCTTCAAATAAGGCAACTCCATACGGAAGAAACGCAAGCGCTTCAGCATCTCATAGGTGTAAGGAACGCCAGCGATAGAGGTTGCTCTCAGCTCCTTGGTGAAGTTCCAGAACTCTCTTTGTAGAACCGCCTTATCAGTTAGGAGGATAGTAGCACCCTTAATCAAGTGGCTGTTGATGACCGACATACCAAAGCTATAGTACATAGGTAAGGTGGTTACAGGACGCTCGTTCTCGTCAATATGGAGGTACTCTGCAATGGCTTCGGCATTACTCTTCAGATTCTCTAAAGAAAGACGTACCAACTTTGGCGAACCTGTACTGCCGGAGGTCGTCAAGCAAAGCAACAGATCATCACTGATTGCTTTCTCCTGAGAAGTAAAGTCATTGGCATATTCCATCAACTGGAGCGAGAATTCGCCATACTGATAGATAGTCTTGCCACCTATTTCCTCAACTCGACGGGTTGGCATCCACAAATACTCCGGATGATAAATATCAATCAGACGAAGTACCAGTTCCAAATCCTTGCTACCATCGAGCAGTACTGAAGGCACATGTTTGGTCATACAGGCTGTATAACCGACAAATGAGCCCAATACGTTTTCACAAAGAATAAACATGAAACCTTTTGCATGTAGAGCTGCATAAAACTTCTCCACCTCTGCATTCAAAGCTTCATAGGACAGAGATTCTCCTCTGTCTGTTATGATTGCTGTATGGTTACTATACTTTAGTAAATCAAACATAAATTAAGCCTAATTTATCTGCATGCCATCTACCCCAATAATCTGCCCACTCACATAAGAGCTCAAATCTGAAGCAAGGAACAAATATGCATTTGCGACATCCTGGGGTTCACCTAATTGTCCCATATAAATACGAGACTTAATTTGATTAAGAGTCTCTTCAGGAGTATCTTGTAATAAAGTGGTATTTATTGTTCCTGGAGCAACCGCATTAACACGGATTCCATCTGCGGCTAATTCTTTTGCACAAGATTTTGTAAGTGCTATCACTGCACCTTTACTTGCAGAATAAACCATCTGAGCATAGTTCCCACTAATACCCATAATAGAAGCAGCGTTGATTATAGAACCAGTGTGTTGACGTTTCATTATTTTGGAGACATATTGTATAAAATGCATCATTGCAAATACATTTACCTCAAAGGTTTTCTGAATTTGTTGATCCGTAACCATAGGGATAAGTGCATCAAGCATTATTCCTGCATTATTTACCAATATATCTATCTTACCTTGCTCTTTTTTAACCTTCATCACCAAAGCAATAATGGCTTTAGTATCAGTAATATCAAAATAACAAGGAATAATCTTATCTGAAGCAGCATCATCCATACTGCCTTCCACAAGGTCAACAGCATATATCACGGCTCCATTCGCGGCAAAGGTGTCCATAATAGAGCGCCCAATGCCTCGACTGCAACCTGTGATAATAGCTACTTTGCCCTCAAGCAAATTAGAATTCAACATTGTACTTCTCCTTCAAAATTTCAACCCCCTTTTCATAAGAAGAAAGGTCAATAATGTCATCTGTTTCCATCATAATATCGAATGCATCTTCAAGAGCAGAGACAATTGTCATATGACCCACTGAATCCCACAATTCAACGCTCTGGTAAGTAAGACCTTCTAACTTATCTTCAGTAATCTGAAGATTTTCCACAAATACATTGTTATACTTTTCTAAATTTGTCATAATGATGTTTATTATTTAGTTATTACTCTTTTAAATAATCCTCTTATTCTACCGTCAGGTATCCTATATTCACGAACGAGTTCTACTGCATTGTCTCGCAAATAATATTTATATAATCTTTCATTTTGTTTGTCAGTTTCAAAATATACTTCTCGGACCCCGAATTCATACATTATATTGAGTTTTATTTTCTCCATAGACATAGTTGCAATGCTATTAGGCTCATTTTTCTCCCAACATAAATAATCCGTTCGAGGGCCCTCTGTATGAACAAATTGTGGTGCATCATTATCTTGTAAGGATTTATACCTCAACCAAACGCCTTTTAGAAATTGAGGATGCCGGAGTATACCTAACATCGCCCAAAATCCAAGTTTAATGACATTTTTTCTTAACATTCTTGATTGCGATGCTGCATCCAACGTACCGCTACTAAATCCAACAATCTTTTCGTTCTCATTCTCCGCACATACAACAATTTCATTAGGATCATTCAGAACTACTTCGTAGTAAGCCGATAAAAAGCCTTTGCCTAAAGACAAGAATATACCATCTGTATATCTATCACGAACATGCCAATGCACGTTTGCTATTTGCTTTGCATCACTTGGCTTTGCAAGCCTGAATTTTATTTTTCCCATTTCCTCAATTTATTAAATCGCTATAGTTCTAAATATTTCACACATTACTTTTCTCACGACTTCTATATCAAAATTCTTAACCTTTTCTCTGTTGTAGGCTCCCATCACCTCACACATCTGTGGGTCACTTATCAACTTGGATATTGCTTCGGCAAATCCATCTGCATTAAGAGGAGATATCAAGAAGCCGCCCTTACCTTCGTCTATCAAATCTGTATTTCCTCTGATGTTGGAACACAAGCAAGGCAGACCTGCACACATCGCTTCCATTGTGGTACGAGGAAGTCCCTCACGCTTCGATGCCATAAACAAGAAATCAGAGGCCTTATAAAGTTCGCTTACATCCGTTCTGAAACCAAGGAAGTGAACCCTATCCTCTACATTTAAAGACTTACAGAGTTCCCTTAGCAGACCTTCCAGCGGGCCAAAGCCACAAAGAGCCAAGTGTACACTTGCCGGTGCCTTCGCAATGGCCTTAATCATTGTAACAACGTTCTTGTTGTCATTCAAGTCACCAACTCCTAAACACAGATGTGCGTCAGCAGGGACACCTATCTCCTGCTTTTTTGCAGTTTTATCAACGACAATAGAATCAAAAACTTTTGAATTAATGCCGATACCAGGGACATAAACAGTACGTCCACCTTTCTTCAAAGTAAACTTCAGGGCGGCCTCATAATCCTCTTTATTGATAGTAATCAAGACATCCGTATAGCGAGCCATCCACAGCTCTATCCACTTGAATATAGTACGATTCACCAACGGCGCACCTTTGTAGAAATGAAATCCATGAACTGTATAAATAACTTTCTTTCCGAATTTCTTACCACACAGACGACCTATCACACCACCGATAGGGGTGTTACAATGAATTACCTCTATATCAGGATGATCGGTGAGCATCTTACAGAGATTTCTATAACCCTTAAGGTTATTTTTTATATCAAAGATACTACGATAGATATTTTGGTCGTAAAAAGTGATGTCGTAATCAACACCTTTCAGTTCATCTGCATACAGTCTATTGATGCCTTGATAAAGTTTCCAGCCCATTTCATTTGCAGCATACATAGCCGTACCCTCGAATGAGCCTGTTTTTACCGGATTCTTGGACTGATATTGTTCAATCGGGACTATACGTCCGTTTGCTATGAAAATGTAACCTTTCATCATATAGAAACGATTTATTGCTATTTCTTTTATCAGTTATTTACCAATCCTCAATTTAAAATAACGAGTCACA
>JAZOVT010000059.1:0-22800 GCA_045658845.1 Alistipes sp.
AAATTTGTTGCGGAAATGGCTTGAAGTTAATATGGAAATATAGTTGAAATATAGTCTAAATGGCGCATATTAAATAGAGGCTTTTTGCCGTTGAAAAGTGTGAAAAATTTGCTGTTAGAAAATGTGATTGGTATATGTCGAAAAAAATGCCTATTTTTGCAAGCAAAAATAAATAGCAAACGTAATATATGCTGTTATCGGAACTTAAAACAGGCTCTTCTGCCGTTGTGGTTAAAGTGTTGGGACACGGAGGCTTTCGTCGCCGAATCCTCGAGATGGGATTTGTGCGTGGGCAGCGTGTGGTCTCGGTGCTTAATGCTCCGTTGCGTGACCCTATAAAGTATCGAATTATGGGGTATGAAGTCTCTTTGCGTCGTAGCGAAGCCGCTATGGTCGAGGTGCTTACACCCGAGGAGGCTCGCGAATATCAACTCCAAAGCGGAGAGGTGACAACTGCACAGAATGAAGATGTCGTACAGAATGTTTTCAACGAGAAAGTACGTCAGATAAAAATCGCTTTGGTGGGTAATCCAAATAGCGGTAAGACCTCGTTGTTTAATGCTCTGTCGGGCGGTCACGAACACGTTGGAAATTATAGCGGAGTGACGGTGGATGCCAAGAGTGGCTCGTTGAATTACAAAGGTTATAAAATACATATTACCGACCTGCCGGGAACCTATGCTTTGTCGGCATATACCCCCGAAGAGTTGTATGTGCGTAAGCACTTGATGGATGAGTTGCCCGATGTGGTGGTAAATGCAGTTGTTGCATCCAATCTTGAACGAAATCTGTATCTTACAACCGAACTTATCGACATAAGCCCCAAGATGGTTGTGGCGTTGAATATGTATGATGAGTTGGAACGTAGCGGTGCTACACTCGATTATGAGCAGTTAGGCCGAATGATTGGTGTGCCCGTGGTGCCTGTTGTGGCGCGCGATGGTAGAGGTTTGGATAATCTGTTAGATGAGATAATCCTAACCTACGAGAATCAGAATCCGAAGGTGCGCCATATTCATATCAACTACTCATCATCTATTGAGGCCGAGATTGCGTCGTTGTCGAAGTTGATGAAGCGTAATATCGAGGAGTTACCAAAGTCGTTCCCTCCGAGATATTGGGCAATCAAGATGTTGGAGGGCGATAGCAGCGTTAGAGAGTTGTTGCGCGGAAGCAGTTATTTCAAGGAGTGGAAAACCGAGAGTGTTAAAGGCGCTGCGCGAATTATCACTGCGCTTAATGAGGATGTCGAGAGTGCTATAACGAACGAGAAGTATGGTTTTATCGAGGGTGCATTGGCCGAAACCTATACCCCTTCGGAAAAACGGAGCGATGTCTCTACGTCGTATATAGACCGAATAGTTACGCATAAATATTTGGGCATCCCAATATTCTTGGCCCTGATGTTTGTGATGTTCTGGTCGACGTTTACTTTAGGCGCATATCCTCAAGCGTGGATTGAAAGTGGTTTCCAATGGTTGGGAGACCTTGTGCTGAATATTATGGCTGAGGGCGAATTGCGTGATTTGATTGTCGATGGCGTAATTGGTGGCGTTGGCTCGGTGGCTGTATTTTTGCCTAATATCCTGATTCTCTATCTGTTTATTTCACTGATGGAGGATTCGGGTTATATGGCTCGTGCGGCGTTTATTATGGATAGATTGATGCACTTGGCAGGCCTTCACGGAAAGTCGTTTATACCGCTTGTGATGGGCTTTGGATGCAACGTGCCTGCTATTATGGCAACGCGTACAATCGAGAGTCGAAGTAGCCGATTGATAACAATCCTGATAAATCCCTTTATGTCGTGTAGCGCACGACTGCCTGTGTTTGTATTCCTTGCAGGTACGTTCTTCCCCGAAAGCGCAGGTGTGATGCTATTTGCTATATATCTATTTGGATGTTTGGCGGCTATTGTGACGGCTCGTATATTGCGAAAATTTAAGTTTGGCCCCGACGAGACTCCGTTTGTGATGGAGTTGCCGCCATATCGAGTGCCGACGCTGAATGCTACCTTGCGTCATATGTGGGAGCGTAGTGAGCAATATCTGCGTAAAATTGGAGGCTTGATTTTGGTTGCGGCTGTTGTTATTTGGTTTTTGAGTTATTATCCTCACGTTGAGCAGTCGGCATACGCTACAGATGTTGTTGAGCAGGTTTCGACGGGTGCGTCGGTGCAGGATATTGAGGTAACGCATATTTCACAGGCCGAGAACTCATATCTGGGGCGTATAGGTAAGATTTGTGAGCCTATAATGCAACCCTTGGGATTGGATTGGAAGGCGAGCGTGGCTCTGTTGTCGGGTGCGGTGGCCAAAGAGATTATCTTATCTACATTGAGCGTGTTGTATTCGGTTGATGATAGCGAGAGTGGCTCGGCTACCCTATCGAATTTGATGCTTCAGTCGGGTACTTATTCGCGGGCATCGGCCTTGGCGCTTATAGTTTTTATATTGCTCTATTTCCCGTGTATTGCAACCGTTGCGACCATAGCCCGTGAGACGGGTGGTTGGAAATGGGCTGTATTCTCTGTTGTGTATAATACGCTTTTGGCGTGGGTGCTGGCATTTGCCGCTTACAACATTGGAATAATGATTGGATTGTAATAGGTAAAATCGCATAAACAAAAAGTCTGCTAAATCTCAAAGGATTAGCAGACTTTTTTGTAGTCTATTTTTTGCTGTTGAATGGCCCATAGACGGTTTGGATTTTCATCTCCTCGTCGTCGGCCGACAATCTGTAAATCTTGTATTTGCGGCCCTTGTCGTAAACTTTTACAACGATGTGTCCATTGTGAGGGTCGATGCGTTTCATCCACTCTGCGTTGCTGTGTGTTTGGCGGGCCTTTTCTACAATGTACTGCGTTAAAAATATTGTAGGAACTGCGTTTGGTTTGTGAGAATACTCCTCCTGGTTGAGCATACGACTAATAATTTCTGGTTGCGTATGGTATTGGTCCCACACGGGGTTAATATATGCTTGCGCATTGATGTGCTTTAAGAAGTCGGGGTGCATAGCATCTTTGTAGGCGTGATGATTGCATTTGCATACATCGACCTCCCCACACGCCTCGCCTGCTTTGGCTTCAAGGTTTATGTTGTTGCCATCGGCGCCTTTTACGCCGTGTGTTAAATCTCCACCTGCAAAATATGAGAATGGCCCGTAGTCAATCCTAAAAGCAATACTCTTGGTGTTTTCGTTGCCGCTATTTTTTGTGTTGTCGGGGTGTAGGTCGTAGTAGCGTGTTGTACTACCCTGCTCATCGCCATTCCAGATTTCACCACTTGCGGCTATGTTGCGAATAGAGAATGTTTTGGCATACTTTGCGGGCTTCTTCTGCAATTTTATCTGATTTACTGCGCCCACTTTGAACGCCTCCTGCTTTGCTCCGTATTGTTGCTTTTGCCAACTGGCGAAGTTTTTGTAGTTCGATATGTGAGGGTCGTTGATTGCCGTTGGGTAGTTGTAATTGGGAAAACCTCGGTCGATGAAATTGCCGAAAATAATGCTCTCGCCAACATCGGCAATGCCGACAAGTTTATAGTCGGGTGTGCGTCCTTTGGTCGTGGGAACGTTTAGCGACACAGAGCCCGAATGGTCGTTGTGGAAGTGCGAAAGCATCATATAATCTACTTCGCGCCCAGCAGGGTTTACCCTCTCGATATAGCGTGCTACCCATTCGCCACCTCGGCGTGAGAGGTCGGGCTTGGGGTCTGTCATAGGTACTGAGGCCTGATGGTCGCCTGCATCAACCAACATCGACGTGCCATCGGGGAAAATATAGAATACAGCCTCGCCTCTGCCTGTGTAGATGAAATGAATATCTAATTCTCCCTTCTTCCAACCTTTATATGTATCGCCCGTTTGAGAATGTGCGACACCCGATAACATAAGTGTTATTGCTAAAAAAAGAAATTGTTTCATATCGGTTTTCTGTTATTTGTTTATACGTTTCTCTACCTCTGCAGTCAATTGCTCTATGGTTGGGTCAAATGCTATGATTTTACCTTGAGCGTCAAGCAAAATACGACGACCTGCGGCATTGTTGCAACCATATTTGGCCCAGATATTTGCGCGGTCATCCAATTCGACAAGTTGCGGCCATTTGTATCCATCCTTTTTGATGGCGTCCTGCATATTTTGGGTATTTTCTGTCTCTCTTGCTACACCGATAATTACAAAGCCTTTATCCTTGTATTGTTCGTATAGCGGAATCATTTCGATTGATGCTTTGCGGCACGGTCCGCACCACGAAGCCCACAAATCGAGCAACACGACCTCTGTATCTTTTACCATATCCGATAATTTGTGCATCTGCCCATCGAGGTCGGGTGCCTCGAAGTCGATATATTGCGAACCTATTTGTAGTTGAAAACCCTCTATTTGGCGCAGACAAAATTTGGTCATTGCATTGTCGGGCATTTTGACTGCATAGATGTTGTTGAACGCATCAACGAGTTCTTGGGGTGGAAGTTGATATTTCATCTGTTTGGCCAGCATAGCAAGTCGAGCAGTTGATGGCTCGCCTGTAACAATCTCGAGCATTTTAGCCAAACGCTCGGCTTGATAACGTTTGCGCTCGGCCAAAGTCTCGGGAGCATACGTCTGCTCCTCGGTCATTGCTTGTATCTGCTCGATTAGTTGCTTCTGTTTTGGCGAATTGTTTTCCAGAGCCTCGATTTGAGTAATTAACGACGAGTACTCCTCTGTGTAGGTTTTGCCTTCTGCTTTGAGTTTGTTACGCACCTCGTTCGTCGCGTCTTGTAATTTACGCAATTCAACTTTATATGATTGATATTCATTGGTTGATGCAGGGCCTTCGATGCCTGTTTTGCCGACCTCCTCTGTCGGGTAAAGATTCATATTTATTGTGCCGTCATCAGCGATGAAATCTATGGCTTGCCAATAGCCGTTTTTGAATTCGTCCTCAAATACAAGTTCACAATATTGAGGCTCATCGAGGTAGAGGTCGTATGAAAATTGACCGTTACGAATTTTAATCTCGCTGTATGGTTGAGATGATACTGCAATGTTTCCATCAACACCGATATATAGAAGCAATTTGCTTGATTCGGGTCTGTCGTGAACTACGCCATTGATGTGACAATGAATAGGAGCGTCGGTTTGCTGATTTTTTGTTTGATTGCCAGAGCAGGCACAAATAATCAACGCAATCATAATAGTGGAGAATTGTTTCATCGTAAATGTATATTTGTTTGTTTTGCAAATATAATGAAAATATTACTTTTTTCGGCGTTACTTTAATATATTAAAAAAATATAGTTATATTTGCACTTAATAAAATGTGTACAAATGAGCAGACTCTGCAACATATTGTCGATAGTAAGCATCCCTATGCATTCGATGCGAATGTGCCGATAGGCACTCTTTTAATCCGAGGCGACTACGCGTTGCCCTGCGTCATTTGATGCAAAATTTTCCAAGATAAGATTTTAGTTAAGTGATTTTAGTGTGTTTGGCCATTGTTGTGTGGCGAATACAAAAAATATTTAGAATTATGGCAGATAATAAATTGCGTTTTGAGACCAAGCAGATTCACGGAGGTTATCACGTTGACCATACAGGCTCGCGTGGCATAGCAATCTACCCTACTGCGGCCTATCATTTCAAGAGTTGCGACTATGCGGCTCGCCTGTTTGAGTTGAGCGAGGGCGGTAATATATATACCCGTTTGCAGAATCCTACATCTTCGGCTTATGAGGAGCGGGTGGCAGCATTGTATAATGGCGTTGGAGCGTTGGCCTTGTCGTCGGGTATGTCGGCTATACTTATCACAGTAACGGCATTGGCTTCGGCGGGTGATAATATCGTTGCGTCGCCCTATCTTTATGGTGGTACATACAACCAATTTCGCATATCGTTGCGTAAGTTGGGCGTTGATTGCCGTATCGCCAAGAGCGAGCGAGTAGAGGACTTTGAGGCACTGATTGATGATAAGACAAAGATGATTTTTGCCGAGAGTATGGGTAATCCTACCTGCTATGTTCCCGATTTGGAGGCATTGGGCGAGTTGGCAAAACGTAAGGATGTGCCTTTTGTTGTTGATAATACTTTCGGCGCGGCAGGTTTCCTCTGCAATCCGTTTGATTGGGGCGCAAATATCGTTGTAGATTCTGCAACGAAGTGGATTAATGGTCACGGAACTGCTATGGGCGGTATCATCGTCGATGGCGGTAACTATAATTGGGCAAATGGCAAGTTCCCGCAGATTGATGGCCCATCGGAGGGTTATCACGGCTTGAACCTTTATGAGGCATTTGGTGCTGCGGCCTTTGTCGTGAAGTGCCGAGTTGACGGCTTGCGCGATTTCGGTTGCTGCCCGTCATCATTTGATTCATATTTGATGTTGTTGGGTCTTGAGACTTTGTCGTTGCGTGTTAAGCATCAGGTGGAATCTACTTGGCGTTTGGCTGAGTATTGCCGCAACCATCCGAAGGTGGAGCGTGTAAGTTTCGTTGGTTTTGAAGACCACGCAGGATATGAGAATGCCAAGAAGTATTATCGCTATGGCTCGTCGGGTGTCTTCGCAATCGAACTGAAAGGCTCGCTGGATAGCACCGTGCGCTTTGTCGAGGCGTTGAAGTTGGCGGCCAATATGACTATGATTGGCGACTCTATTACGGTAGTTACCCACCCTGCATCTACCACTCATAAGCAGTTGAGCGAGGCCGATTTGAAGGCCGCAGGTGTTACACCTACGCTGTTGCGTATCTCGCTCGGTTTGGAGAATGTAGAGGATATAATTGAAGATTTCGAGCAGGCATTTGCTGCTGCCGAATAAGATAATTAATTCGATGGCTCAATTTTATAGATACGAAAAGCCTTTTGAGTTGGAGTGCGGTGCAGTGTTGCCATCGCTTACGATTGCTTATGATACGTTTGGTGAATTGAACGCAGATAAGAGCAACGTAATATGGGTGTGCCACGCCCTGACGGCCAATTCGGATGTTGCCGATTGGTGGCCGCATACGGTTGAGGAGGGATGTTTTCTGGACCCTGCAAAGTATTTTACGGTGTGCGCCAATTTCCTCGGCTCGCATTACGGTACGACAGGCCCATTGAGCGTGAATCCCGAGACGGGTGAGCCCTGGTATGGTGATTTTCCCTTGGTTACAGTACGCGATATGGTGCGCGCCCATCAGGTTTTGGCCGAGCATTTGGGTATTAGCCGTGTGAAGTTGTTAATAGGTAGTTCAATCGGTGGCTTCCAATGTTTGGAGTGGAGCGTTATGCAACCAGATTTCGCTGAGAAAGCAGCGTTCATTGCTACTACACCGCGTACAAAACCGTGGGCTTCGGCGTTTAACGAATCGCAACGTATGGCTATCGAGTGCGACCCGACATTTGGTGAGCGAAGTGCCGAGGCGGGTCTGCAAGGTATGGCTACGGCTCGCAGTATAGCGTTGATGAGTTATCGTGGCGGTATGGCCTACGACAAAACGCAGGAGGATGAGAATCCCGATGAAGTGGGTTTCCAGCGTCGAGTGCTTTCGTATCAGCGTTATCAGGGCGAGAAGTTGCGTCGTAGGTTCAATGCCTACTCCTATTATCGTCTGTCGCAGGCTGTAGATTCTCATAATCTTGGTCGTGGCCGAGGCCGTGTGGAGGATGTGTTGCGCCAAATCAAGGCAAAGAGTTTGGTTGTTGCTATTACCTCGGACATCTTATTTCCGCCGTCGGACCACACGATTTTGGTGGAGAATATTGCCGACGTGCGTTATCACGTGATTGATTCGGATTTCGGACACGATGGATTCTTGGTTGAGCATAAGCAGTTGAACGATATTATAATTGACTTTTTGAACGAATAAATAAGAAAAACTAAATATTATGAATGGTAAGAAATTAAATATTGGCCTTTTTGGATTCGGTACTGTAGGTAGTGGTCTGTATGATGTGCTGAAACGTATCGGCTCGAAGAATGTAGAGATTAAGCGTATTTGTGTGCGTGATTTGAGCAAGCAGCGTAATGTTGAGGCAGAGTTTACGAATAATGCCGATGATATTTTCAATGACCCCGATATTAACTTTATCGTTGAGTTGATTGATGATGCCGATGCAGCATATACTATCGTTAAGCGTGCTTTGCAGATGAGCCTGCCCGTAGTGTCGGGTAATAAGAAAATGTTGGCTCACCATATCGAGGAGTTGATAGAGTTACAGGCTCGTTATAATGTGGCTCTGTTGTACGATGCTTCGGCTTGCGGTAGTATCCCCGTAATTCGTAACTTGGAGGAGTATTACGATAACGACCTTTTGACTTCGGTTAAGGGTATTTTGAACGGCTCATCGAACTTTATTTTGTCGAAGATTTTCAACGAGAAGATGTCGTATGCCGATGCACTGAAGTTGGCGCAGGATTTGGGCTTTGCCGAGAGTAACCCTACACTCGATATTGACGGTTGGGATTCGTTGTTCAAACTTATCATCATTACCATCCACGCCTTTGGCTTGTATGTTGCCCCCGAGGAGATTTTTACCTACGGCATCTCTAATATGAACGATGATGATATTCGTTTTGCAAACGAGAAGGAGCGTCGTTTCAAGTTGGTTGCTCACGTTGAGAAGATTCAGGGTAATAAACTCATTATGAGCGTTATGCCGCAACTTATCTCGCGTAATAAGTATATCTATAGCGTGGAGGATGAGTTCAATGGTGTAGTTATCAAGGGCTTGTTCTACGATAAGCAGTTTATGTTTGGTCGAGGTGCGGGTGGCTACCCCACTGGCTCTGCTGTGTTGAGCGATATTACGGCATGCTTGTACGATTATAAGTACGAGTATAAGAAGCGTAACGATTCGCAACTTCCGACATATACTACAGACCACTCATTCCGCGTATATTACCGCTATTCGGATTATGCCGACCTCGATTTGGTGAAGTTTGAGTCAGTAAGCGAGAACTATATCTCGGATGAGTATAAGTATGTTGTTGGTAAGGTGTCGTTGCGCGAGTTGCATAAGATTCAGGATGAGTTGCGCCGTCGTAATGTGTTTATTGCGGCCTACCCTAACGACTAATTCATTTGTATAAAAGTGTAATTTATAGAGCAGAATAAATGGATTCTGCTCTTTTTTTTGTATCTTGCGAAAGAAACTTATTTTAACCTTATATCATTATGAAATTATCTTATTTGACTTTAATTGCAGTCGTGAGTGTTTGTGTCGCATCGTGTGCGCCACAAAAGGGTGCCGTTATCCGTAAGAATGGTGACGGATTTGAACTGCGTGTGGATGGTGAAAAATCTTATATCAAAGGTGTAGGAGGCACAAACCGTTTGGATGTTGCTTCGGCTTCGGGCGCAAATGCGTGTCGTACTTGGGGCGGTGATGTGAAGAGTGTTCGTCGCACTTCGGAGTTGGCTGCGAAGAATGGTATGCGTGTTATGCAGGGTATCTGGTTGCCTAAAGAGGTTGAGAAGTACTCTGACGAGAAGTTTAAGAGCGAGATGCGCGAGACTTGCCGCGAGTTGGCCGAGACATTTAAGGATGACCCTAATATCCTCTGCTGGGGCATTGGTAACGAGATTGAGTTGAGTGGCGCAAATAACGGTGTAGTATGGGGATTTGTCGAGGAGTTGGCGGCAATGATGAAGTCAATCGATAAGCATCACTTGGTTGCTACCGTAATTGCTCACAACAAGAGTGCGTTGGATTCTATCGCGCGTTATGCTCCATCGCTCGATATCGTGGGTATTAATAGTTATGGCTCGATTTTCCAAGTCAAGGATATGGTGGCTGAGTCAGATTATAAAGGCCCATATATGATTACTGAGTGGGGCCCGACAGGCTGGTGGGAGACATCATCTACAGAGTGGAAGGCTCCAATCGAGCAGACAAGCGAGCAGAAACGTGTCGTTTATGAGGAACGTTACAATAAGGCTATTTTAGGTGATAAACGTTGCCTTGGCTCTTTCGTATTCCTTTGGGGACAGAAGGAGGAGCGTACACCTACTTGGTTTAGTATGTTTGTCGAGGGCAATGTCGAAGGTTTGCCTTTGAAGGGTGAAAAGACACCTATGGTGGAGGCTATGCAGCGCGTATGGTCGGGCGAAGAACTTGCACAGACGGCTCCCGTTGTTACGGGCATAAAGGTTGACGGCAAGACTCCGCAGGAGAGCCCTACCCTACAGAAAGGTAAGTCTTTCCGTGTCGAGGTGGCCGCTACTGACCGCGAAGGCGACAAGATGACCTACATTTGGGAGGTGTTGCACGAGGCTACAAAGTTAGGTTTCGGTGGCTCGTATGAGCCGCGTCCAGAGCGTTATGGTGAAGTATTTACTACAAGCGAACCCGTTGCAGAGATTACAATTAACGAGGAGGGTAATTTCCGCGTGTATGCCTATGTGGCTGACGGTACGGGATTCGTTTCTACCGTAAATTCTCCCATTCAGGTGCAGAAATAGATATTATTATAGTGAGGAGTTTTAGTGTCGAGAGTTGTTATGAAAAAATATCTTTTAATTCTAATTGCAGTTGCTCTTTTTGTGTCGGTATCGGCATTTGCGCAAGATATTGATTACAGCAAGTTGGCTCCGCATCCTCGTTTGTTAATCAACAAGGGCGATATTGCCACAATGAGAGCGTTTTGTGACCGTTCAGAGAATGCGCAGTATGTGAACGATATGATAGTAAATGAGGCTACCCGATTCCTATCAACGTCATCTGCTGTTCGTAAGTTGGAGGGCCGTCGTTTGTTACAGGTATCAAGCGAGGTGCTGAAGCGAGTATTCTATCTGTCGTATGCCTACGTTATGACCGATGATGTACGCTATGCCGAACGTGCCGAGCGCGAGATGTTGGCCGCCAGCGAATTTGTAGATTGGAATCCCTCGCACTTCCTGGATGTAAGCGAGATGACGATGGCTCTGGCCATAGGCTACGATTGGTTGTATGACTATCTGTCGGAAGAGTCACGCAACAAAATCGCTACGGCAATATATGAAAAGGGTTTGCGTCCGTCGGAGAATGATAAGTGGGCGTGGTTTTTCAAGGCCGACCATAACTGGAATCAGGTCTGCAATGCTGGTATGATTTACGGAGCATTGGCAACTATGGACCGCACATCCGACTTTTGCAAAAAGTTAATCGAAAAATGCCTCAAATCCAACCCCATAGCACAGATATGTTATGAGCCCGATGGTGGCTACCCCGAAGGCGCTGGCTATTGGGACTACGGCACAAGTTTCGAGGTTATGCTGGTTGCGGCATTGCAGTCGGCTTTGGGTACAGATGCGGGTATTGCCGCACAGGAGAGTTTTATGCGCACGGCATCATATATGACCTATATGGCAACGCCGTCGGGTAAGAGTTATAACTTTGCGGATTCGGGCTCGGCAATGTCTTGTATATCTTCGAAGTATTGGTTTGCCCGCCAACTCAACGACGCCTCGATTGTTGCGGTGGATGAGTTGTTTGTAAAGAATAGAAAGGTGCTGAATGTGAGATTATTGCCCACCTATATGGTCTTTGGCTCGGCACTCGATTTCAGCAAATCGCAACTTCCCGATAATACTTGGGTTAACCACGGCGCAACACCCGTATTTGTCTATCGCAGTGGCTGGGAGAGCACCGACGACACATATTTTGCTATTAAGGGAGGTAGCGCAAGCACCAACCACGCCCATATGGACGTTGGCTCATTCATCTACGAACGCGATGGTATACGTTGGGCTATCGATTTGGGCTCGCATAACTACCACGTCTTGGAGGAGGCAGGCCTCGACCACGGAAACACAAAGCAGGAGAGCGTGCGTTGGCAGATTTTCCGCACGGGCCCTGAATCTCACAATATACTTATGTTTAATGGCCATTTGCACAATGTCAAGGGTCTTGCCGAGATTGTAAAGACCTTCGACACGCCACGCCGTAAGGGGGCAGTAGTTGATTTGAGTGCTGCTTTTGATGGTGATGCTAAAGAGGTTATCCGTACTGCCGAATTGGATAAGAACGATGATTTGACAATCACTGACCATATTGTATGTGGCAATGGGCCCGCTACCATCGAGTGGCGTATGGCTACCAATGCCGAGGCACAGATTATATCGCCAAATACAATTATGTTAAAGCAGGATGGTCAGACTCTCTATCTTAAATTCAAAGGTAAGGTCAAGGCCGAGGCAAAGATTTGGCCCGACCACAAATATAGAGAGTACGAGACCGTTGATAAGAATCTGCGTCGTGTAGGCTTCGTTATGCAACTCAAGGCTAATCAGAAAGTTGATGTCGAAGTCGCTATGTCGGATGAGCGAAATTAAGCAATATCGTTATCCAAATTGAATATTGGGCAGAATTAGAAATTAATTCCAATGTTTTTACAGCAAGAGAGGTTGCCTAAACAATAATAGGCAACCTCTCGCTGTTTTTATATCTCCTTATGATGTGGCTGAAGACTATTTGCGCAAAAGGTAATTTATAAATGCATAACCTCCAAAAATCTGCAATGCCATACCTGCCAAACCGAGGCGGAAATCTTGCAATGCAGCGGTAAGGCTACCTGTCCAAGCCCACTCAAACAGACCTCCTGCAATTTGGTAGGCCAAAACTACCAATGCCAACAAAGCGATAGTTGTCTTCTGGAAGTTCTGTGCTACATACCCTGCGGTCACTGCCAAAATGGTAGATTTTACAAGTATGGGAGCCAACATCGAGGCGGCTGGCATACCAAATAACAAATGGTTGATAATGGGCGATAATACGGCCGTCAAAAGACCAACTTTCCAACCATACTTATAAGCACCAATTAATGTGAAGAAGTAGATTGGCAACATAATCATACCTCCTTGTGGTACGAGGTGGCAGAGTTGCGGCAAAGCAATGTTGCCCAAAATAAATAGCGCTGCGGCAAAATATGTCTTTGCCTGCGAAAAATTGAGCGCATAGAGTTTAATACTTGTTGTTTGCATATTCTTTAGTTTTTAATTAGTTTTTATTCATTTTTACCAATTAATGGCAGTATCTCTTCTTCGAAAATCTTCCTCTCTATTATGCGATAATGCGGTGCGTAGTGCTCGTTAAATTGTCGGCTATGATGCATCACGAATTTATTATCGTCGAGCAGTTGTGTAATCTCCTGACGGTCTTTTTCAGCATTGTTTAATTCGATACCCATAATCATTATCACCGAGTCAATCTTCGCCCACTCTGCTTGCCACTCCTCTATCGATGGCGGTGTGATGCCATTTACACTTCGCAAAAACGCATCTAAATATTTGTCGTACGGGACTCTTCCATCTGCTATAACTTTCAGGTTTACCCTGACCATCTTACCTCTGTAACCCGTATATTCGTAGTCCTCACCCTCAAATTCCGCAGAGGCTGCCAACTCTTGTTGCAGATAGTTACTAGCAGCATCAGTATTTGCAATAATATGACCAGGCCCGAAATAGTCTTGGAAGAAGTTCTTGTATAAATCTCTTAAAGTCGATTCTGGGTACATCTTCATCTGTTTCTCTACGGCCTCTATTATTGCCCTATCTGTAGAGTCGTGTTTGCAGGATATTACCCACATTGATAAACTTAGAATAAATATGTATAACCAATTTTTCATTTATATCATACTCTTTACAAACTCCTCAATCTTTACCAAACACTCCTCAATCGTGTCACACTTTGTGCATCGCTCCTCAACGGGACAGATGCCGTCGCCTCGGCGATTTATAATATTTGCAACTTTCTTGTCAGATTCAACCTTTATGGAGTATTGCTTAAATAACTCCATTGCGGGCTCACTTATCACGTCAGCGTAAACCATCGTCACCCCTCCTGCAATCATCAATGCGGCAGCGCCTTTGCCGATGACCTTGTCGGCTATGGTCGCTCCGTCGAGCAGCGGTCGGTTGTCGCGAAGTATATCGTACAAATCTTTTATTCCTCGTTGGTGGAATGACTCTATCTTATCGCCATTGGCAATGACACACGAGCAATTTGTGGTGTGCAATATATGCCGTAACTGTTTCAGCATAGTTGTGAGGTCTAAAACTCCTTGCCTTGTTTTAGGTTTTCAATATATTGGTCTATACGACGTATCTCGCGAGGAATGTCAATCCTCTGCGGGCAGTGTGGATTACACTGATTACACCCTGTGCAGTATGCTGCTTGACGCTCCTTTTCGACTGCGCGGTCATACCCTATCAGGAATGCACGACGAGCCTTGCGATAGTTCTCATCTTGCGATGATTTCGATAGGTTGCCCTCGTTTACGCACTTATTGTAATGTAATAAAATCGCAGGTATATCCAATCCATAAGGACAAGGCATACAGTATTTGCAGTCGTTACAAGGTATAGTCGGATATTGCAACATCAACTCTGCAGTCTCAAACAAGAACTCTTTCTCATCATCTGTAAGAGGTGTGAATGGCGAGAATGAGAGAATGTTATCCTGCAGATGCTCCTCATAAACCATACCGCTCAACATACACAGTACGTTTGGATAAGAACCATTGAATCTAAACGACCACGAAGCCACCGAGCGGTCGGGTTCTTGCATCTTCAGTCGGGCCTCGATGTGTGCGGGAACGTTTGACAGACGACCACCCAACAATGGCTCCATAATAAGTACAGGTATTCCTCTCTTTTCCAACTCGCTATAGAGATATTCGGCGTTTACGTTGCGTCCACGCGCATTGCGCCAATCCGAATAGTTCATTTGAATCAGCACAAAATCCCAATGTACCTTGTCGTGGTATGCTAATATATGGTCAAAAACGTCTGCCGAGCCGTGGAACGACCAACCGAGGTTTTTGATTCTACCCTTCTCTCGCTCCTCAACGAGAAAATCCAACATTCCATTATCGATAAAACGACGATTGAAATCGCCTACGCTACCGCCGATGTTGTGCAGCAGGTAGTAGTCAAAGTAATCGACCTGCAAATTCTTGAACGAGTTCTCGTACATCATAATAGAGTTCTCGCGCGAGGCGTTCGAGAAATTCGACATCTTGGTCGATAGGAAATAACTCTCACGCGGATGGCGTTGTAGTGCTATACCCGTTGCCGTTTCTGACATTCCCTGCACATAGACGGGTGCTGTGTCGAAGAAATTAACTCCGTGCGCAATGGCATAATCGACCAGCGAATTAACCTTCTCTTGGTCTATTACGGTCTTGCCCTCTTGCTCGATGGTCGGCCAACGCATACATCCATAACCCAGAAGCGAAACTTTGTCGCCCGTTTTGGGGTTGGTGCGATACTCCATCTTGTCGGTTGGTATCTCGTCGTCGGAGAGTGTGCTGCCTCCCTTTTTATTTACGTTACATCCCGAAAGAGCCGCTACAGTGAGCATTGACCCTGCGCCGATACGTTTGATAAATTCGCGGCGGTCTATATTGTTTTTGTTCTCTGCTTTCATCTCTTTGCGGTATTAGATTGTACGATGTTCTTTATAACTCTTTACATATATTGCGCTGAATGGGCGTGACGGACAAAGATGCTCGCACGCACCACATCCGATGCAACGCTCCTTGTTGATTACGGGTATCTTGCGCGACTTCTTATTTTTGTAATCCGACAAAACCATCGAGATAGCACCTGTCGGGCAATGTTCGGCGCAGTTGCCACAATCAACATCGTCGGAAATTACGATACAGTTGCGCTTTACCCATACTGCGTGGCCAATCTGAATCGATGATTTCTCGACAACGCTTATCGGTTTAATAGCGCCTGTCGGGCATACATCCGAGCACTTGGTACATTCGGGGCGGCAATATCCCTTCTCGTATGACATTGCAGGCTGCATAAAGTTCTTAAGATATGGTGACGGATGCAGTACATTGTTGGGACATACCGCAACACACAACTGACAACCTATGCAATGTGTGGCCATATTGCTTGCACTCAACGAGCCTGCGGGTGTAAGCGTACGGAACTTTGCTGTCGGCTCCTTCTTTACGATTGTCGCATATCCTCCGTCCAACTTCATCTCTTGCGCTTTGGCTGCTGATGCGGCTAACAAGCCTGCCCCTACAAGGAAGTTTTTACGAGAGTTATCTACTTTCTCTTCGCTCTTCTGAGTCGTTGTTGAGCCTTTGCGCATTGTGTATGATATGGCCTTCTTGTTGCAAGACTCCAAGCAATCCATACATACTACGCAGCGGCTGTAATCAATCTTGTGATTCTTTGCGTCGATGCACGATGCCTTGCATTTCTTGGCACATAAACCACAGTCAATACACTTCGAGGTGTCGATTACGGGCTTTAGAAGTGAGAAACGCGACAAAAATCCCAACACTGTGCCGACGGGACATATCGTATTACAATATGTGCGGCCACCTTTCCACGCCAAATAACCAACGATGCCGAGTGTGGTGACAGCAACACCAAACGTAGCCCAACTGCGAATCCATACCTCTGTAGAGTAGAATGCGTAACTGTCGAGGCGTTCTGCAATGAATGCTAAAATATTGTTGCCGAATCCCCAAATGGGAGCCAATAGATTCTGGGCTATGCGGCCATAAGCACTATAAGGCGCAATGAGCAGTGCGATAGAGTTAAGCCCTACAACAAATAATATTACAAAGGCAATCAACGCTCCATAGCGCAACCAACTCTTTTCGGCTGAATATGAGAAACGATTTTTTTTGTGTTTGCCACCAAACCACGATATAATGTCTTGCATTACACCCATCGGGCATATCACCGAGCAGTAGATTCGTCCAAAGATGAGCGTTAGCGCAACTAAAAATATGACAACACCTACATTTAAAGCCAATACGGCTGGTAGAAATTGAATCTTTGCCATCCATCCCAACCACGCGTGAATAGTTCCTGTGAAGTCGAGGAACAACAACGTGATGCAGATGAAAAATATTGATGCTAATGTAATTCTAATTTTTCGTAACATCTGTGTAAGATTAATGTGTTAGTAAGTCATCTACAAATAAAATAATTTTTTTGATATAAAACAAGTCGTTCGGGCCTTAAAGTGATTGCAGTATCCAATTTGGGCTGTAAAATCGTGAAAACAACTCTATTTTGTGATTTGACGTTCTCGCTTACATATTTGGCACGTCGATTGCGATGTATTATATCAACTGCGGCATTTAGCAGTGCCGTAGCGAGGTTTCTTCATTTTATTTAAGTTTGGGTTAGTAGTTTATGGGACTTCTAATGTCCCGAAGGTAGGCGGCAATCGTGAGATTCCCGCCTATTTTTTTAGGTGCTTACATACAATATTACACTACTTATTAAGGCGTCTTGCTTCTTTAAGCCTACGTTGCGGACTTTGTCCGCATTTACAAGTCTGACCCACCCCCAACCCCGCCTCAGGCAGGGGCTTTGGTCGCCTTTACAAGGCTTCAAATGAGGTACAACCTGCGGTTGTGTAATTTGGTAAATCCCCCTTTTTTTGCTCTCAAAAATCATACAACCCGTCGTTGTGTGACGGGTTGTATGTTGTGCTGTTTAGATGTTTGATTAAAACTTATCACGCATCAACCAACGCATAGCGTTGTAGATAAGATAGTTTTGTGTTGGGTCAACGAAAATTCTTGTACCGTGGCCCATATTCATATAAATCATATTGTAATCGGTGTTCGACCACACTACGGGCCAGTCGCCGTCGGTTACCGTATCCTTGAAACCAATGGGATAATTATCCTTTGATAGTGTAACCAATACTTTCACATTCTCCTTCTCGCGCGGGCTTGGTCTAAACTGATACCACTCGTTTTGCGGTGAGATATATGTTCGAGGCATACCCTTTGTTACGGGGTGACGTGGGTCGTCAATCTCGAGTTTAGCCGACTGTGGAGGCCAATTATTGCGGTTAAAGATGGCACCGCCCAAGAAATCTACAAACCAAGGCCAATTGGTGTTACGGTCGTTGTAACCAGCCGAGTGGAAGCCAAACCACGCACCTCCGTTCTTCATATAACGCTCGAATGCTGCACGTTGCTCGGGTGAGTGGCCAGGATTGTCGTTCAGCGATATTACCAAGTGATAAGAGCGCAACTTCTCGTCGTTGAAATCGTTCATATCGTCGGTTACGTCTACAACCAAACCGTCGCCAATGGTCATATCGCGGAAGAATCGTATGCCATCCTCTGCAAATTGGCGGTGAGCCTCCTCGACATATTTATTGTGGTGAATCAATACTCGGAATCTGGGGAACCAGTTAGCGGGGCCAGCAGCCCACTTTATGGCGTTAGAGAACATCTTTGTAAAGTCTGCGTTCTCCATCAACTCCTTGTCGTGGCCCATCAAAAAATATACGTTGCGGGCCTTCATTCTCGGATTGGTCCAAACTACGGGATGGTCACCCATAGTAACGTCAGATTTAGGTGAGTATGTAGCCTCATCAACGTGTGCCAAAATATCAACCTTGCCACGAGGAGTCTTGTCGAATGTGTACCACTCCTCTTTTGTAACCTTGAATTTGGGGCTTACACCTTGCATTACGGGGTGATTCTTACGCTCAACGACAACCTCACCGTCGGCCAAAGGCGCAATGTAGTTCTTGAACTTAATGCCTCCCATATAATCCGAGAACCACTCCCACATCTTGAAGCCGTCGAAGTCGCCAAGCAGAGTCGCGTGATGGAATCCCACCCAGCCTATCGAGCCATCGAATATGGCCTGCTCGAATGCGGCCTTTGCTGTGTCGGTCCAATTGTAAGGAACGTAGTCGAGTTGGATAAATACCTTGTGCTGAGCCAAGAACTCCTTGTTAATCTTCTCAGTGTTGTTTATCTCGGTAATCTCATAACCATTCTCTTTGGCAAAATTGTTCAACCAAGCCATAGCAGCATCGGTAAAACCTCCGTGATTGCCACCGCGTTCGGTCAAGACCAACAGACGAGGTGTCGTAGGCTCGGCGGGAACAATCTTTTGAGGGGTTGTAGTGAGTGTCTGCTCCAATAACTCCTCGTCGGGGATAGGTGTGCCCAAAATACCTTGATAGACAGTGTTGCGCAAATCACCAGCCTCGTTATCTCCATCATAATCCCAATACATTGCACCCTTCAGGCCATTCTCCAAAACGTAACGGCACTTGCCAGCCAAAGAGCGGGGATTCTCAAATCCGAAAACAAAGTTGCCTCGAAGGTCGGTCAAATATGGTGCTTTGGCCTCATCATCCCAACACTCGATATATTTATCCGATGTAGCGGGAATATCCTTGTAATCCTGGAAGTTAGGATAGTTCTTGCCACCGCGACCATAAAACGCCATACCTAAAACCAACTTATGCGTTGGAACACCAGCCTCGATGTGAGCCTTCACGGCGTCGGTAGAACTCATATTGGTATTCTTTGATGGGTATAGTGCTGTGTGGTGCTTGGGGGCGCCTCCCATATCGTAAGCCATAATGTTTACGAAGTTTATATACTTATCTATGGCCTTAAAATCAATGTATTTTGCACTACCGACCGATGCCAATGTAAGCAGATACTTCTTGCCCAAAACCTTGCGTAAATCACGCATCAAAAGCGTAAAGTTTTCTGTGTCGTTTTCTGATGAAGATATACCTGCCGCATTGCTTGTGGGATACTCCCAATCGATGTCTATGCCATCCAGCCCGAACTCATCTACCACGCGACGGCAATCCTCGGCAAAAGCCATACGTCGTCTGTCGTCAGCAGCCATCTCGCTGAAACGACCACTACCCCAGCCTCCTACCGAGAGCATAACTTTTAATTGTGGATTATCCTTCTTGAGGGCTACGATACTTTTAAGGCGCTCCTCGTTATCGATACGCACGCCGTCAAATGTGTTGGTGACGTGGCCAAATGCATAGTTGATGTGTGTCATAGTTTTGGGGTCGGGCATTACCCTACTCCACGATGTCACGTATGCGACAATCACTCTCTCCTTGGCCGTAACCGTCTTCTCTGCCGCAAACAGGTTGTTTGCTATTGCCGACAATGCGATAAACGCCATCGTGGCAATTAGTGTTGTGTAAAATAATCTTTTCATAAATTTATTGAGGTTTAGTAAACAAATCTTCTGCAAGATACGAATATTTAATGAATATTTATTTGTTGCGCGATTAAATTATGGCGAGAAGTGGATTTTTATACGCTTCTTGGCGTCTATTGTGAAGATTAGCAGGTCAGTAACAAAAATCGCCGTCCGTTTTATGTGGACGACGATTCAGTTGTTTTTCTGCAAAAAGTTATTGTTTTGTGCAGGTTTAATGGTGATTATAGCCATTTCGCTATTTGTTCCTATACGGAATGGTGGCCCCCAAAGTGATAGTCCGGTCGATACATAAATGTGCGTATTTTGCCATTTGCGATAGCCGTGACTCTGTTCGTATATGTAATCAGTCAATAGACTCAATGGCCAAACTTGTCCGCGATGAGTGTGCCCGCTCAACTGAATATCGACTCCAGCAGCATCTACCTCTGCAAGATTGTAGGGCTGGTGGTCCAAAACAATAATGGGTTTGGTGCTATTTACCCTATCAAGCAACTCTTCAAGTGACTTGCGGCGACGATTATGTCGGTCATCACGCCCTACAATCTGTATCCCGCACGGCAGTGTGATAACGCTGTCGCGTAACAATGTTATAGGTGTCTCGTTTAGGAATTTTTCGACCTCTCCGATTTTGCTTATGTATTCGTGATTTCCTGCCGCCATATATATTCCCATTGGGGCTTTTAACTCTCTCAACTCCTCCTCCATTCGTTGCTGCCTGACGGGTGTTATGCTGTTGTCAATCAAATCGCCACTAATGAGAATCAAATCGGGATTTTGAGCGTTAATTATATCAACATAGCGTTGCAAAGCCTGCTTGTCGGTGCCGTTACCCAAGTGTACATCGCTGATTGCTGCGATTCGGATTTCTTTGCCACTGAATGGCTTGTCGAGCGTGATGTCGATTTGCTCAATATTGGGATGACGGTAATTATAATATCCGTATATTAACAATGCCGTAGTCAAGCCCAATGCATATAGGAAACCCCATTTCATTGCAGGCATAAAGATTTTTGCGCAGTCAAAAACTATGAGTGCAAGCACCATATATAGTGTGAAGACCATCCATATAGAGCCGAGATTGAACATTGCTTTAGCAATGGTTGTAGGCAATGGAATATCGCGCAAAAACATCGAAATCATCAATAGCGATGCCAATGCCCAAAATAGAATCGAGACCGCAATCTTCCACCCCAATGCAAGGCCCGAGACCAAATGCATCAAGCGAACAAATATGTATATGTTGCCAGCCAGGTAGGCCCCCAATATAATCAGGAAAAACATCTTCATTAATCTATCTTTTGCTCGGTTATATCCTCAATCTGCTTTTCGTCAATCTTGCCCATCAACTCCGAAAGTTTCTCTTTTGCCTGTTGCTTTATTTCGGGCGTGAGGTTGTTCGTAACGGTATGTAACGCCCACAACAAAGCCGCCATATCATCGGTGTATCCCATCATCGGGATGAAGTCCAATACAAGGTCTGTGGGTAGGATGAAATAGCCAAGTGCTCCGTAAATTTTGCTCTTGTCTGCTGCTGAAATGTTAGGACTGCGCAATACATAATATAGTAACAATACGGCATAAACGACCTTTGCTCCCGCCCATTTGGCTACGGATGTGAGCTTGTTTAGTAGCTTGTTCTCGGAGTAATTCGCTTGATACTTCTCTACATCTTTTGGTTTTCTCATAATAGTCGATTTTATTACCACTCGTTATAAACTATAACGCAAATATACAGATAAATATTTTCTGCATTTGTAATATTGCTAATATTTCGGCGCCTATGGTGAAATAAATAAGGGGTATCCTGATTTTCTTTTCGGATACCCCTTTGTCTGTATTAATGTTTTTATCCCTATGAAATGTCGAATCCACATTCGGTGTACATACGCTTGCAGGCCTCGATATCCAAACCTCTGTGGCCAAGAGTCTCGCTCTCTGTGTCGCGAGGATTGGCTCCTGTCTCGGTATAGATGGCGTTTGCACCCGACATAAGTCCCAATGGGTTTGGCTCGTGTACGCCAATTGAAAAAATTTGAGGACTATGGATGGCGACAAACGTCACGACAGCCGTAATCTGTGCGAGGCGCGATTCTGAAATCTGCCCATATTTGCTGAGGGGCGATGTGGGCAATGTTACACGACGCATAGCACCGTGCTGGAAACACTCATAATCCAAACCTTTCATAATAATCTCGGCCATCTGCGCAGGAGTATGCTCTGGACCAATAGGCTCGATGCAATAGTAGAGGTCCAAGCCTGCGGCCTTGATGCTTTCGATTGTCGAGAGTCGTTGCTCGACTGTGAATCTTGTATCGCATCCTTCGCCTAAACGCCAAACGTGATATGCTCCATTAGCACCTGCGGCCTTTAGTTCGTGGGCTTGAGTGCGAGAAAAATCTCCCAGATTAGCAATGATTTGAGTCTTCGCAGGAATACGAGCGCGTATTTTGCTGATAATATCCAATGTCCTGTCAAATGACGTATTGTGCATCACCATCAATGATAATGCAAATAGTTCGCCGCTTGCTGTAAAATTATCAGCCGCCTCGTACATTGCATTGTCGTCCATCGAGAATGTCTCAAACGTAGTGAACTCATCAGAGAATGAACAGAACTTGCAACGGCCAGGGCAAGGTGCTACCTCAACTCCAATTTGGCCAAAGATAAAACCTTTGTTGTTAAATACCTGACGCGATAGATTGTCTGCAACACTTCGTGTGATACCGGCCTCCAATGACTTCTCGTCGAAACTGAGTAAAAATTCGCACTCCTCGCGGGTGATGATATGCCCTTCCTGAATGCGCTCTATTAAGTGTAAGAATTTGCTATTTGCCTTCATATTTTATCTTCTAATCTTTCC
>JAZOVT010000060.1:0-14724 GCA_045658845.1 Alistipes sp.
AACGAGCAGATGATTAATGATATAATCGCAAGCGACGACGTAAAGACTCTCTTGTACGACCCGACCTACGAGCCATACCTAAAACAGGCGACGGCACGAGTAGAACAGATGGTGGAGGAGTATCGCGACAAAGCATTGGAGGCATTAGAGGCAATCACCAACATCGAACTAAAGAGATTGTTGTATAGAATACTCAGCAAGGCGTTAAAATAGGCAATCAATATATGACAGATAGCATTACCATAAAATTACTAAAAACTCTGCAACGCGGATATGATGCACTCGGCGAGCAAGCAAAGCAACTGATGGCCGATTTCATCATATCACAACGCTCCGCAGATGGAGGTTTTGTAAACAAGCAGGGTGAGTCCGATTTGTACTACACGGCATTCGGAACGCTATTGCAATATATCTTCAATATCAAGTTCAGCGCCGAGGAGTTGAACGACTATCTCGACAAAATTGATGCCGAGGGGTTGGATTTAATACACTACGCGGCATATATGCGTTGCAGATTATTGGCATCAATTGCAGAAAAGACAAAATTGGGTGCGGCTTTGAAAATGTTAAGTCGCAAGGAGATAAGAGAGCAGCAGTCGTTTGATGTATGGCCCAACAACGACAAAAACTCGCCGTACAGCAGATTTATATGGCTCTCGCTTTTGGAGGATACCCGCAACGATAAAGATAGCAGCACTGAAAATGTTTCTGCATTGGAGGAGTACACCGTCACAAGCGGAGGATTCTCGAATATGAAGGGGCAAACAATAGCCAGCGCCAATGCAACATCAGCCGCACTGATGGTCATCGGGCAACTCGACGGCTACGACAAAGGCTCGCAGGGCATTGCTTACCTGCTAAAATCGCAACTCCCGTCGGGAGGTTTCAAGGCCGCCGACAACACCCATATGCCCGATTTATTATCAACGGCTACGGCACTCTTTACATTGAGATGTTATGGCGTACAACCTCGTTACTCGGCACAAGAGTTCGTTGAGGCACATTGGTTGGACAACGGAGGCTTTGGCGCTACAATACTCGACAGCAGTAGCGACGTAGAGTATCTATTTTATGGTTTATTGGCATTAGGAACACTATGACAGCAGAGAAGTTAGATAATATAATAGCCGACGTAACACAACGCATAAAGGCTTTGCGACCAAAGGATGGCGGTATATGGCGCGGAGAGTTATCTTCGAGTGCCATATCGACATCGGTTTCGATATTTGCATTACAAAAGATTGACGCGGCCAAATATGCGGAATATATTGAGAGCGGAGCCGAATGGTTGCTATCGACGATGCAGGCCGACGGGTCGTGGGGCGACACGGTGGAGAGTCCATCAAATATGACAGCCACGTTGCTATCGTTTGCATCATTATATGCCGTAGGGAAGGCTCCCGACGTAACAAAGCAATATATCATAGAGCATTTAGGCGGTATAGATGACAAAACTTTGGTAAAGGGCGTTCTGGATTATTACGGAAAGGATTTAACCTTCTCGGTGCCTATATTGGTGATGTGCGCATTGGCTGGCATCATAAAAGATTGGGACAAAATTCCACAATTCCCATTTGAATTGACCATCCTGCCACAACGACTGTTTAAGTTCTTGCAACTACCTGTTGTAAGTTATGCTATTCCTGCACTGATAGCAGTAGGCATTGTGCGTTTTAGACGAGGAAAGCAGAATATTATATCGCCTTTGCGCAAATTATTTATACCAAAATGTTTAGAGGTACTGACCTCACTGCAACCTCACAATGGTGGTTTCTTGGAGGCTGCACCGCTTACGGCATTTGTTAGTATGTGTATGAGCGAAGCGGGGGAGAGAGAGCACATTGTAACGCAACGCGCAGCACAATTCCTCATCGACACCGTTCGTGCCGACGGCTCGTGGAGCATAGACACCGATTTGGCCTGCTGGGTGACATCATTGGCGGCAAAGGCATTGGGCGATGATATTGAAGACAAAGAACAACTTGCAGCAACTATACGCAAAAACGCCTTTACTTACCGACATAATTTCACAGGTGCGCAAGCAGGCGGTTGGGCGTGGAGCGACCTGCCTGGAGCAGTGCCCGATGCAGATGACACATCGGGAGCATTGGTAGCGTTATATCACCTTACCGATGGTAAATACTACAACGAGGTAGGCGGAGGAATAGAGTGGCTGATGGCTCTGCAAAACAACGACGGCGGTATGCCTACATTTTGCAAAGGATGGGGCAAGTTGCCATTTGACCACAGTTGTGGCGACATATCGGCACACGCACTGCTGGCTATGGAGTTGTGGTACGATGTATTACCTGCAAAGATGCAACCGAGATGCCAACGTAGCATTAAACGCCTAATCAAGTGGATGCTGCGCTCACAATCAGACGAAGGAGCGTGGAATCCGTTATGGTTTGGCGACCAAGATGCGCCCAAAGAGTTGTCGCCCGTTTACGGAACGGCTACGGCAGTCGAATATCTCACAGCATCAAAGAGCGAGCAGGCACACGCAATGGCTCGTCGCGGAGCGGAATATTTGGCCAAGGCTCAAAATGCAGATGGCGGTTGGGGTGGCCAGAAGGGTGTAGAGTCAAAAATCACCCTTACGGCACGAGCATTGGCGGCATTGGCTTCGACAGACAAAGATGAATATCGCGATGCTATCGAGCGTGGATTTAATTATATATACCAGATATGGGAACAAGGTGAATTATCACGCAGAGAGCCTATCGGATTATATTTCTCGAGATTATGGTATTCCGAGGAGATGTATAACCTGACATTTACACTAAACGCATTGAAAAAATTGAAAACAACAATACAGTGAAAGCAAAAAGATTGACATACATAGCCGTAGCAACTGCTATTTTTTACGCAATACTTATTGTTGCGTGGCATTTGTATTCACCCTCAAGCAAAGAGTTGGCGTTACAGAATCCTGGCGCAGACAATCGCCCCGAAGGTTTGGCGCGTAAGGCTGACGATGTGGTGATAGGAGAGTATTTTATGTTATACGACGAGGCTTTCGACTCCGACCTCAAAGGTGTATGGAGCGGATTTCGTGGAGCAGATTATACCAATATCGTAAGCGATGGCAGCCCAATTTTGACAGATGAGTTTGCGGAGCAATGGAGTTTCTCAACGGGTGAAGGTCACGCTGCTGCAGCCATATACAATGGCCGAGTCTATGTATTGGACTACGATGAATCGCTCAACTCCGATGCCCTGCGCTGTTTCTCATTAGAAACGGGTAAAGAGATTTGGCGACGTTGGTATCGCGTACCTATGAAACGTAATCACGGTTTCTCGCGCACCATACCCGTCGTTGGTGAGGGATATATTATTACAGTAGGGCCACAAGGTCACGTTATGTGTTGCGACCCGATAAGTGGCGATATGAAGTGGTCGATGGATATGCAGAAGGAGTTCGGCTCGGAGATTCCATTCTGGTACACAGGCCAATGTCCTTGTGTTGATGATGGGGTAGTGGTATTAGCCCCCGCTGGAGAGAGTGTATTGATGATAGGCCTCGATTGCCAGACGGGAGAGGTTGTTTGGCAGACTCCTAACGAGATTAAATACAAGATGTCGCACTCTTCAATCATACCTATGACCTTAAATGGCACAAAGACTTATGTATATGCAGGAGTAGGCGGTGTTTGCGGTGTAGCAGCGACAAAAGCACAACTGGGGAGATTGTTATGGCATACTGAGAAGTGGCAGCCATCGGTAATAGCTCCGTCTCCCGTAAAGATAGCCGAGAATAGGATTTTGATGGTTGCAGGATATGGTTCAGGTGGAGCATTAATTGAGATAAATGGTGCAACTGCCAATGTGGTTGAGCAATATAAAGCCGACAAAGGCCTATCGTGCGAACAGCAGACACCTATCCTCTACAAAGGTTTGATTTACACAATAGCCCCAAAGGATGGTGGTAGCATACGCGGCAGATTGGCATCTTATACGCCATCAAACTTGCATACACCTGTGTGGAGTTCCGCCGCAGACGAGCGTTTTGGTTTAGGCCCTTATATCTTTATTGACAACAATCTGTTTATATTTAAGGATGACGGAGAGTTGTATGTATATGCAATGCAAGGTACGCAACCTACACTTCTTCGAAAGCAACGTATAATGGAGGGAGCTGACGCTTGGGGTCCGATGGCCTATGCCGATGGCAGACTGATTCTGCGCGATGCACACACTGTAAAATGTATTAAAATTAAATAATATGGCAGAGAGAGAGGATGAAAAAAAGATGTCGCGAGAGAAGTTCTTTCGCATCGGAGGCTCTTCCATAGCGGGATTAGCCATATTGGGCGTGGCTGGCAACAACATCTACAAGATGATAGCAAAGCCCGAAAAATTGTTCTACAATGAGCAACCACAGGGTGTGGCCAAAACAAAGGCATTGCCCTCACCATATCGTAAAGTCGGAGCATTTAAGGCAGAAGGAGCAATCTGCGCCTTTGATGTTTCGGGCGAACAGATATTTGCCGCCACAAACGAGAGTCTCTACATCTATGATATGAGTGGCAAGCAACTGAGCAAATTGAGCATAGGGCGTATCGTGCGCGATATAGCAATATATAATAGTGAAATATACATACTATATCCCACAAAAATTGAGGTAAGGTCTCTGCAGGGAGTACCCGCAAGAGAGTGGGAGGCCTGTAGCGACGAATCGGATTATTGTTCTATGACAGCATTTACAGGTGGTGTATTTGTCACCGATGCTCACAACAAGAACATCTGCCAATATACATTGAATGGTGGTTTCAAACGATTCATCAATAGCCCCGATGAGTTTATCGTGCCGAGTTATTCGTTTGGCATTACCAACTTCGACGGCAAAGTATATTGCTCAAACCCTGGACGACACAAGGTGGAATGTTACACCGTTGATGGAGAGTTTGTTGCATCGTTTGGAGAGAGCGGGGCTGGACAAGGTGAGTTTAGCGGATGTTGTAACCCCGTACATCTAACCACAACCGCGTCGGGAGATATAATAACATCGGAGAAGGGTATTCCTAGAATATGTTGTTATGGTCGTGATGGTAAATTCCACGCAACGTTGCTCGACAAAGATGCCCTCGGCTACGGAACAACGGCCCGCGAAGTGAGAATCAACGGACGTGAATTATATGTAGTTCACGGAAATACAATCTCAACATTTATTTATGATGAACAGTTTGCAGCCAACACCGCTTGCGCCGATTGCAAGGAGGATTGTCCGTTGCGTAGAAACACAAATATTTAGCATAGTCGTAAGATATGGAAGAGAAAAAGAATAAAAACATAAATAGCCCAATACGCCGCAAGGAGTTTTTGCAGATGTGCGGAAGTGTGATAGCAGGCGGTGCTGTATTGGCGGCAGGAGCAAAACTTGCGACCAAAACAAAGGTCAAGCAATCGGATGTATTTTGGCAGATTGACCCTGCGCGATGCACACAGTGCGGACGATGCGAAACAGATTGTGTGTTGCCCGTATCGGCGGTTAAATGTATTCACGCCAATAGGGTGTGTGGCTATTGCGATTTGTGCGGTGGTTATTACCGTTCAAACGTTAAAGAACTCAATACTGCGGCTGAAAATATGATGTGTCCAACGGGCGCCATAGAACGAAAATTTATTGAAGACCCCTATTTTGAGTACACAATAAATGAAGACCTATGTACGGGTTGTGGCAAGTGCGTGAAGGGATGTACCTCGTTTGGCAATGGCTCGTTATATCTGCAAATCAAGCAGGATATATGTGTTAATTGCAACGAGTGCCAGATTGCACAGGTGTGTGTATCGGATGCTATAAGCCGTGTAGATTATGCTACGGCATACAAACTTAAAGAGTAAAAGAGATGAAGAGATTATTCACTACGATATTGACGGCTACGGCAACTATAAGCATTAAGGCGCAGAATCGTTTCCCAAAGCCTGATTTTGAGTCGGGATACGAATACCCCGATTTGCAATATGCCGTACCCAACGAATTGATGTGGGATGTAATTGACGTCGTATTATTGCTGGCCCTGCTCATCTCGGCAGCGTGGGCCATCACTCGACGACGCAACCCAATGATATGGATTAGCCTCATATCTGTTCTATATTTCGGATTCTTCCGCGAAGGATGTGTTTGCAGCGTAGGCTCGATACAGAATATTGTATTGGCTATGGTAGATGAGACTTATCATCTGCCGTGGGTGGTATTATGTTTCTTTCTGTTGCCTATAATATTTGCCTTCTTGTTTGGCCGAGTATTCTGCGCAGGAGTATGCCCAATGGGAGCACTGCAAGAACTTGTAAACGTAAAGAACGGGCGTATAAGCAAACCTATCACTATGGTGCTGGGACTTTTGCCGTGGCTATATTTGGCACTTACGATTCTCTATGCCGCTACTCGCAGCAGATTCCTTGTCTGCCAATTCGACCCATTTATTGGAATTTTCCGATTAGGTGGCGATATCGAATTGTTGGCATTTGGCATATTGTTATTGATAATTTCGGTATTTACAGGACGACCATTCTGTCGTTTCCTATGCCCCTATGGAGCATTATTAAGTCTATTCTCATCGGTTGCCGTACAACGAATCAAAATTACCGACAAGAAATGTATCAACTGCGATTTGTGCCACAACTCTTGCCCTGTAGATGCTATCCTGCCCCCTTATGCCAATACTCCGCAAGAGGAGCGCAAAGAGGGTGTTAAGAGAATTTTGGGCTACGCTCTGCTTATGCCATTATTGATTGTGGCTGGTGCTATGCTGATGCGTACAGCGTCAGATGTAATGAGCCGCGCACACAAAGAGGTAAGACTTTACGACTTGGTTACAGCATACGAGGCCGAGGAGAATCCCGAAATTATCCCATTGGAGGTGGAGGCCTTTTATATGAGAGGTCGCACAATGGAAGATTTGCATACATCGGTAGAGAAAGTACAAGCCGATTATCGACTCTATTCGATTTGGATAGGCGCAATGATGGGATTGGTATTGGCAATAGCGCTAATCCGATTCTCGGTTAAACGCCGCCGCGAGACCTACGAAATCGACCAAGCGGCGTGTGTCGCTTGTGGGCAATGTTTTAGTTATTGTCCGCAAAACAAAGTTAAATATGGTCAAAATTAAGCGCAGATAATATTGAGTTTATGAAAAAAGATATTTACAGAACTATTGCTGTCGTAACGGGTATATTTATGCTCACCGTTACGATTATGCTTACGACTAACTATTTTCAGGTGCGTAACATATCACCCCTGCAGACCGAGGTGATGGAGACTCTTAAAAGCCTGAACGAGACCTACGGCGACAATACCACACTGCAGGAGCAGATTCGCCAATTGGATTTATTGGCACGCAAGGCCTATTTTGTTCAGGAGGAGCATCAAAAGATGGGTGTATATCTACTGATTGCAATGTCAGTAGTATTTATTGCGTGTTTAAGAGGTTATTATGCCGATATAAAGCATATTGCACCAAAGGATATTGACGTATTCGACGAGTGGCTTATCCAGAGTCGTTCACGCAAATATATACGCATCTTGACAGGCGCATTAGCGGCCATTGCATTGTTTATAATCATCAATGCCAATCGCAAAGAGTCGGGCTCAACGGATGAAAATGCCGTAACCGACGAAACGGTAATAGCAGAGCAGGTAGAAAATGTAGCATCAGAAGAGACATCTGAAGCGGAGACATTGGCAGCTGTAACGACTAACGAAACCTCAAGCAACGAGGATGCTGCATCTGCGACAGAGACAACTGCTGAAACAAAAGAGGTTGTTGAGCAGAGTGAGGCGACCGTGCAATCAGCACCAGAGGAGGTAGCGAAGGCTAACAATGCCGCCAATGCGACAACGCCTGAATCAGCAAAGCCCGCAGAGACAACTCAAGCAACGCCTAACGATGCACCTGCAACCACACCTGCTGCGACGCAACAAAGAGTTAATCACCAAATGTTTAGAGGTCGCAACTCTAACGGTCACTCTTCAGCCAAAGGTATTCCCACAAAGTGGGATTTGGCATCGGGTGGCTCAATCAAGTGGAAAGAGGCTCTGTCGTCAAAGCAGGGATTCTCATCGCCCATCGTACATAATGACCGTATATTCTTCACGGGTGGAGATGCCTCTTCACGCGAACTCTACTGCCACGACCTCGCTTCGGGTAAGCAATTATGGTCGCTGAAGGCCGACAATATTGCAGGCTCTCCCGCCACACCGCCACAGGTAGCAGGTAACACAGGCTATGCATCAGCAACGGCTGCAACAGATGGCAAGCACGTATGTGCAATATTTGCCACAGGCGATATTATATGTTCGGATTTCGATGGCAAACGTCTTTGGGCCAAGAATTTGGGCATCCCCGAAAACCAATATGGTTTTGTGTCATCACTTGTAGTGTGGGGTAGTTCGGTATTCATCCAATTCGACAATAACAATATGCGCAAAGTCGTAGCATTGGATATAGCAACAGGAAATGTACGCTGGCAGAAGGAGCGAGATGGAAAGGTTAGTTGGAGTTCTCCGATTATTGCCACGGTAGACGGTAATGCACAACTTATATTGATGGGTAACCCCAATGTTACGGCATACAACCCCTCGAATGGCGAAGAGTTGTGGAGCGTAGAGGGTATGGCTGGCGAGGTATGTCCCAGCCCGTGCAGTGCCGACGGAATAATCTATGCCGCCAACGAGTATGCCAAATTGATGGCCATCAACGGCAAAGATGGCTCAGTTGTATGGGAGGCTGCAGACTATCTGCCCGAAGTATCAAGTCCTGTAGTTGCCAATGGCAAGGTGTATATTGCTACAAGTTACGGAGTCTTGGCTGTTTATAATGCAAAGACCGGCGATATGATAGCAGAGAAGGAGTTGAACGTCGAATTATACTCTTCACCAATGGTTGTCGAGGGTAAGATTTATCTTATCTCTAAAGATGGACAGGTGTTTATCTTCTCGACAGACGATGCCGTAACGCAGATTAACTCATTTGCTACGGGCGAAGCCACCTACGCCACACCTGCATTCCTCGATGGAACAATTGTTATACGCACAGAGCAGAGCCTTTATTGCGTAGCCGATAAATAGAATAAAACAGAAGAAGATATGGGGTGCGAAAATTGTAATTCAAACCACGAGTTAGATAGACAGAGATTGATTCAACGTGTTGATGCCATTATTGAACGCGTAGGCTCGACTCGGCAGATGACTATACCTTTATTGCAAGCATTACAGGAGGAGTTTAGTTATCTACCGTCTGATGCCTTGAACAGAGTCTACGAAAAGACCGAAATCAATCGTGCACATTTATTGAGTGTGGCAACATTCTACGCCCAATTTAAGATGGTACCTTACGGTAAGCATATCATTAAGGTGTGCATTGGTACGGCGTGTCACGTCAAGGGTGCAAATTTGGTATATGAGGCCTTCAAGCGCGAACTACAACTCGATGATGATAGCATCACAACGCCCGACGGCAAATACTCTATCGAAAAAATTGCCTGCTTGGGGTGTTGTGCGCTTGCGCCTGTTGTACAGATTGACGACAAGATTTACAGTTATGTACAACCTGGCAAGGTGCGCGAAGTATTGCAGCAACACGACGAATATGTAAAGACAAAGCCCAAGAACGACGAACAACACAATGCTCGCGGCGAAGAGTATGTCGGAGAGGTACGATTAGGTATGGAGAATTGCTGCCAGGTGAGTGGTAACGCCGAGGTTTACAAGGCCTTGCTCAAAGCGCAAGAGGAGTTGGGCGTTGCTATAAAGATTAAGCCCATTTCGTGCGTTGGTGCCTGCAATCAAATACCGTTGATTGATGTAGTCGATAAGAGCGGAAAGATTACGCGTTATCCCAATATCCGCCCCAAGGAGGTAAAGGAGATTTTGTTGCATCATTTCCCATCGGCAAGTCCGTTGCGAAGACTGAAAAATGCGTTCTTGAATCAGGTGGATATGTTTCACACCGATGAGACGTGGGATAATATACTCTGGAAACCAGAAAAGGAGCGAACAGGCGAGATTAATAATTTCCTGAATATTCAAAAAAGAATATCTACCGAAGGCTATGGCATTATCTCTCCGCTTGATATTGATGAATATATATCAAACGGAGGATTTGAAGCCTTGAAAAAGGCCCTGCACAATGGTGACCAAGATGCAATTATTGAGAGCGTTTTGCAGAGCGGATTGCGCGGCCGAGGCGGAGGAGGATTCTTAACGGGCCGAAAGTGGAGAATGGTTGCCGATGCCGCAAGCCAGGAAAAATATGTAATATGTAATGGCGACGAGGGTGACCCAGGAGCCTTTATGGACCGTATTCTTTTGGAGTCTTATCCGTTGCGCGTAATCGAGGGTATGCTCATTGCCGCCTATGCCGTTGGTGCAAGCAAAGGAATATTCTATATCAGAGCCGAATATCCGCAGGCAGTGATTCGTGTAACCAAAGCGTTGGATATGTGTCGTCGCAAGGGGTTGTTAGGCGAAAATATTTTGCAGAGCGGCTTCTCGTTTGATATCGAGATATTCAAGGGAGCAGGAGCATTTGTCTGCGGTGAAGAGACTGCATTGATTGCCTCGATTGAGGGCCGAAGAGGATTTCCATCACGCCGTCCACCATACCCCGCAGAGAAAGGATTATTTGGCCAACCAACGCTAATAAATAACGTTGAGACGTTGAGCCAAATAGCATATATTGTAAATCACGGAGCCGAAAAATATGCAGAAGTAGGCACCGAGAATAGTCGAGGCACAAAGGTATTTGCTTTGGCGGGCAAGGTACGTCACGGCGGTCTTATCGAAGTTCCTATGGGTACTACTATTCGCCAAATCGTTGAGGATATTGGCGGTGGTATCGAGGGAGGCGAAAAACTCAAGGCCGTACAGATAGGAGGCCCATCGGGCGGATGTATTCCCGCAGAATTATGCGATGCCGAGATTGATTTCGATGCCCTCACTCGTTTGGGTGCAATTATGGGCTCGGGAGGAATGGTCGTATTGAGCGAAAGTGACTGTATGGTAGATGTAGCGCGTTATTTCTTGCGTTTCACGAGCGAGGAGTCGTGCGGAAAATGTACATTCTGCCGCGTAGGAATACGACGGATGTTAGATATATTGGACAGGTTGTGCACAGGGCGTGGCACGATGGAGGATATTGACCGCTTGGAGGAGTTGGCCCACACGGTACGCTCATCGGCTTTATGTGGATTGGGGCGCACTGCACCAAATCCCGTACTCGCCACATTGAAGTATTTCCGCGAGGAGTACGAAGAGCACGTCAGAGGTATATGCCGTACGGGCACCTGCAAAGATATGGTGAAATATGTCGTTACGGACAAATGTATCGGTTGCACCAAATGTTCAAAGGTATGTCCCGTCGAAGCCATCGACTACAAACCTTATGAGCAGCACCACATCGACACCGAAAAGTGTACGATGTGCGGTTTGTGTATAGCGGAGTGTGAATTTGACGCGATTAAGAAGATATCGCTTAAATCTGAATAGATATGAAGATAACCATAGATAATAGAGAGATTACTATTCTCGAAGGCGAAACGATATTAGAGGCCGCTACGCGTGCTGGCATTTCGATTCCATCAATGTGCTATGCTAAAGACAAGAAGCATAAAGAGGGTTGTATGGTCTGCATCGTAAAAGATTTGGCATCGGGGCAGATGGTACCTTCGTGTGTAACGCCTGCAAAAGAGGGAATGCAAATTGACTCCACTTCGGAGGAAGTGCTGCAACACCGACGCATAGCATTAGAGTTGCTTTTAAGTGACCACCGTGCCGATTGCGAAGCGCCTTGTACGTTGGTTTGCCCTCACGGACTTGATGTAGAGCAGTTCTTGGCGGCTTATGATAACGGGGCTTTTGAGGAGGCTCGTGCCATACTGAAACGCGCATTTTCGTCACTGCCCACCATTGCGTGCGACGAGTGTAAAGCTCCTTGCGAAAAGGCGTGCCGACGCGGCTCGGTTGATAAATCGGTTGCGATACGAAATATTATCCGCGAGGTAGCGGCAATGGATTCGTTATCGGAAGTAGAAGCAACACCCTCGAAGGCTAAAATCGGGAAAGATGAGTTTTTCTCGCGTGTAGGTATATTCTCAAGCGACGAAAAAGCCCGACTAAAGGAGAGTATAAATACTCCGTCACGTTGTTTGCATTGTGCTTGTGACGGCAGGGTAGATTGCCGTTTAAGAGCATACGCCAAAGAGTTGGGCATTAAACGCTCACAATACGGACTATCAACCAAGCAAAGCGTAAAACTCACGATTGAGGTAAATGAACACCTGCGTTTTGAGCCAGCAAAATGTATTCGTTGTGGATTATGTGTTTACAATAGCGATAATGGTTTTACATTTATCGGACGAGGTTTTGATATGAAGGTTGTAATACCCGAGGAGAATAAACACAATGCCTACGATGAGTTGGCACAGATATGCCCGACGGGAGCAATTTATTTGAAATAGGATTATGACAAAAAACATTTTCTACATATTACTCATAATTGCGCTTTGGGGTTGTGCAACCAAAGGCAACGACAATGCTGCAGCCTCAGCCGATAGTTGGCCAATATTTCGTGCATCAAGTGACTTGAGTGGCTACACCAAGGAGAAGATTTGTGACAAACCAACACTACTATGGAGTTACAAGAGTGACCAACGAAGCGTATCGTCGCCCGTAGTTTTGCGCGGCACAACTTATTGGTGTGACACAAAAGGCGTAGTACGAGGAGTAGATGCAGATGGCAACGAGACTTTTACCTATGATTTACAACGACCCGTTGAGGCGACACCAATGCTGCACGACTCAACGTTATATATAGGGTGTATTGATGGCTCGCTGGCTGCCATATCACTTTCAAAGCGTGACACGACGTGGTGCTTCAAATGCGAGGGGCAGGTATCAGCCTCTCCCAACAGCGTAAAGATAGGTGAGCGTACTGCTATCATATTCGGAAGTTACGACAACTATATGTATTGTATCGACCAGGAGCAGGGTAGTCTTATCAACAGATTCGAGTCGGGATATTACATCAATGGTGCGGTTGCCGTCAAGGATAATTATGCGGTATTTGGAGGTTGCGATGGGTGGTTACGCCTAATCGACTGCAAGCAAGGTGTGATGTGCGACTCCCTGCAATTAGAGGGTTATATCCCATCATCTCCTGCCATTGCTAACGACAAGGTCTATATAGGCGATTATGCAGGAAATATTTACGAGGTACAACTCTCCGATGGGCGATTTACGGACCATCGTACCGTCGTTTCAGCATCAGAAGAGAACGCCTCGCTTGTATCGGTACCTGCCGTAAGCCCCACAACGTTGTACGTCATTTCAAACGACAAATATCTGTCGGCAATCAATCGCAAGGATGGTTCGACGACGTGGCGTTATCTGCTGAAAGGCAATGTCGGAGAGTCTTCGCCCGTCATTTGTCGCGACAAGATTATTGTCTGCACAAAGACGGGTATTGTCACCATACTGAATGCCGACAATGGCGAACTTTTGTGGGAATACGACACAGGTGAGCAGATTGTATCGTCACCCGCCGTTGTTCGCAATAGATTTTATATATTAACGGCAAAAGGAACACTCTTCTGTTTTGGAGAGAATAAAAAATAGGTTTATGGCACTTATAGAGTTATCAAACATATCGAAATCGTTCAACGACGGAGATAATAATCTGCGTCAGGTTTTGTGCGATATTAATCTGAATATTGAGCAGGGCGAGGTTATCTCCATTAGAGGCGTCAGCGGCTCGGGCAAAACGACACTATTATCAATACTCGGCACAATCTTATCACCCGACCAAGGCGTATATCGATTGCAAGGCGAAGATATAACACATCAAAATGACAATATCGCCTCAATACGCAACCGCAAGATTGGCTTCTTGTTTCAAGACCACCGACTGTTGCCGCAACTATCGGCTTATGAAAACATTCTATTGCCCATACTTGCTGCGGCTGATGCTACAACAAGCGAGGAAGAGAAGTATGCCGAAGAGTTGATGGATATGTTAAATGTTAGTCATTTAAGAAACCAACTACCCGCAACTCTTTCGGGCGGTGAGGCTTGCCGTGTGGCTCTTTGTCGAGCATTGATTCGCAAGCCACAACTACTGCTGGCCGACGAGCCCACAGGGCAGTTGGATGAGGAGTTATCGCAACAAGTAGCCAACCTATTGCTCGATATTAATCGTAAACTTGGCACTACAATTATCATCGTAACTCACTCCGAGGAGTTGGCCCGCAAGGCGCAACGTCAATTCTATTTACAAGAGGGTAAGATAAATGAGATATAATCGAGTCATATACAGTCGAAATATTCGCTACTTTGCACGTTACTACCGATTGGTCGCTATATCGGTAGTGGTAGCCGTTATGGTCATTGTCGGAAGCCTTGTTGTAGGAGATTCCGTACGCGGAACACTGCGCCATCAGGCAGAGGAGCGATTAGGCAATAGTGAAACTATTATCTTCGCCAATCAGTCATATCTGTCCGACGAGATTCTGCAAGAGGAGTCGTTGAGGGGGAATTGTCGCGGCTACCTGCTTTCGCAAGGATTCATCTCTCACAACGGCAGGATGATACCCGTAATAGTTTGGGGTTGTGACGACGAAGATTTGGATTACGGAGTTGCAAAAATTAATTCAGCCCTCGCCAAGGAGTTGGATAATGACAACGCAGAGGATATTGTACTCCGCCTACCTAAGTCGGAGGCCAAG
>JAZOVT010000061.1:0-15487 GCA_045658845.1 Alistipes sp.
AGAAATTATGGTGTTATTAACAAAAAGAATGAAATTGTTATTGAGCCAAAGTATGATGAACTTGTATATGATGGAGATTATTATTGGTACAAACTAACAACTTATGAAAAGGATGAAAATGGTTATCAGGAAAGGCGCACAACAACAGGCTGGCTTACCCACGATGGAAAAGTAGCATATGAATCATTGAAGTATGTATTCCCCTTCTATGGTAGCGACATAACTTTCTTCCATCATAAGTCTGAAAATGACAACACAAAAAGCACAATGTATATTAATGAGGATTTTGAACTGATTGGTGTGGATCCTAATTATATGCTTCTTTCTCCATTTGTCAATGGTATTGCTTTAGGTTACAATGAAGCAGAAGACTATTGCGCGCTGATTGATAAAAATAATATTAATAGTATCAATCCTGAAGTGTGTACCGCAGAGGGATTTCACGAAGTTATACCTATGTATAATTCAAATTTTGATGATCACGATGAAATTGGTAAATACGCAATATATCCTTGGTGGGGTTGGAAAAGGCATTAATCTACACTGAACACAAACATAATAAAACCGCTTGATTTGAGTAATCAAGCGGTTTTATCTACAATATAAGGTATATTTTACAACAGCGCATCAACCTTTGCCTTCAAGGTCTCCTTGCTTGTTGCGCCGACAACCTTATCGACAACCTCGCCGTTCTTGATAAATACAACGGTCGGGATGTTGCGCACGCGGTACTGGGCTACGATATCGTCAGCAGAATCTACGTCACACTTGCCGATAACAACCTTACCTTCATACTCTGCAGCCAACTCCTCGATGATTGGGCCAATCATACGGCAGGGGCCACACCACTCTGCCCAGAAATCGATAACAACAGGCTGACCCGATGCCATCAATGACTCATAATTTTCGTTAGTAATTGCTAATGCCATAATTTTAATTTATTAAATTGTTTATTTATGATAATGTAAATTTCAGTTCGTTCTTATCCAAATAATCTACCAATTCGGATGTCATAGCCACCTTATATCGTTTCGAGAACATATTGAGCGTAACGCCCTCGGCACGATTTACAAGCGACAGACGCAAAACGGTATTACCCTTATTACTCTGCACCATCTGCGAGAACTCCTGAGCAAACGAAGAGGTGAGTTCCTCGACGGGAAGTACAATTTGTAACTCCTTGATTAACTCATCGCGCACCTGCGATAGTTGAGTCATCGAGAGAATCTTAAACTCCAACTCCGGATTATCACCATAAGGACGAGGTTGCACCTTACCCTTAATAAAGAGGAAATAGTTGGGGTACATCATAGGGCGGAACTGCTCATAATCCTTACCAAAGAGTGCAAATTCGCGCACGCCACCATTATAATCCTCCAAAGTAAACTTTCCCCACGGACGGCCCGTCTTGGTGGTCATAGCCTGCACCGCAGTAACAACACCTGCCAAGCCCAACTCCTGACCACTAAAAGGCTCCAAATCCGACAAATCGGCAAGGCTCGCCTTACACATATGTTTTATTACGACCTTATACTCATCAAGCGGATGCGACGAGAGATAAAGTCCAATCATCTCGCGCTCCTTATTCAGCACATGCAACTGATTCCAATCCTCGGCAACAGGTACGGTAGGGGGCTGAATATCCACAACATCGCCTCCGCCAAAGAGACTCTGCTGCGAATTTTGCTTCTCCTGCTGCACACGCTGGCCGTAACGTATCAACAATTCGATAAACATTGCGCCGCCTGCACTGCGTGTATCCTCGGCAAAGAACTTACTACGGTGGAAATCAATTATAGAGTCAAAACCTCCCGCGTAGGCCAAATTCTCCATACACTTACGATTAATAACCGAGAAATTGACACGCTCGACAAAGTCATAGATGTTCTTAAATGGGCCATTCTTCTCTCGCTCCTCGATGATAGACTTAACCGCCGCCTCACCAACGCCCTTAACGGCAGCCAAACCAAAGCGAATATCACCATTGCGATTTGACGAGAAATCGACAATCGATTCGTTAATATCAGGACCAAGCACCTTGATACCCATCTGTTTACACTCGGTCATATACTGCGTAATGGTCTTTATATCGGCCAAGTTACGGCTCAACACCGCCGCCATATATTCCGACGGGTAGTTAGCCTTGAGATATGCAGTCTGATAAGCCACCCACGAGTAGCAGGTTGCGTGAGATTTATTGAAGGCATAAGAGGCAAACTTCTCCCAATCGGCCCAGATTTTCTCCAGCACCTCGGGGTTATGACCATTGGCCTGACCACCCTTGATAAACTTGGGCTTAAGTTCGTCCAGTTTCGACTTAATCTTCTTACCCATAGCCTTACGCAGTGTATCACTCTCACCACGCGTAAAACCACCCAACAGACGCGAAAGAAGCATCACCTGCTCCTGATAGACGGTAATGCCATAGGTATCCTTCAGATACTTCTCCATAATGTCTATATCGTAGACAATAGGCTTGCGGCCGTGCTTACGGTCGATAAAGTCGGGGATGTAATCCATCGGGCCCGGACGATACAAGGCATTCATCGCAATCAAATCCTCAAAAGTCGAAGGCTTCAACTCACGAAGATACTTCTGCATACCAGGCGACTCGAATTGGAACGTACCCACAGTACCACCGTCGCAGAAAAGTTTATATGTAGTAGGGTCTGCAATATCGATTGAATCAATATCTATATCCACCCCTCTTGTTCGTTTGATATTGGCTACGGCATCCTTTATAATCGAGAGCGTTTTAAGGCCCAAAAAGTCCATCTTGATAAGACCTGTATCCTCAATTACCGAGCCCTCATACTGCGTCACGAGCATTTTCTCGCCCGTCTCCTTATCATCAGCCGTACTTACGGGTACCCAATCGGTAATATCATCACGACAGATAATAGTACCACAAGCGTGAACACCCGTACCACGCACATTACCCTCCAACATACGAGCGTACTTGATAGTCTCGCTCATTACTGGGTCTTCGGACTCCTCGGCAGCCTTTAGTTCGGGGACATAGTCAATGGCATTGGCAAGATTAATCTTCTTGTCGGGGATACGGTCAGGCACCAATTTACACAAGCGGTCAGACTCCTTGAGCGGCAGTTTTTGCACACGCGCAACATCCTTCAAGGCCATCTTCGTGGCCATCGTACCATAAGTAATGATATGGGCAACCTTCTCCTTGCCGTATTTCTGCGTCACCCAATTAAGCACACGACCACGACCATCGTCATCAAAGTCGATATCAATATCGGGCAACGATATACGGTCGGGATTAAGGAAACGCTCAAACAGAAGGTCATATTTGATAGGGTCAATCTGTGTAATACCCAAGCAATAGGCCACAGCAGAACCAGCCGCTGAACCACGACCCGGACCTACCGACACATCCAACTCCTCGCGAGCGGCACGAATAAAATCCTGCACGATAAGGAAGTAGCCAGGGAAACCCATCGTCTTCATAATGTGCAACTCGAACTTCATACGCTCGGCAACCTCTTCTGTCAGCGGGTCGCCATAACGGCGTTTAGCACCATCCATAGCCAATTTGGCGAGATAGTCGGCCTCCAACTTGATACGATACAACTTATCATATCCACCCAACTTATCTATCTTCTTATGCGCATCGGCCTCCGACATTATGACATTGCCATTCTCGTCGCGTGTAAACTCGTCGAATAAATCCTGCTCGCTGAACTTTACACGATAACCCTCCTCTGTACCGAAATCCTCGGGGATAGCAAAGGTGGGCATAATAGGAGCGTGGTCGATTGAGTAACTCTCAATCTTATTGCATATCTCGACCGTATTAGACAATGCCTCGGGGACATCCTCAAAGATGGCATTCATCTCGGCACGCGTCTTCATCCACTCCTGCTTGGAGTAGAGCATACGTTTCGGGTCGTCCAAATCGCGTGATGTAGAGAGACAAATCAAACGGTCGTGAGCCTCGGCGTGCACCTCATCAACAAAATGCACATCGTTTGTACAAACCAATTTTATGCCGTGTTTTTGTGACAACGCAATCAGATGCTCATTCACCTTGCGCTGCATAGGGTAGGCCTCGTGATTAGCCCTCTCAACGGTTGCCTTATGGAGTTGCAACTCGAGATAATAATCCTCGCCAAATAGATTCTTATGCCACAAAACAGCCTCCTCGGCAGCCGCCAAATCATCTGCCGTAATAAGTTTGGGAATCTCACCTCCCAAACAGGCCGAACAACAGATAAGTCCCTCGTGATACTTCTCCAACTCGGCCTTATCGGTACGCGGACGCATATAGAAGCCCTCGGTCCACGCCTTCGATACAATCTTGATAAGGTTATGATAGCCCTTCTCATTCTTGGCAAGCAGGATAAGGTGATAACCACTCTGGTCCATCTTACCCTCCTTGAGCAACATACCTCGGCGGGCAACATAGACCTCGCAACCTATAATCGCCTTAAAATCCTCTTTGGGCAGAGAGTCATATTCGGCCTTTAGTTTGGCCAATTCGGTCTTCTGCTCCTCGGTAGCCTCATCATTATCGACTTTGGCCTGCAGGTCGGCAATAGCCGCAGAGGTCTGCTTTACCTTATCACGACGGGCTCCGTTCTTCTTCTTGACATAGTTCCAGAACTCCTTTATTCCGAACATATTGCCGTGGTCGGTAATGGCAATACCACGCATACCATCACCGATAGCCTTATCGACAAGACGCTGGATGCTTGCCTGACCATCGAGGATAGAGTAGTGTGAATGTACGTGAAGATGTACGAAGTCCTGCATAATGTTTATTTCAAAATTAGGCAATCAAATTATTGGTGGTCCATAGCCGAAACCACAATATTACTAACCGTTGCACGGGCACGAGCAACTCCACCATCATCGAAGGGGTGAACGCGGTTAGTAAGGAAGATGATTGCGATACCATCCTTCTGATTGATAGCAATCGATGTTCCTGTGTAACCTGAATGGTTTACCAATGAGCCAGGAGTGAGCAACTCACCCATATAACTGCCGTGGCCTATACCAATATCCCAACCGAGTGCACGGCCGTGCTCCTCGTAACCAGCAGGGATGCGAGTAAAGGCGTCAACAGTATTTTTTGAATACAATCTGATGCGGTCTGTTCCGCCAAAGAAGCCCTTTATGCCATCAGCGGGCAGACGGATGACACCATCGTTGAGCATCAACGATGCCACAACAGCCAAATCCTCGGCAGTAGAGAATACACCAGCATTACCCGATACTCCGCCATTAATAACGCGAGCCAACGGGTCGTGAACTTCGCCAACAAGTACCTTGCCGTCGGGCTGAATCTCCGTAGGAACAATCTTTGCATCGGCAGCAAAAGGACGCTCGGCATCGGCAATACAATTATACCAAGTATTCTTCAAACGCAACTTATCGAACACCTCCTGCTTTGCGAAGTGGTCGAGGCGCATACCTGTAGTGCGCTCAATGATGGTCTGCAAGGTGATAAAATTCAAGCAACTATAACGCATCACTTCGCCAGGACGGTTCAAACGAGGAAGTCCATCAATAAAATATGCCGTAAGCGAATCACGCAAATTCAACTTCATAGGGTCGCCATACTGCTCAAAACGTGACAAGAAATCGGGAACACCCACATAAGAGGGGAGACCAGAGGTATGGTTCAACAAGTTGGTAACTGTGATGTGGCTACGCTCAATCGGGCCGCCTTTCTTTTCTGGAGTACTCTCCCAGGGCTTATAACCAGGTAGATAACGTGACACATTATCGGTCAAGCGCACCAAGCCATCCTCGACAACTCGCATAAACGAGAGGGTAGTACCCACACACTTACTTACTGATGCCAAATCAAAGATTGCATCGGTAGTCATAGGGATTGTGTCGCTAACGAAATTACCGCTCTCGACATCTCTTGCACTGCATACCTGACGGCTACCGTAAGCCTTCAAATATACTATTTCACCCATAGACTCGCCATCGTCGGCACGCTTAACAACGCACAACACGGCACCGGGGAAATCATCATCGGCGATAGACTGATTAATCACGCTATCGGCCAAAACCATACGCTCGGTGTTAAACGTAAACGGTTTATTCTCAAGTTCAACCTTCTTTGACGTAGTCACGTGATGCCACAAGGCAAACACAACAACACCTGCAACAATGGCATAAATCAACTTTTTCATACTGTAATACAGAGTTTTATCTATTTATTTATAATTCATCGGTTAATAGTTTACAAATATAGGCATAAAATATGGAATAAATCAGGTTTACGCATTGCAAGTTTTCAACAAAATAACTAACTTTGTTAAGAAACAAGTTGCTGAACTAAAAATTCGACAATTATGGAAGAGAAAGGTTTGATTGTGTTACGCGAGTATGACTCGATTAACGACGCAGAGTGGGAGAAGTCACTATTGGATGGCGCGGGAATTTATTCGATGATTCGCAACGAGTTGATGTCGGCCTTATATCCGACAGGCGCTATGCCAGCGCAATTGGTTGTACGTTCAGAGGATAAGGCCAAAGCCGAAGAGATTTTGAGCGCATACGCCACAGATTAAACACAAAGGCGAAATTACATTCGCCCGCTCGTTATCTACTCCAAATCGCCCACGCAGCCTCGGCCTGCGCATATAGCATATCGAGGCCCGAGAGGGTTTGTGCGCCATAGCGAGCACCACGCTCCATAAACTTTGTCGTAGTTGGATTATAAACCAAATCGAAGAGATAATGCGACGGAGTAATATACTCATAAGGTAGAGAAGGTGCATCATCTACATTAGGATACATCCCGACAGGCGAGGAGTTGATAATCAGAGGATGCGATGCTATAATTTCCTGCGACAACTCTCCGTAAGTAAAATTTCCTTTCGCTTTATCTCGAGAAACGATAGAGAAGGGGATATTACGCTCGGCCAACACATATTGCACAGCCTGCGATGCGCCACCCGTACCGAGCAACAATGCGGCTTCAACGTCAGTACCTTGCAACAACTTATTTAACGAGAAACGGATGCCGTCTATATCGGTATTATAGCCCGTAGTGTGGCCATCTTGCGAAATTTTAACGCAATTTACCGCACCAATATTTTGCGCCTCACGACTCAAGGAATCCAAATATGGAATAATCTGCTGTTTATAGGGTATGGTGACATTAAAACCCTGCAAAGAGTCGGTGTTACGAATAAAATCGGCCACACACTCAATCGAAGGCAACTCATACAAATCATAGGAACACTCCCCAGCAAGCCCCTCACGCTGAAACTTTTCAGCAAAGTAACGCGCCGAAAATGAGTGACCTAACTTTAGGCCTATAAGACCATACCTACGCATTGCTACAACAATTTACCTACAAGGATAAACGAGCCGACAAGCAAAATCGTAAAGATTATCGCCAACAGATTGAAGTATTTATCAATAAAGGTCTTGATTGGCGCTCCAAACTTCCAAATAAGTCCACCTATAAGGAAGAATCGCAATCCGCGCGACACAATCGATGCCAAGATAAACATCACGAAGTTGATATGGAACAAGCCACCCGTAATGGTAAACAACTTATAGGGCAGTGGGGTAAAGCCCGCCGTAAAGACAATCCAGAAATCCCACTTATCGTAAAGACTCTTCACCTCCAAGAAACTCTCCTGGCTAAAGACATTGGCGAAGAACCAATTAGCCAATGCTGTGTATTCGCCTGCGCCATTCTGCCAAAGGAAATAACCGATAGCATAACCACCTATGGCTCCTAATATCGAACCCACAAGACATATTGCCGCATAGCGGAATGAACGAGTAACTGCGCCCAAGCACAATGCAATAAGCAACACATCGGGCGGAATAGGGAAGAAACTCGACTCGGCAAAAGCCAAAACAAACAAAGCCAATGCTCCCCAACGAGATTCACTCCACGAGAGCACCCAATCGTATAGACGTTTTACAATATTCATATAAGTTAAATTATTAGCGCAGACGGCACTGCCTTATTACATCATTTTACACGTTATTATTAACGCACAAAGATACTACATTTAGATAAAATATCAATAACTGCAACGCAGAAAACCGCCACCGATGACACGATTTTGGCGGTAGAAAACAATCGGCTGACCTGCGGCCAATGCCCACGCAGGCTCGCTCAACTCAATACGCACACCATAAGACGTCTGCTCGGCCTTGCATATATATCCCGAAGGATTGCGGCCTATACCACGCACAACTACACATACATCATCAGCCGCAAGCAATTCGTTGTAATCTACAATATTACATTGCTCTATCTCAAGCGTTACTTTAAGTAATTCCGACTCACCTCCGACGCGCAATTCATTACGCTCGGCATCAATCCCAACAACAGATTTTCCACCCACAGAGTCGCTCAATTCGAAACCTCGCTTTTGGCCGATAGTATAAAACGCCACGCCATCGTGCGAGCCTACGACCTTACCTTCAGAGTCCACAATATTACCTTTAGTGGCTAACTCCGCTCGGTGGCGAGTGATGAAATCGCGATAATTCCGCCCACGAAGGAAACAGATGCCCATACTTTCGCTCTTATCGCTGAAATTGCGCTTTATATCCTGCTTTATAACATCGCCCATAGGTGTCACAATACGAGACAAAATATCCTGACCGAGTCCCCATAAATAATAAGATTGGTCTTTGGCAGAGTCTTTGGCACGAGCAACGTAATAGAAACCATTATGCTGCACGACATTGAAATAGTGCCCCGTAGCAATATGCTTTATACCCAAGTCATCGGCCACACGAGCAAGATAGTGCCACTTGATTGCGGAATTGCACAGCGTACAAGGGGCGGGGGTATGCCCTCGAGCATAACTTTCGATAAAATAATTGACGATTTTAGCGGAGAACTCCCGACGAACATCGAGCACAATATGTTCAATATCAAGTCGTGAGGCAAATTCCGCAGCACGCGCAAGCATAGCCTCATCGCCAATAGTATCGAGCGTAACGGCTATAACACGCTTAAACGTGGATTTTAATAGAGTCGCAGCGGTGATACTATCCATACCACCACTAAAACCCAAAACAACGCTCTCCCGACTCTCACACATCACTTTCACTCAATATTCGATACCGATTACTCTATATCGAAAACCTTTATCAGAATTGAGGATTTATTTTTTATTTGCATTAATAAACTCGATAGCCTCCTTTATACCCTCAGCCATCTTCTCAAAATCCTCCTGATAGACAAAAACCTTATTACGTTCATTAACAACGCCATTAGGCGTAATTCTTTTGCGCAATTCGGTAAGGCTCAAGAAATAATCCTGATGACGTGTAGTCTTAACATCAATAAAATAAGTACGATGTCCCGCCTTTATCATCTTACTAAACAGCGAATCACCATAGCCTTCGGTATTCTCGGCAGTTTCAAAAATATCAGTTCCCATATTTGATTAAGTTGTTTTTCATATCAAAAATACGGAAAATATTTATTTGCGCAAAAAATATATGTGCATTTTTTACTCGAAAAGAGAAAATCTGCCATTTCATTAGGTAATAATGGCGTTTTTTGGACAATTATTCGCCTAAACGACGAAACAATGGCTCAACCTGTTCATTCCATCCGTCAAGAATAGAGATTGCGCGCTTATAATACAAATTACGACGAGGATTAAGCCAACGATAGCCATCCGACACGGAATATATGCGTTGTGCAATAATGGAAGTCAATTGGTCGCGCAAAAACTCCTTCGAGAGTGCAAACCCATCGGCATCATACTTTACCCCTTTGGCGGTTGCCGCCGCAACAAGAGCCTCCAACTCGGAATCCGCGAGGTGGAACTTCTCTTCAAACTGCTCGAAAGTAGGGTATTGCGTTTTGATTTTCTCTCGATTGGCATCAAGATAGGTCATAACAAAGTCAGAATATACGCCTTGAGATACGATTTGCACAGCATAATCGCTAATTTCTGTTGTATCGCTCTCGACATAGAAGTCGGGGCGTATACCGCCTCCACCATAGACCTTACGGCCAGACAACAAAGTTTTATATTCAGGGAGCGAGAGGGTATCGACAGCCAAAGAATCAGCAGTTTGCCCACGCAAGCGATTGGTGTGAGCCTGATAATAATCCTCCTTATGGCCATTCTCGTAAGGACGTTGCAGAACGCGACCTGACGGAGTATGATAACGAGCAACGGTAATTCTTACAGCCGAGCCATCGCCAAGTGGTATTTGTCTCTGCACCAAGCCTTTACCAAAACTATCGCGACCCACAACGACACCTCTATCCCAATCCTGCAATGCTCCCGCAACAATCTCACTCGCCGAAGCAGAGGCCTCATTGAGAAGCACGACAACGCGGCCATCGAACTCTTGCTCTCCCAACGACAAATACTTATCTTCAGGAACGGAACGCCCCTCGGTAGAGACTACGAGTGAGCCTTTGGGCAGAAAATATCCCGCCATATCGACAGCCTGGGAAAGCAGACCTCCGCCATTACCACACAAATCCAAAATAAGCGATTCTGCACCCTCCATACGAGCCATAGCCTCACGGAATTCGGTCATTGTGGTTGAACCGAAACGATTGACCTTAATATAGGCAATCTTCTTATCCTTATCGGCCCAAAAGGCTGCATCGACGGTATTAATGGGAATATTATCGCGCGTAATAGAGAATCGCAACATCTCGGGATGACCACGACGAACAACGCCAATATTGACCACGCTACCGCGTTCACCGCGCAATTTAGCAGGGACATCCTCGCGTTTTAAGCCAACAACACTAACGCTATCGACCTCGACAATGCGGTCATTAGGCATAACACCCACGCTCTCGGCAGGGCCTCGCAGAAGGGTATTAACAACAATAATCGAGTCGTTTTGGACATTGAACTCAATACCTATGCCACTAAAACTACCACTCATAGACTCTCTGTCGGCCTTGACAGCATCGGCATCCAAATAGTAAGAGTGGGGGTCCAACTCGGAGAGCATCTCACGAATAGCCTTATCGACAAGGGGTTTCATCTCGACCTCATCGACATACATACCGCTCAAATAACGATAGAAACGACTCAACTTCTGATACTGCTCGGCTGCATCGCCATTTTGTTGCGCACAAGCCTCAAGAGGTGGCACAACAGAGGTAATGATTGCCAAAAATAGCAATATCAGAAGTCGTTTCATATCGCAAATATTTTTCAACCTTATTTCAAGGCGTTGCAAACATCGTCAAATGCAACCGAAGACTGCTCGCCCGAAATCATATTCTTAATAGTAGCCTTGCGCTCCTGCAACTCGTTGCTACCGATGATGACAACATAGGGAATCATACGGCGATTGGCATACTCCATCTGCTTTTTCATCTTGGCCGACTCGGGATAAATCTCGGCTGCAACACCATTATCGCGCAGAGTGCGGATAATCTGCATAGATGCCAACTGCTCATTGGCGCCAAGATTAACGAACATCACTTTTGTAGTGAAATTAACCTCCTCGGGGAAGAGATTAAGTCCCACCATAACATCGTAGATACGGTCAGCACCAAATGAGATACCGACACCAGATGTATTGGGCAAACCAAAGATACCCGTCAAGTCATCATAGCGGCCTCCTCCGCAGATTGAGCCAATAGCGTAATCCATAGCCTTAACCTCGAAGATAGCACCTGTATAATAGTTCAAACCGCGTGCCAACGAGAGGTCTAACTCAATGGGGAGCGAGATGCCGAGTTGCTCGACATAGCCAAATATTTCAGTCATCTCGTCGATACCCTTAACACCTGTTTCCGAGCCACCGATTACCTCACACAACTTACTCAATTTCTCGGCGTTAGAGCCCGCGAGTTCAAGTATTGGTTGAAGTTTATCGATAGCCTCCTGCTCCAAACCACGCTCTGCAAGTTCTGCCTTCACGTTGTCAAGACCAATCTTCTCCAACTTATCAATCGCAACCGTAATATCCATCATCTTATCGGCGTGACCAATAGACTCGGCAATGCCGTACAGGATTTTACGGTTATTCATCTTGAGTGTCACGTTGATATTCAACTTCGCAAAGACACGCTCAACAATAGAAATCAACTCTACCTCATTCAATAACGAGCGAGAGCCGATAACATCGACGTCACACTGATAGAACTCACGATAGCGGCCCTTCTGCGGACGGTCAGCGCGCCATACGGGCTGCACCTGATAACGCTTGAAGGGGAATGCTATCTCGCCCTGATGTTGCACAACATAACGAGCAAAAGGAACGGTCAAATCGTAGCGCAAACCTTTCTCGCAAATCTGTGAGGCCTGACGCACCTGCTCATCCGAAAGGTTTGAAGCGTAATCTCCCGAATTGAGAATCTTGAACAAGAGTTTATCACCCTCGTCGCCATACTTACCCAACAGGGTAGAGAGATTCTCCATAGCAGGAGTCTCAAGAGGAGCAAAGCCGTAAGTACGGAAAACACTCTTGATAGTATCGAAAATATAGGTGCGACGCATCATCTCGGCAGGCGAGAAGTCGCGTGTACCCTTTGGAATAGATGGTTTCTGTGCCATATTAATATTGTATTTATTTTACTTATTTCTTATTATTTTATTCCACTCATAACTTGAGATACAATCTCATCGGTTTTGGGCGCTGAAGCGTTAATTAATTCGTTATACTCACGCACGAACTCTATATTAAAGCCCTCCTTGGCGATGCGGTCACGAACTGCCGCGGCAGCCTGCATAGACCTAGCCTCGTAAGGTCGCAAAACATCGATAGCGCGCGCTATGACATCGGTACGCATATATTTAGAGCCATTACCTCGCGTAATAGGGAATACCTCACGTTTAAGAGCGACAGCCATACGGTTGACCGAAGAACGGCCTTCATCAGAGTTAGCAATAACAGCCGCTATTTCATTCTTGGCCTTAACCCACGAAGCAACGGCATAACTGCAAGGAGGATAACCTATAACGCTCCAGATAGTCGTAGCATCAGGTTTTTCGCCTTTACGAACGCCCTCGACAACAACCGATGCGCTTGACGAGTTACGCGGTATAAAATCTTGGTCAACGGCCCAACCATTAGCCGAACTGCTCAACGCATCATTGCCTAATATAGCGTGATAGAACGAGCGAGAGGCAGATGAGAAAATCCACTCGGCAGAGAGTGTACCCGTAGCATAGGCCTTATGAAGAAGATACTCGGCATTTTGGTAACGGATATAGCCCATACCTTCATCCTGCGCCCCCGAAAACGAGTAGTTGGAACGGATAATATAGCCATTTGGGTATTGTGCCGCATCGTTGGCATCATATTTCGTATAGCCATAATCCCACACCTCGAAATAGGCTGCACCGCCCTCAGCATCAATAACACCAAAGTTGGTCTCCAACGCTCGCGGCTGGGGCATATTCTTCAAGAACTCCTCAAACTCAGCAACCGTAGCACACTCGCCCAAAGCCTGCTTCATAATCTCGCCTTCACGTTCGGGAAGATACTTTAGTGAGTCGGGCTTCATATTATATGAGGCGGTATTCATAATGGCAAAGCCACGTTCATTGGCTCCCGCCCAAACCTCCTTACGCTCTGCATCGTTAGAATTGACCAAACCCGTAAAAGCAAAGCGTTTGCCTTGCAGATGCTCGATATAATTCCACTCCGTGCCCGTATCGCGATGTTTCCACAACAATGGACGGCCCGACTTGGTGGCACGGCCCGAGATAACGGCAGAGGTACAAGCCTCGGCAGAGAGGAATGACAACACCGCAAATATAGAGGCTATAATATAAAGCAGACTCTTAATCTTCATAATAGCAAAGGATTACTCCATCAACTTCTTATACTTAACTCGCTTGGGGGTAGTATCCTCGCCCTGCAACTTCTTCCACTCCTCGTACTCCGAATATGAGCCCTCATAGAATACAACCTTTGAGTCGCCCTCAAATGAGAGGATGTGAGTAGCAATACGGTCCAAGAACCAACGGTCGTGCGAGATAACAACGGCACAACCTGCAAAGTTCTCCAAGCCCTCCTCCAATGCACGAAGGGTATTTACATCGATATCGTTGGTAGGCTCATCGAGCAACAATACGTTGCCCTCCTCCTTGAGTGCCAAAGCCAAGTGCAAGCGGTTACGCTCACCACCTGACAACATACCACACTTCTTCTCCTGGTCGGCACCGCTGAAGTTGAAGCGTGCAACGTAAGCACGAGAGGGGATTTGACGGTTACCCAAAGTAATCAAGTCGCTATTCTGCGAGACAACCTCGTAGACGCTCTTCTCGGGGTCGATAGACTTGTGCTGCTGGTCAACATATGCCAACTTAACGGTCTGGCCTACGGTGAATGTACCCTCGGTAGGCTCCTCCAAGCCCATAATCATACGGAATAGGGTAGTTTTACCTGTACCATTGGCACCAATAACACCGACGATACCAGCAGGTGGTAGATTGAAATTAAGTCCCTCGTACAAGATACGGTCACCAAAGACCTTCTTAACATCGTGAGCCTCGATAACAACATCGCCCAAACGAGGTCCGTTGGGGATAAAGATTTCGAGTTTCTCCTCCTTCTGCTTAACATCCTCGTTAAGCATCTTATCGTAAGCCGACAAACGAGCCTTGCTCTTGGCGCGACGGCCCGAAGGTGACATACGCACCCACTCCAACTCGCGCTCCAAAGTCTTGCGACGCTTCGACTCCTGCTTCTCCTCCTGTGCCAAACGCTTTGACTTCTGGTCCAACCAACCTGAATAGTTGCCCTTCCAGGGGATACCCTCGCCACGGTCCAACTCAAGAATCCAGCCTGCTACATTATCCAAGAAGTAACGGTCGTGGGTAACGGCGATAACAGTACCCTTATATTGCTGGAGGTGCTGCTCCAACCAATCGATAGACTCGGCATCGAGGTGGTTGGTAGGCTCATCCAACAACAACACATCGGGCTGCTGCAACAACAGACGACAAAGCGCAACACGACGACGCTCACCACCCGACAACACCTTAACACTCTGGTCGGGGTCGGGACAACGCAAAGCATCCATAGCACGCTCCAAAACGCTATCCAACTCCCAGCCATTGACGTGGTCAATCTGCTCATACAATTCGCCTTGACGCTCGATAAGACGATTCATCTCATCATCCGACATAGGCTCGCAGAGTTTCATATTAATCTCCTCATACTCCTTTAGCAGGGCTACCGTAGCTGCGCAACCCTCCTCGACAACCTCCTTGACCGTTTTAGAGTCATCCAACTGCGGCTCCTGCTCGAGATAGCCAACAGAGTAACCCGGAGCGAATACCACCTCACCCTGATAATTCTTATCGATACCTGCGATAATCTTCATCAAGGTAGATTTACCCGAACCATTGAGACCGATGATACCGATTTTGGCACCATAGAAGAAAGAAAGATAGATGTTGTTCAATACTTTTTTCTGATTAGTGAAGGTCTTTGAGACGCCCACCATCGAGAAGATAATTTTTTCGTCTGACATTTTATTTAGTGTTTTATTATTTCATAATTTTGGCAAAAATACAAAACA